>NZ_JBNPVT010000007.1:0-318409 GCF_050434205.1 Paraburkholderia sp. GAS348
TGCATGGGACCAGAGTAAGACGCTAAAGCGTCAACTCTGGTCGACCGCTTTGCATGGGACCAGAGTAAGACGCTAAAGCGTCAACTCTGGTCGACCGCTTTGCATGGGACCAGAGTAAGACGCTAAAGCGTCAACTCTGGTCGACACAGGAGACAGTGTTGAGACTCGATTCATCCACCCGTTCCACGATCGATATTCCCGCGCTGCTGGCAGCCCTGCCCGCGCGTATCGCCGACATTCCAGCGCTCGCCGCCGCGCGCGATCCGCAGCACGTCGCCTTGATCGAGGATGCGCGCCGCCTCACCAATGCGCAACTTCTGGAAGCCGTCGATGCCGCCGCCGCGCTACTGCGCAATTGGGGCGTGCGTGGCGGCGATCGCGTGATGATCGTGGCCGAGAACAGCATCGTGCAGATCGTGCTGCTGTTCGCGACCGCGAAACTCGACGCGTGGGCGCTGGTGTCGAATGCACGCCTGTCAGCAGCCGAACTCGACGCGATCCGTGCGCATGCGCAGCCTCGCGTGGTCGCGTATGCGGTCGAAAGCTCCGCGGATGCCCAACAGCATGCGCAGCGGCTTCAAGCCATCACAGCGCCCGCTATCACACCGGATATCGGTGCCTGGTCGTACACGATCGACACCATCGCGAAAGCCGAACCGGTCGAAGCCGCCAATCACCGCCAATGCGCCGCACTGATCTACACCACGGGAACCACGGGCGCGCCGAAAGGCGTGATGCTGTCGCATCGCAATCTGCTCTTCATCGCGGCCGTGTCGAGCCGCTTGCGCAAAATCGGCCCGGACGATATCGCGTACGCCGTTCTGCCGATCTCGCACGTGTATGGCTTTGCCTCGGTTTGTCTCGGCAGCCTGCACGCCGGCGCCACCTTGCGCCTCGCGCCACGTTTCGCACCGGAAGCGGTGCGTCGCGCGCTCGCCGAAGAACGCGTTTCGATCTTCCAGGGCGTTCCGGCCATGCACGCCAAACTGCTCGAACATCTGCAAACACATGGCCACACGTGGTCCGCGCCGCACCTGCGCTTTGCCTATTCGGGCGGCTCGCCGCTCGACGCCGCGTTGAAAGCGCACGTCGAAAGCGTCTACGGCCTGCCGCTCCACAACGGCTACGGCATGACCGAGAGCAGCCCGACCGTCTCCCACACCATGCTCGATGCGCCACGCAGCGATTGCTCGGTCGGCGAGGTCATCCCTGGCGTTGAGGTGCGATTCGTCGGGCTCGATGGTGTGGATGCCGCGCCGGGCGAAATCGGCGAACTATGGGTGCGTGGCCCGAACGTGATGCTCGGCTACTACCGCAGCCCGGAGCAGACCCGCGCTGCAGTCACCGAAGACGGCTGGCTCAAGACCGGCGATCTCGCGCGGCAGGACACGGACGGTGCGTTGCATATCGTCGGGCGCAGCAAGGAGCTGATCATCCGCTCAGGCTTCAACGTGTATCCCGCGGAGGTCGAGCATGTGTTGAACGCGCATCCGCAGGTGGTGCAGTCGGCGGTGATCGGGCGCGCGGTAGAGGGTAACGAGGAAGTGGTCGCGTTCGTCGAATTGATCGCAGGCGCGAAGGTGTCGCCGGCTGAACTGATCGCGTGGTGCGGCGAGCGTCTCGCGCCATATAAGCGCCCCGCCGAAGTGAAGGTGCTGGCTGCGCTGCCGGCTGCGTCGACGGGCAAGATTCTCAAGCACCGACTGCGCGATTTCGTCTGACGCCATGGTGATGGCCGCGGCGGTGGCAAAGACAGCGACTGCGGTGGTGGCTGTGGCTGTGGCTGTGGCTGTGGCTGTGGCTGTGGCTGTGGCTGTGGCTGTGGCTGTGGCTGTGGCTGTGGCTGTGGCTGTGGCTGTGGCTGCGGCTGTGGCTGTGGCTGCGGTGGTGGCTGTGGCTTTGGTAGCGGCCGCCTTAGCCGCTACCAGCCGCAGCAACGGCAAGCGCATCGCCCCGCGCAGCCGCTAACGAGCCTCACCCCCGCGGGTGATGCTGCGCATGCAACGACTTCAGCCGTTCGCGGGCCACGTGCGTATAGATCTGCGTGGTCGAGATATCCGTATGGCCGAGCAGCAATTGCACGACGCGCAAATCGGCACCATGGTTCAGCAGGTGCGTCGCGAACGCATGCCGCAGCGTATGCGGCGAGAGCGGCGCGTGCACGTCGGCCGCTGCCGCGTGACGCTTGATGATGTTCCAGAACTGCTGGCGGGTCATGCCCTCCGCGCGGCTGGTGACGAACAGCGCATCCGTCGCCCGCGCTCCCAGCAAAGCAGGACGCGCTTCGCGCAGATAGCGTTCGATCCAGCCGTGCGCCTCTTCGCCGAACGGAATCAGGCGCTCTTTCGAACCCTTGCCCATTACGCGCACGACGCCTTCGTTCAGGCCCACTTCCACCGTCTTCAGCGTGACGAGTTCGGTGACACGCAAACCGCTCGCGTACATCAACTCCAGCATGGTGCGGTCGCGCAGGCCCAAGGGCGTGTCGATATCCGGAGCACCGAGCAGCGCTTCGACTTGCGCTTCAGTGAGCGTCGACGGAAAACGCGGAGGTTGCCTGGCTGAACGGATGCGTACCGTCGGATCGATCTTCGTGCGATGCTCGCGCACCGCCCAGCCGTAGTAGCGGCGAAACACCGAGAGCCGCCGGTTCGCCGAGGTGGATTTGTCTTTCTGGCGCGCCGCGCTATAGGCGTCGAGGTCGACCTCGCTGGCGGTGTCGAGCGACTTGTCGCGGGTTTGCACAAGCCATTCGCAGAACAGCCGCAGATCGCGGCGGTACGCGTCGAGCGTGTTGCGCGACAAGCCGTGCTCGAGCCACAACGCGTCGCAGAACGCATCGATCGAGGCCGAGCTCGCCACAAACAAAGGTGACGCGGCCGGCGCGTCTTCAGTCACGGTGTCGCTCATGCGTAGGGAATGCCTTCATGCGCCAGAAGCCAGCGCTTGACGTTGCGAAAGAAACCATCTCCGGCGTGATGCGCGAATCCGCCGATGCCGCTCGAACTGACCACCCGATGACACGGAATCACGATCGGGAAGTAATTTGCCCCGCACGCCTGACCGACCGCGCGAGGAGCGCTACCGAGCTGCCTTGCCAGTTGCCCATAGGTCAGTACGACGCCCGGCGGAATGTCGCTGATCGCTTGCCATACGCGCCGCTGAAACGCGGTGCCAACCGCTGCCAGCGGCAATTCGAACTTCGCGGACGCACGTTCGAAATATCGCTCGAGCTGCTCTACGACCTGCTTTGCCAGAAGCGTGTCCGGCGCGACACTCGGCGTCGACTCCGGCAGATAGACGATTTCGCGCACGGCCTCGCCTTCGAGGCGGATGCCGACCTTGCCGAACGGTGCATCGATCACTGCGTTGAACATGGTTGCTTGCTCCGTGATTGGCGGGGCATCTTTCAGATCGCACGGCGGCGCATTTGAATGAGCGCGCGGGTAGTTTGCAAACGCGCTACGCGCCATGACTCGCCGCTTATTTCTGGCACAGCCCCCGGCCCCCGCCCGATTGCCGCTACTTTACGCCGCTTCCAACGCCCATTCCACATGCTCGCGCACCACGACGGAGGGGTCATCGACGCGTAACTTCAGCGCGCTAACAATCGCCTCACGCGCATCCGCACTCAAACTTTCCGACGAGGCCCGCAGCGCATTACCCATCCCCACCGCCAGATTGCGCAGCCAGCTCTCATAGCCGATGCGGCGAATCGCACTGCCCTGCATGCGCGTATCGAACTCCTCCGCGCTCCATGCAAACAACTCGACCAGCGTCGCGCGATCGAGCCCATGCCGCACATCGAAATCCGCGACCGGCGCGGCCTGCGCAAACTTGTTCCAGGGACAGACGAGCTGGCAATCGTCGCAGCCATACACACGATTACCGATCAGCGGCCGCATTTCCAGGGGAATCTTGCCCTTCAATTCGATCGTCAGATACGAAATACAGCGGCGTGCGTCGACCTTGTAGGGCGCCACAATCGCACCCGTCGGGCATGCGCCGATGCAGCGCGTGCAACTGCCGCAATGCGAACCCGGCGTTTCGGGCGCATTGTCGGGCGAGGTCTCGGCATCGGTGGGCAGCGGCACGTCGACGTAGATTTCGCCGAGAAAAAACAGCGAACCGGCATCGCGCTGCAGCAACAGCGTGTGTTTGCCGCGCCAGCCGATTCCGGCCTTCTGGGCAAGTTCTACTTCGAGCACCGGCGCCGAATCGGTAAATACGCGGTAGCCGAACGCGCCGATCTCCGCCTCGATTTTCTCGGCCAGATGTTGCAGACGGTTACGCATTACCTTGTGATAATCGCGGCCCCGCGCATAGATCGACACCACCGCAGCCGACGGGTCCGCAATCCGCGCATGCTCGGCTGCGCGCCAGTCTGGCGGTGCCAGCGGCGTGTCCTGCAATGCGCTTTCGTGCGCCTTTCCACTCAACGTCTGAGCGGGCAAATAGGCGATGCGCGCGGTAATCACACGTCGCGTGCCGGCCACAAGCTCGGCGGGGCGCGCGCGTTTCATGCCGTGTTTCGCCATATAATCCATCTCGCCGTGGCAACCCGCGTCCAGCCATGCTGCGAGCGGCGCCTCGGCAGCGGAGAGATCGGTGTCGCTGATACCGATCGCCCCGAAACCCAGTTCACGGCCCCACGTTTTGATGTTCAGCGCGAGCGCATTCAGCGCCGCTTCATCGAAATGACGTTCGGCACGCGCATCGTCGTTAGACGCAGGCGTGCAGGAAACTGGGGACTCCGGACTTCGGTTCATCACGCCATTTTACGAGAATGCCCGTCAATTCCGATCTCGCGATCCAACCGCCCGCCGATGTCCTGCTCGAACGCTCCTTCGCGCTCGCGGACGAGGCCGCCACCAACGCATTCGGCGAGCGCTTTGCACGGGCAATCGAAAGCGCGCGCGGGTTTCAGCAAACCCCGCAGCAAAACCCGCAGCAAGCAGCGCAACAACACACGCCAGGCGCCGCAGGTCATCAGGCATTCCACGGACTGCAAGTCCAACTAGTCGGCGACCTCGGCGCCGGCAAAACCACACTCGTGCGCGCGACCTTGCGCGGCCTCGGCCACACCGGCCGCGTGCGCAGTCCCACCTACACACTCGTCGAACCCTACGTGCTTGAGCGGTCCGCTGGGGAACTCGCGCTCTATCACTTCGATCTGTACAGATTCACCGACCCGGCCGAATGGGCTGACGCGGGCTTTCGCGAGTACTTCGATAGCGGCGCCATCTGCCTCGTCGAATGGCCAGAGCGCGCCGGGCGTCTCCTCGGCGTGCCGGATCTCGTCTTCGCGCTCGACCTGGACCACGAGGGCGACGGCCGGGTACTCGTCGCGCGGGCATACAGCGAATCAGGAAAGGCATGTCTCGAAAGATGTTGATCAAACCGTTCCGCTCGATCGAATCGGCGGCTACCGCAACGCATAACTGGCGGCGCCGGCAGATTCTGCGCGCGGGCGCGTCCACGCTGGTGCTCGGCCTGGTCGCTCCGCGTCTCGCGTGGGCGAGCTCGGTGCTGGGCGTGCGGGTTTGGCCGGCACGCGATTACACGCGCGTGACGATCGAGTCGGATCAGCCTTTGCAGAACACGCAGCAGTTGCTGCAGGGGCCGGACCGGCTGGTGGTCGATCTGAGCGGCCTCGATCTGGATCAGGCGCTGAAGGATCTGGTATCGAAGATCACGCCGAACGATCCGCAGATCCAGTCGGTACGTGTCGGGCAATATCAGCCGCACGTCGTGCGTATGGTGTTCGATCTGAAGGGCTCGGTGAAGCCCCAAGTGTTCACGCTGCCGCCGGTCGGCGCGTACAAATACCGGCTGGTGTTCGACCTGTACCCCGCCGTCGCGCCCGATCCGCTGATGGATCTGCTCGCGCAGACCGAGCGCAAGCAGCAAACGCTGGATGAAAACAACGCGCCGCCCGCCACGTTAAGCGGCCCGGGCACCACGCCGCCCACCGCCGATAACAGCGAAGCCTTCTTCGAGCGTTATGCGCAGAACGGCAGCGGCGGAACGGCGCCGAGCGTGCCGCGTCCGCCGGTGCATATTACGCCGGCGCCTGCTCCCCCTATGCTCGGCAAGCCTTCGACGCCGACGGCGCCCAGCGCGCCGCCCACGGCGCTTGCCCGCAACAAAGGCAGCAATAGCAGTGGCAGTGGCAGCAGCGCCGGCAACCTCGGTGATGACAGCAACGGCGACGATAGCTACGCCTTCACCAACCCGAAAACCGGCAAGAGCAACACGGTGCGTCTGCTCACCGTCGCGATCGATCCGGGTCACGGCGGCGAGGACCCGGGCGCGATCGGCGGCTCGGGCACTTACGAGAAGCACGTCGCACTCGACATCGCGAAGAAGCTGCGCGCGAAGATCGACGCACAGCCGAACATGCGCGCCATGATGACGCGCGACGCCGACTTCTTCGTGCCGCTTAACGTGCGGGTGCAGAAGGCACGGCGCGTGGGTGCGGACCTGTTCGTGTCGATCCATGCGGACGCGTTCACCACACCCGAAGCGAAAGGCTCGTCGGTGTTCGCGTTGTCGGAGCATGGCGCGTCGAGCGCCGCGGCCCGCTGGATGGCGAACAAGGAGAACTCGTCGGATCAGATCGGCGGTATCAACATCAAGTCCGCCGACGCCTCCGTCAACCGCGCGCTATTCGATATGTCGACCACGGCGCAGATCCGCGATTCGATGCGCTACGGCAATTTCGTGCTGAATGAAATCGGCGGCATCAACAAGCTTCACAAGGGTTCGGTCGAACAGGCCGGGTTTGCCGTGCTGAAGGCGCCGGACATTCCGTCGATCCTCGTGGAGACCGCCTTCATCAGCAATCCGGACGAAGAGCGCCGCCTGAACGACGACGCGTATCGCGACAAGATGGCCGACGCGATCATGAACGGCATCAAGCGCTATTTCGCGGCGAACCCGCCGTTGGCGAAGAACCGCATGACCTGACGCCAACGCGGCATGACATCGCATCACGCCGGGTCATGCCGCGTTGGCGTCAGTTGAGCGGACGTCGCCTCACGCGAAAGTGCGTTAAAGCGTAGCTAGCCGTTCAGCCAGTTTTCCACGCGCAGCCCCGGATACGCGGCGAAGTCACGTTCGTTGTTGGTCACCAGCACCACGCCGAGCGCCACGGCATGTGCCGCGATTAGCTCGTCGAACTGATCCTTCTTACGCTCGCGCGTCGCCTCGCGAATCGGACCGTACGCGCTTGCTGCAGCGCTGTCGAACGGCATGACCAGAATATCTTCGGCGAGTGCCGCCAGATTGCGGCGCTCGCGTGCACGGTTCGCCGATACCGCCACGCCGTATTCGAGTTCTGCAAAAGTAATGGCAGACATCACCACATCGCCGACGAAACATTCCGCAAAGCGCTTCGCAACCTGTTCCGGCTGGTTCTTCATCAGGTAGATGCAGATATTCGTGTCGAGCATGTAGCGCGGCATTACAAATCCTCGCGCTCGGCCTGCTCGTGATCTCCACGTCCTTCGGACATGAAGTCTGGCCCGAATTTGCCGAATTTTTTGAGCACGCCGGTCAGTGGACGCCGGGTTGGACGGATCCGCAATTCTTCGCCAACTCGTTCGATTTCAACCTCGACGTCGGCGCGGTCGAATGCCAATTCGGCTGGAATACGCACCGCTTGCGAATTGCCGTTGCGAAAGACTTTGGTGAGCATGCTGAACTCCTGCTGCGGATGTACGCCGGATGTACGAGCTAATACTATAGCCATCCGCACCGTCAATGTAAATACATGTGTGTACATGGCATGCGGAATGCGGGCGTAGCCTTAACCGCAGTAGAATCATCCATTAAACAAAATCCAACCCACCCTTCCAGCCGAGCCTGCCCATGTCTTCCTCGATCAAAGCAGTTCTCAAACCCCATCTGCGCGACGTCGGCAACCTCAGCGTGCGCCGTGTGCTGCCGGCCATGGCGGCACGCCTGATCGGCCCGTTCATCTTCTTCGATCATATGGGTCCCGCCGCGCTCGAACCCGGTGTCGGGCTCGATGTGCGTCCGCACCCGCATATCGGCCTCGCCACCGTCACGTATCTGTTCGAGGGCTCGATCATGCATCGCGACAGCCTCGGCTCCGAGCAGAAGATCGTCCCGGGCGACGTCAACTGGATGACGGCGGGCCGCGGCATCGTCCATTCCGAACGCACGCCGCCTGAAGACCGCGCGAGCGGCCAAACCGTGCACGGCATCCAGACCTGGGTCGCGCTGCCGCTCGAGGACGAAGACATCGCACCGTCCTTCTCGCATCACGCGGCAAACACACTGCCGGTGGTCGAGCGCAACGGCGTCACGCTGCGCGTGATCGCCGGCACGGCGTTCGGCGAAACCTCGCCGGTCGCGACCTTTTCCGGCACGCTGTATGTGGCCGCGGAATTCGCCCCGGGCGGCGCCTTCGCGCTCGAACCGGAGCACGAGGAACGCGGTGTCTACCTGGTGGACGGCGATCTGGAGATCGACGGCACGCCGCTCGAAGTGGGGCAGATGGCCGTGCTCGCGCTCGACGAAACCGTCACGCTTGCCAGCAGCCGCGGCGCACGCGCAATGCTGCTGGGTGGCGAGAAGCTGGATGGCGAGCGCTTTATCGAATGGAACTTCGTCGCCAGTTCGCGCGAGAAGATCGAAGCCGCGAAGCTGGCTTGGACCAATCAGGAGATGGGCCAGGTGCCGGGCGAAACCGAATGGATTCCGCTGCCGACAAGAAAATAAGTGAACGTGGGGGGCACCCCGTGCGCTCGCCACCTGTGTGAACGTGGCGGCACCCCGTGCGCTCGCCACCGGCAAGCTCGCCGTCTGTGCGGGCATGTGCGGCCCCGGCGGCCTGCATCCGCCGCGTTGAATCATTGAATTCGCGGCACTCGGCCCCAACTAGCCAACAAACCGTTTTATCGACGAGGACGCAATGGACACCACTCTGGCCACTTTCGAACAGGACGTCATCACGGCGTCGACACTGGCCCCTGTGCTGGTCGATTTCTGGGCGCCGTGGTGCGGCCCCTGCAAGACGCTCGGCCCAATGCTGGAGAAGCTCGAAGCCGAAGCCGCCGGCAAATGGAAGCTGGTAAAGGTAAACGTGGACGAGAACCAGGAACTGGCCGGACACTTCCAGGTACGCAGCATTCCGCACGTCATGGCGTTTGCCGACGGCCAGCCGGTCGATCAATTCGTCGGCGTGCTACCGGAAGGTCAGTTGCGCGAGTTTATCGAGCGCCTCGTGCCGCAAGGCGCGGACGCGGCACGTCTTGACGCGCAAGCCGCGTTGGCTGACGGCCGCCGCGAGGATGCCTACAACGCGCTGCAAGCCGCACTCGCCTACGACCCAGGCTTCGACGAAGCACGCATGGACCTCATCGAGATGCTGCTCGAAGATCATCGCATCGACGAAGCGCGCAATGAAGTCGACCTGCTGTCGCCGAAAACCACGCAGGGGATCGACGCCCGCTTCAACGCGATCAAGACGCGGCTCGATGCGGTGGACGCCGCGGCTGATCTGCCGCCCACGGATGCACTCGAAGCCAAAGTCGCAGCGAATCCGGACGATCTCGAAGCACGCTTCGATCTGGCTAGCGCACTTATCGCCCGGCGCAAATACGAAGGCGCGCTCGAACACTTGTTGGCGATCGTGCAACGCGACCGCACGTTCCGCGACGACATCGGCCGTAAAACGATGCTGTCGGTGTTCGATCTCGCCGCGCATCAGCCGGAACTGGTGTCGCAATGGCGGCGCAAGCTGAGCGCGTTGTTGTTCTAATCGGTACTGTGTTCAGGTGCGGCGAGGGAGCCGCGCCTGAATGCGCTGCGGCATACGCTGCAACGACTCGCTCCCTCGCAGTCGCTTAATGCCTTGCGGCCCGCTCGTGTCTTTATTGCCTTCCAGCTTTACCGCCTCACCGCACACCTGCCCGGCTCCCGGCTTCAAACACCCCACCACTTCAACCCGCAGCCTGCCTGGCCAACGCCCGCAACACATGCGCGGCCGCGGCAAAACCGAAGCTCGCGGTCACGCACACGCTCGATCCAAATCCCGCACAGTTCAAACCCACCGGTCCCGTATGCCCCGGCGACGTCGTGACGTGCTCCGCTTCCTCGTCGATATCGCACACGGCGGCCTCCGGATAGATCAGCGGCTCATCGGAATACACCGCGCTCACCTTGAACTTCGCCTTCGGGCCGCGCGGAAAGCCATGCTGCTTACGCAACTGCCCGCGCACTTTCGATAACAACGGGTCCTGGGTGGTCAACGCGAGATCGTCGATCCGAATGCGCGTCGGATCCAGTTGGCCACCCGCGCCGCCCACCGTAATCAACGGCTGCTTCTTCTCGACGCACCACGCGATCAACGCGGTCTTGGTGCGCACGCTGTCGATCGCGTCGATCACGTAGTCGAAACCGCCGCCGAGCGTCGCCGCGAAATTGTCCGGCTCCACAAAGTCTTCCACCAGCCGCACGTCGCAGAACGGATTGATTGCCGCGATGCGTTCGGCCATCGCCTCGACCTTCGGTTTTCCATAATTACCGTCCAGCGCATGGATCTGGCGGTTAGTGTTGCTCTCGGCGACATTGTCCAGATCGATCAAGGTCAGCGTGCCCACCGCGCTGCGCGCCAACGCCTCCGCCACCCAGGAACCGACCCCGCCGATGCCGATCACGGCGACGTGTGCCCCTTCGAACGCAGCGAGCGCCGGTGCGCCGTACAGGCGGGCAATGCCGCCGAAGCGCCGCGCGCGGTCGGCGGTTTCACTCCCGTCGAGGCTGGTAGTAAGATCGGAATGCGCGGTGGTGCTGGACATGGTGGAAGGCTCGTTCAAAGCAGGCAAAACACAAAGTGGTACAAACTGGTACAAACGCTCAGGCGTTCGCAGCCCGTATTTTGCCTGATCGCGACGATCCACACGGCCGCACCCACTTATGCACGAATGGCCGCAGAACGTAGGGGCGTCGATGTCCACACAGTGCGGCGGGCCTTGATCTGGTCGCGCGCAAAGAGTTCACGCCTTGGCTATACTGGTTGTACTGTAGCGTTCGCATAAGAATATGACCTCACTCGCCGAACTTCGAAAAAACTATTCGCTGGGTTCTTTGGACGTTGCCGATATCAACCGCAACCCGTTTCGTCAATTCGACACGTGGTTTCAGCAAGCGGTAGACGCCCAATTGCCCGAACCGAATACGATGACGCTGGCCACGGTCGACTCGCGCGGCCGGCCGTCGGCGCGCATTGTGCTGATCAAAGGCGTCGACGAGCGCGGCTTTGTGTTCTTCACCAACTACGAAAGCCGCAAGGGCCGCGAACTGGCCGCCAATCCCTATGCGAGCCTGCTGTTCTACTGGATCGAACTTGAACGCCAGGTGCGCGTTGAAGGCCGCATCGCCAAAACCAGCGCGGAAGAAAGCGATACGTATTTCGCGTCGCGTCCGCTCGGTTCACGCATCGGCGCGTGGGCATCCAATCAAAGTCAGGTAATTGAAAGCCGTTCGCAGCTCGAAACACGCGAACGCGAAATCATCCTGCAATACGGCGACCAACCGCCGCGCCCACCGCACTGGGGCGGCTATCGTTTGGTACCCGAAGCAATCGAATTCTGGCAGGGCCGGCCGTCGCGTTTGCACGATCGTTTGCTCTACACGCGTTCAAGCGAACACAGCAACTGGCAAATCTCCCGCCTTTCGCCTTGAATCGAAATACAAGACCGTACGCGCGTTGCCAACGCAGTAGCGCGCGCCGGTCGGAGTGCGTCTCGCGGCATGGGAGTTGCGCCGCACCGAGCCGCAATCCACACAGGCTTTGCTTTAATTCAACGGACACGGAGAGATCACATGTTCTGGGAGAAAAAGCTGGCGCAGTGGGTGGAGGACGTAAAAACCAAGGCTAACCTGCCAGCACGCCTTGTGCTGTGGGACGGTCAGCAACATGACTTCGGGCAGTTCGCCGCGCCTCGGGTCACGCTACATGTCAAAAGCGCTACGGCGCTGCCTTATCTGCTCGAACCGAGCCTCGACAATCTGGGCGAGGCATATGTGAAGGGCAAGATCGACATCGAAGGCAAGCTGTCGGACATTATCAACGTCAGCTATCAGCTGGCGCGCAACACCGTCACCAGCGCAAGCAAGCTGGCGCGCGTGCGGCGCTACTTCCAGCACTCGAAGTCGTCGGACAAGAAGGCCATTCAGTACCACTACGACGTCTCGAACGAATTCTACAAACTGTGGCTCGACGAGAACATGGTGTACTCGTGTGCGTACTTCGAGAATGGCACTGAAGATCTCGCCACCGCGCAGATCAAGAAGATCGACCACATCCTCACCAAGATCCAGTTGCAACCGGGGCAGCGCCTGCTCGATATCGGCTGCGGCTGGGGCGCGCTCGTCCTGCGTGCAGCGCAGAAGTTCGGCGCGAAGTGCGTCGGCGTGACGCTGTCGCAGAACCAGTTCGATCTCGCTACCGCACGCGTGAAAGCCGCGGGCCTGGAAAATCAGATCGAGATTCGTCTGCAGGATTATCGCGACATCGACGGGCAGTTCGACCGCATCACCAGCGTCGGCATGTTCGAGCATGTCGGCCGCAAGAATCTGCCGGGCTACTTTGAGAAGATCCACGATCTGCTCGTCGACGACGGCGTCGCCATGAATCACGGCATCACGTCGAGCGATTCGGACAGCGGCGAAACCGCGCTCGGCGGCGGCGAATTCATCGACCGTTATGTATTCCCTGACGGCGAACTGCCGCACATCAGCCTTGCGCTCGAAGCGATGCAGCGCGGCGGGCTTGAAGCGGTTGACGTCGAAAGCCTGCGCCGTCACTATGCGCACACGCTGACCATCTGGGCGGAAAACTTCGAGGCGCATGCGGAGGAAGCCCGCAAGCTGGTCGATGACGAAAAATTCCGCATTTGGCGCGTGTACCTCGCCGGCTGCGCGTACGCGTTCGAGAACGACGACGTCTCGATCTACCAGGTGGTGTGCCGCAGAGCCGGCCGCAGCGCGAGAACCTTGCCGTGGTCGCGCCACTATATGTACGACAAAACGTTGTGATACGGTTGCGCCGCGGCGATTTGCCTTCGCTGCGCGCCATGGCTCGTGCATCGCATGGGCGGGCCGACGTGGCGCAAACCTTAAACAGCAGGTCGAACATCGATGGACCAGAGCGGGACAAACGAAGTTGAACAGTCGGTAAGCGGCGGGCAAGACGCACCAGCCGACGCCGTGCAGTTCGATCTGTTCGGGATGCCGGTAGAGCAGACACCGGCGCCGGCATCGAAGCCTGATGTGGGCGCGAAACCACCGCGCGCGATTGCCGAAGCCGACGTGACGCTAGCAAGCTCGGCTGCAGCACCAACACCCGCGACCGCGGCGCAAGTTGAACGGCGGCGCCAGCCGCGCGCAAAAGCAAGCAGCGCTGCCCCGCTCTGGCAGGAAGACGACGCACCGGCGCCATCCGAAGCCGAGACCGCGGCCAGAGCCAATGCAGCGCCTGCAACCGCCGAAACGCCGAGGAAACGCCGCTCACGCGACGTTCTCGCCGCCCCCCCCTCTTCTGAAGTCCTGGCGCTCGCCGCCGAACTGCCGCCGCAGGTCCATCTCGGTACGTCGACATGGTCGTTTCCAGGCTGGAATGGCATCGTCTACGGCGACGACTACAGCAACAGCAAACTCTCGCGCGAAGGCTTGACGGCCTATGGCGCACATCCGCTGTTAAAGACCGTCAGCATCGACCGGTCGTTTTATCAGGCGCTCACCGTCACCGAATACTTGCGCTACGCACAGCAGGTGCCGGAGCACTTCCGCTTCATCGTCAAAGCGCCGATGACGATTACCGATGCCACCGTGCGCGCCGAACGCGGCGAGCCGGTCTCGCTAAACCCGTGCTTTCTGAACGCGCAAATGGCAACCGACGAATTCGTCACGCCATGCCTCGAAGGCCTCGGTGCGAAAGCCGGTGCGCTGGTGTTCCAGCTCTCACCGCTGCCCGACCAGATGCTCGCGCAACCGGCGGTGTTCATCGAGCGCCTCGCCGAGTTCCTCACAGCGCTGCCCAAGCTGCCTGAAGGCACCTGCTATGCGATCGAAATCCGCGACGCGAGTTTGCTCACGCCGCGCTTTATCCGCTCGTTGAAAGCGGCGGGCGTGCGGTATTGCGTGGGCATTCATGCACGGATGCCGGACCCGCTGCGCCAGGCGGCGGCGCTCGCGCTGCTGGACGGCGAGCCGGCCGGCCCTCTGATCGTGCGCTGGAGTTTGCACGGCGGCTTCAAATACGAACAGGCGAAGGCCAAGTATGAACCGTTCAACCAGCTGGTCGATCAGGACCCGGCGACCCGCGCCGCGCTCGCCGAACTGGCTGCGCGTTACGCGCTGGCCGGCCAGCCGGTGGTGATCGCGATCAACAACAAGGCCGAAGGTTCGGCGCCGTTAAGCTGCGTGGAATTGGCGCGGGCGATTATTGAAGCGTATGCGCACCTTGCTCATGAGCACGAGCAGGACCCTACGCAACCGGCGTCGGACGCGGAAGCGGAAGCGGAGCTGCAGCCAGACCACGGCGAGCGGCATGATGGCGGCGAACCCGGTGGCCGGATCTGACTACTACCAGGCGGGTCAGACAAAGCCGTCATCACGCCACCGCCAAACGCTCAGCTCGCCTTGATCCGATGCGCGAACTTCTGACGGAACTTCGCGACCTTCGGCGCCACCACGAACGAGCAGTACCCCTGATTCGGATGCTGCGCAAAGTAGTTCTGGTGATACGCCTCGGCCGGCCAGTAGTTGCCGTCGAGCGGCAGCACCTGGGTGACGATCTGACCGTCGTAGATGCCCTGTTCGCCGATCTCGCGGATCGCCTGCAGTGCCGCTTCACGCTGTGCGTCGGAGTGGGTAAAAATCACTGAGCGGTATTGCGTGCCAACGTCGTTGCCCTGCCGGTTCAGCTGGGTCGGATCGTGAATCGCGAAGAAAATATCGAGAATCTCGCGATAGCTGATCTTCGCCGGATCGAAGTCGAGGTTCACGACTTCCGCGTGGCCCGTCACGCCGTCGCACACCTGTTCATAGGTCGGGCGTTGGGTCTGGCCGCCCGCATAGCCCGACTCCACCGAGTTCACACCTTCGACGCCCAGATACACCGCTTCAAGACACCAGAAACACCCGCCACCGAGGGTGGCGACTTCGCCTATCTGACTCATGCTGCTTGCTCCTTGATACTCATAGTCGGCCGATGCCGGTCCCAGTTAACCGCAACGCTCATGCCACCCCCAAGACTTTCCAGCTTAGCGGTTTTTCCACAAACCGGCAGGGGTCGCGGCCAGTCCACCGCGATTGCAGTTAAAATTGGGGCAAATCGACGATTTTCACTATGACTTTTGAATCATTTGTTTCCGGCCGCATGCGCGATGGGTTCAGCCCGGGGTTCACCCGGCTTGGCACCAAGGCTTCCGCCCGATGAAGCGCGCCAGCCCGCCCAACTTCGACCAGGTCGCCTTTAAACAGGCGCTCGGCCAATTCGCCACCGGGGTCACTGTCATTACAACGCGCGCAGCGTCCGGCCAATTGATCGGCATCACGGCCAGCTCGTTCAATTCGGTTTCGCTCAATCCGCCGCTGGTGCTGTGGAGCCTCGCCACGCGCTCGGCGTCGATGCCGGTGTTCCGGGCCAACAGTCACTATGTGGTCAACGTGCTGGCCGCGTCGCAGCTCGATCTATGCAAGCGCTTTGCCACGGTGAAGGGCGATCGTTTCGAAGGGGTGTCGCACGCCGAAGGCGACACCGGCATGCCGGTGCTCGACGGCGCGCTCGCCTGGTTCGAATGCCATAACCGCAGCCGCTACGAAGAAGGCGACCACGTGATTTTCGTCGGCGAAGTGGAGCGCTGCGGCGTCCACGAGAATGCCGCGGAGATTGCGCCGCTGGTCTTCCAGAACGGGCAGTTCCACGGACTCAAGTCACTCTGAATGCGGGCGCCGCTGTGTATCAACAGCGGCCGCAAGCGGGTTCAAGCCGACGCAAGCTGCCCCGCCGCCCGCACTCAGCTATGCGGCGTGCTGTGGCCGCTGGCTTTCTTCACTAGCCACACCGGTACGCCCGAATCTTCCTTCAGCGTCTGCAGCACGATATTCGAGCGAATATCCATCACGCCCGGCGCCTTATAGAGGCGTTGCAGCACGAAATCCGAATAGTGTTTGAGATTGTGGGCGAGCACCCGCAGCAGATAGTGGGTTTCGCCGGTCACGACAAACGCGCCGACCACTTCCGGCCAATCCCGCACCGCCTCCGCAAAACGCTCGTGCCAGTTCTCCTGGTCGTTGCGCATCGACACCTGCACGAACGCTTCCAGTTCGAAACCCAGCACTTCGCGGTTCAGACACGCGCGGTAATGTTCGATGACGCCCTGCTCTTCCAGCAGGCGCAGGCGTCGTAAACAGGCCGATGGCGAAAGCGAAATGCGCTCCGCCAAATCGAGATTGCTGATCCTTCCTTCTTGCTGAAGCACCGTCAAGATACGGCAATCGGTGGCGTCGAGCGAGATCGCGTTCATATTCGGTCTCCCTTTCCCATTTGACTCAAATTATGTTCCAAGACACGGCTCCGAAGGAGATTTTTTCGCAATCACATTTCGCGTCAAGCCACCTATCATTCCTGGATAGAGACAATTTGCCGATGGAGACATGGAAACACTCTGGGACATCACCCCCGCTGTCGATACCACGACGCCGGTCTGGCCTGGCGACACGCCGGTCGGAATCGAACGCGTGTGGCGCATGGAAGCGGGCTCGCCCGTCAACGTCGCGCGGTTGACGCTGTCGCCGCACACCGGCGCTCACACCGATGCCCCGCTTCACTACGACGCCGAAGGCGCGGCGATCGGCCAGGTCGCGCTCGATGCGTACCTGGGACGCTGCCGCGTGATTCATTGCATCGGTGCCTCGCCTGTTGTGACGCCACAACACCTGACCGGCTCGCTCGACGACCTGCCACCGCGAGTCTTACTACGTACTTACAGGAACGCGCCGACGGCGGTCTGGGACAGCGCGTTCTGCGCCGTTGCGCCGAAGACGATCGATCTGCTCGCTGCTCGCGGCGTCCAGCTGATTGGCATCGATACGCCCTCGCTCGATCCGCAGGAATCGAAGACGATGGACGCGCACCACCGGATTCGCGCGCACCGCATGGCGATCCTCGAAGGCATCGTGCTGGACGCCGTCGCACCCGGCGACTACGAATTGATCGCGCTGCCGCTCAAGCTGACCACGCTCGATGCGAGCCCCGTGCGCGCGGTGTTGCGGGCGCTACCCGGATCGCACTGATCACCGACGCTCTGCAAAACTGAATCACCGCATTCACCGAACTCCTTGATCTCACTCACTGGACCATCATGAACCACCGTGACGAAGCACTGGCGCTTGATGGCGCCGACCCACTCGCGCCGCTGCGCGACCAGTTCGCGCTTTCGCCGGGCACCATCTATCTCGACGGCAACTCCCTCGGTGTGCCGCCAGCCGCCGCCGCACAACGGGCGCAGACCGTGATCGGCGCCGAATGGGGCGAAGGCCTGATCCGCAGCTGGAACACCGCCGGATGGTTCGAATTGCCGCGCCGCCTCGGCAACAAGCTTGCGCCGCTGATCGGTGCGGCCGACAACGAAGTAGTCGTCACGGATACGATCTCGATCAACCTGTTCAAGCTTTTGTCGGCTGCCGTGCGGTTGGCGAATGCGCGCGATCCGAAGCGACGCGTGATCGTCTCCGAGCGCTCGAATTTCCCGACCGATCTGTACATCGCGCAGGGGCTGATCGAACAGCTCGACCGCGGTTATGAATTGCGCCTCGTCGACGATCCGTCCGAGCTGCCCGCCGCGATCGGCGACGACACCGCAATCGCGATGATCACGCACGTGAACTACCGCACCGGCTACATGCACGACATGGCCGCGCTGACCCAACTCATCCACGACAAGGGCGCGCTCGCGCTGTGGGACCTCGCGCACTCGGCGGGCGCGGTGCCGGTCGACCTGAATGGCGTTGGCGCCGACTGCGCAGTGGGGTGCACGTACAAGTATCTGAATGGCGGCCCGGGTTCGCCGGCGTTCGTATGGGTGCCGAAGCGGCATCAAAACGATTTCGCGCAGCCGCTGTCCGGCTGGTGGGGTCATCGCGCGCCGTTCAAAATGGACCCGGCCTATCAACCCGATGACGGTATTGGCCGCTTCTTGTGCGGCACGCAGCCAATGGTGTCGATGTCGCTGGTCGAATGCGGTCTCGATGTGTTCCTGCAGACGGACATGCAGACGATCCGCGCGAAGTCGCTCGCGCTGACCGATCTGTTCATCAAACTGGTCGAAGCGCGTTGCAGCGAGTTTCCTTTGCAGCTCGTGACGCCGCGTGAACATGCGCAGCGAGGTTCGCATGCGAGCTTCGAGCATCCGCACGGCTACGAAGTAATGCAGGCATTGATCGCGCGTGGCGTGATCGGCGACTATCGCGAGCCTCATGTGTTGCGGTTCGGCTTTACGCCGCTGTACACGCGCTTTGTCGATGTATGGGATGCGGTGGAGACGCTGCGCGATGTGCTTGTGCAAAAGACCTGGCGAGCCCCTGAATTTGCCGCCCGCGGCGCAGTGACCTGAGGAGCGCGCGATGACCGATCACATGCAAACGCCGGGATTGCCGGAAGAAAAACCGGCGCAAGGATGTCCGTTTGGGCATGGCAGTGTGGCTGCCCAACCCGCGGCCCCTGCTTCCGCGGCTCCCTCGGCTTTGGCGTCCGATTCCGGCGATGGCTGGCATGACGCGCAGCTCGATTTTTCGGAGTCGATGAGTTACGGCGACTATCTGTCGCTGGGGACGGTGCTGGATGCACAGCATCCGTTGTCGCCGGATCACAACGAGATGCTGTTCATCATTCAGCATCAGACGAGCGAGTTGTGGATGAAGCTCGCGCTGTATGAGTTGCGCGCGGCGTTGAAGGCGGTGCATCGCGATGAGTTGCCGCCGGCGTTCAAGATGCTCGCTCGCGTGTCGCGGATCATGGAGCAACTCGTGCAGGCATGGAGTGTTCTCGCGACGATGACGCCGTCCGAGTACACGGCAATGCGGCCTTATCTGGGTAGCTCCTCCGGGTTCCAGTCCTATCAGTATCGGCAGATCGAGTTTTTGCTCGGCAATAAGAACGAGCAGATGCTGAAGCCGCATGCGCATCGGGCGGATGTGTATGCAGAGGTGAAGGCTTCGCTAGAATCGCCGTCTTTCTATGACGAAGTCGTGCGCTTGCTGTCGCGGCGAGGGTTTGCGATTTCACCTTCCAGGCTGGAGCGGGATTGGTCGCAGCCGACCACGCATGATGCTTCCGTCGAAGCAGCCTGGCTGGAGGTCTATCGGAATCCTTCGCAGCATTGGGAGCTGTACGAGATGGCGGAAGAGCTTGTCGATCTCGAGGATGCATTTCGACAGTGGCGGTTCAGGCATGTAACGACAGTCGAGCGGATTATTGGATTCAAGCAAGGCACCGGCGGCACGAGTGGTGCGCCTTATTTGCGGAAGATGCTGGATGTGGTTTTGTTTCCTGAGCTTTGGCATGTGCGGACGATGCTTTAAGCGGCTCTTTGCCTTTTACTCTGGGAGAGGCATTGACTTCGTTCGCGCGCTGCATGGTGACTTGAAGACGCATCGGCTCAAATGTAAAGATTGGTTATAATTCGCGCGTTTAGCTTGTGTGGTTGCCCGTCTTAAAAAACGGTTGGGTTAGATTTCTATTTGCCGCTGGATAAAGCGGCCGGGTGTGAGAGCCCGAAGCGTAAAACCGCACTACCTGCGAAAGTGGGTAGTGCACAACCATGCACGTCTGTTTCTATGGGCGGGCTGTGGTGAGGGAGCCGCGAGGCTCGCCGGTTTTGGTTTTACGCCCGGTCTCTCAAACTCGCTACGTGCCCGCTCACCCCAGCTGTTAGTCGGCGAGTATCGGGTAATTCAGGAATCCACCGGAAATCTCACCATGAGCAAACCCGCTAAAGAGAATCAAACTGCAACACGCCCGCCTGTTGATGCGCTCCAGTACGAAAAACTTGCACTGTCGGCGTTTGGAGCATGCGACCGGCAAATCCGGCAGCTTGAAACACTAATTAATCTCGCGGCGAGCATCGCCCGAAGCCCGGCTACGACGGTTGAGGAAAGACGCCGTGAGCGCAACCTGCTGGAACACCTGCTCTATACCGTCGAGCAATACCAGCAGGAAGCTGAATGCGACCGCGATCTGTACCAGGTGATCGCGCTCGACGCGAAGGGGGTTCCCCACAGTCGCATCACGGCCAAACTTGCGGCGCAACTTCTTTCAGATGCTGCGCAGGCAGGACGAGAAGCAGCCGAAACCGAAGCTGAAGCTGCGCCGGACAAAGCTGTGACGCGCAAGCAGGAGCGTGTGAGGACTGCTGCGTGTGCGCGCGCAGATGCGAAGCAGGCGGCAATGAAGCACTAGGGTGAAGTAGCGGCCACCACGCCGCTGTAAAGAAAAAGGCGCGGTAGCGAACTAGCCTCTAAGTCGGAAACATGTCCATGCATTCGAGGTGCAGTTTGCTGCTCGCGCTTTTTTGTTATCTGTTATCGATTACCTTTCTTCTTTGACGGAGGGTTCATGTCCAAGCCTTCCGGAGCCAGACAAGGGTGTTCCAACCACAGTTCCCGAAGTACATACGCAAATAGGTACCCCATAGCCTTACCGGTTCCAGCACGGAAGGCTTTGAATTCATCATCGGAACAGCGTTGTTGAACCAGCGCGATAGATTCGTCCATCAGACGCGTTGCCGCCAGAAGACGGTCGCTGACCTCTGCGGCCACATCATTGTCACCAATCACCACATTCTCCCTTAAGAGTCGTTGTCCACTTTGCACGTTTCAAACCTGCGCCCACCTAGGCTAAAACAATAGAAAGGCGCGATTGCTTGCGCCTTGTGTGCGTCTTATCGCTTAGCTTTCTTCGTCGGCGGGGGGCTCATATCCAGCCCCTCCAGCGCGAGTTCGGGACGCGCTTGCCACAGCGGCCTTAGGAGAAAACCATATAGATGCCCTGCAGCATTCGCGGCTCCAGCACGAAATGCTTGAATTTCTCGCTTGGAGCCCCGCTCCTCAGCAAGTCTCAGGGCATTAACAATCGAGTAATGTGCTGACAGCAATTTCTCGTTGACCTCTGTCGCAAGTTTCTTTTCCTCAATCAAGATGTTGTTCCTTAGCATCCTTGTCTGCCATGTTCGCATTCTTGCATGTGAAGAATGCAACTCAATAGTCGGCATTTGGCGATAGATCGCTCATGAATTGCGGCACAGCGCTTCGTTATCGATTAGCCGCACGCGCACTTGAGTAAGCTCGGATCAAAACGGCCGTTTTCCGAAATAGTTGGACAGGTACCCTCGCACGTTTCGATTGGCCGCTCTGATCGAGCATCAGGTAGGGAACGGCACCTGTTGCTGGTGTCTTCTTTATTGCTACCGCCTAGCCTTTTTCTTCCGCCTGGTCATTTCGAGACCAGCGGGAGCAAGATCTGGATATGCTCTCCACAGGGGTTCAAGCAGCAGGTACAGACCGCCCGCGACTCTGCCGGCCTCAGAGCGAAAGCACTCAAATTCCTTCCTTGAGCACTTTTCTTGAATTATTTTTGTCGCTTTTTCGACAGACAAATACGCGTCTAATAACTGCTCGCATACTTCCGAAGTCACGTCCTTGTCTATTTCCTTATCCACTTTCCTATCCTTAGCAGGATTGATCGACCTTTCACTTGTTTTTTCACCTATCACGCACTTCTCGATGGTGCTTCGTGGCTGGCTGGCCATAACTACAGTTGACGAAACCAGCTTTCGACTCACCGTTGTTCACTTCTCGCCCTGTTCCGCACTCCCGTCCCCCTCGCAGTCTCCATCGAATTGATGCTGCCTCTGAATCGACGGAACAGGAAAGAAGCGCCCCTGATTACTAGCGCTTTTCCAATATCTTACGACCCTTCCTTCGATGGCAAGGTGGCTTGATCAGGTTTCGGAGGTGCGAGGTCTGGGTATGCTTTCCATAACGGTCCAAGAAGCAGGTACAAGCTTCCTGCCACCTTTCCCGCTTCAGCGCGAAATGCTACAAATTCCTCATCAGAGCATTGCTCTTGAACTAACCGGATCGCGTTCTCCACCGAGCAAAACGCGGCAAATAGTTGCTTGCTAACCTCCGACGCCACAGCCTTGTCTTTGTCCACAGATACTCTCCTTAACAGTCTTGATCAGCTTTACACTGATCTAGGCAATTGAAATAGTTCAAGCCATTGTTTCAGATTGGAGTGGGGAGTTTTTGATCAGTACATTTAATTTGATATCTTTCATGTACTTCTCAGCATCGCCTGGTTATGGACTTACCAATAGTCGCGCACTTGCTCCGCACACAGGCGAGAAGGCAAGCACGATGCAGGCGGCAACGGTGCCGGCAATTGCCTCGACAATAGCGAACATGACGAACGCCGCTAGCATTTTCATTTTATTGGCCAAAATAATGTCTGCTCTAATTTGCGCTAAAGAAGGCGCGAATTACTCGCGCCTTCTTTATGTGTTACCGCTTGCCCTTTCTCTTCTTAGGTGGATTTACGATAACCCCTGCGGGCGCCAAGTCCGGATAGTCCTCCCAGAGAGGCAGCAAGAGCAGACTTATGCCACCCGCCACTCTTCCGGCTTCAGTGCGAAAGAACTCAAATTCCTCCACCGAGCAGCGCTCCTGAACGAGCCTGATTGAATCCTCAACCGACCGAAAGGCATCGCGCAGTAGTCTGTCAAGTTCCGTGGCAATTTCTTTATTCATTGTGTTTCCTTAGCAGCCGTTATCAGCCAAGCACATGGTGAAACATTTGTGGAAGTTTCGCCCGTCGTTTGTCGCTGGGGTCGGCAGCGTCTGCATCGTGCATTTGTCGATACACCTTTCACGCACCTCTCGACAACGTTTCGTCGCGGGTCTGCCATAACGGCACTTAACGAAACCCGCATCGGCGTCGCCGGTGTTCTGGAACAGTTGAGCGTATAGGATCGCGCGTTTCGACTGGCCATTCTGCTCGGGTATAAGAATAGGAAACGGCACCTGCTCCTGCGCCGCTATTTGCAATTCGGGCACGTCACCCCGAACAGGCTGACCTGTCTGGGTGATGGTAAGTCCGCGATAAAAGAGCTTCCATGCCAGCTTGGCCTTCGTGAAAACATAACACTCCGCGCATACCGGTGTGATTGTCGCTGGGGCGTCCGCCTTTAGATATCTACGCGAGCCAGAGAGATTGGCGGGGGGGCCGACCGGATCAGCACCGATCTCGTAGTTGCTAAT
The DNA here is from genome assembly GCF_050434205.1 of Paraburkholderia sp. GAS348. Lineage (NCBI taxonomy): Bacteria > Pseudomonadati > Pseudomonadota > Betaproteobacteria > Burkholderiales > Burkholderiaceae > Paraburkholderia > Paraburkholderia sp. GAS348. Next base: position 23,356 of record NZ_JBNPVT010000007.1, read on the forward strand.
CCACTGGTCTATCTCATCGCCAGTGATCGGTTGTGCCGTCCCGCCATTCCTGGCTACCGTGCCCGTCCGACCCGCCACACGACCATCAGGGGTATAGGTGTAGTCCACAGCCAGGAAGCGCTTCAGACCCGCCGTCAGTGCAGTCGCATCTTCGTTGTAGGTGAACCGGCTGACGCGTCCACGTTTGTCATACGTGAAGCGTGCTTCACGATAGTTCCCGGTAGCTCTCGTTACACGGTTCGACGCGTCGCGATCGACTGCACCAAGTAGCCACCGTGAGATCAATTCCTGAGCGGTCTGCAGGTTCCCAGTTTCGTCTGGGAAATACACCCAATCTTCGGTTTTGACACCATTCACATAGACGGTTGCCTGCGCCAAGCGGTTATTGGCATCGTAGCGCGCGCCGACAGTCAACTTGTTGCCTGTGCTAGCAGCGTCGAAGCCGCTAGCGCCTGTTGTGTCAGACGTGTCGAATTCGCTGTATCCAGTGACGTTGCCACCTGCGTCATACACGAACGCACGCATCTTGCCGGGGGTTGCAACAAGTGACGGATGCAGGCTCGTCGCATCGGCATAGCGCACTGACGTTATCACCGTGCCACTAGGGCTAGTCACCGCAGCGCGAACCGGTCGGCCCGCAGCGTCGTACGAATATGCCGCGCTTCCGTCCGGTGCGGTTTTTTGCAGCAAATTCCCGCTCGTGTCCAACGTCCGACTCTCGACGCCATCAGCAGTACTGCCACCGGTCATGCGTAACATGCCCGCGACTGACGCAAAGTTAACCGTGCCCGAACCGTCCGCCCAGGACATGGTCGTTGAACCGTTGCCGTAGGCGAATCGGACGTTCTGCGTCGTATCCGGATGCGTTGCCGAGGTAGCACGTCCTCTCGCATCATAGGTCCACGTCGCAATCCGTGAGCCGGATTCGTCAATCACACCCGTTAGTGCGTTCTTGAAGCGCGAGTCGTCGTAGACGTAACGCCGCACGTAACCATCGGGCCATGTGACCGACACGAGGTTGCTGCTCCCGTCATAACCGTATTGCGTAAGACCGCCGCTTGGGTCTGTCATGCGGTAAATACGGCCTGACGTGTCGTACTCAAGCTTGATCGACAATAACTCATACTTCGGAACCGCACCTGCCGCGCGCTGGTTGATGGCCGTGAGCCGCCCCGCGCCGTCATAGGTGAGCGTTCGGGTGAAACCGGTATGCGGTGTTTCGGACAGCAGGACGCCCTGTGCTGAATACGACTCAACGGTGTCTGTCGTTAGGTCTGTCAAAGCCCATCCAGAGCCATTCTGGGCGAGAGCGAGACCACTGAAGCTGGATGTTTTCCACTGTCCGTTGGTAAACAGGAAAGTGAGCGGTTGGCCGTTTGCACGATAGGCAATGACTTTGGGTGAACTACCGCTGGTCCCGGCCACGTTGAGTTGTCGCTGCCAGTTACTCATCCATACCGGTCCCATGGCGGTCGCCGATTTGAGAAACGGTGAGGATAAGTAGCTTCGAGTGAATGTCAGCGGCACTCCATCGCCGCTACGGAAGTCGTTTTCGGAGAGCGTCACCTTGCCGTTGGCCGGATAGACCGGATCGGCAACCGGACAAGATTCGTCAGGGTCCGTCGGCGTGGCGCACCACTCGTCAATCGCTGCCATGTCGTTTCTACATCCGAAACTACCCATACCGCTTGGGGTATTGCTTGCGACGTCCAGTCGGCAGCTCGCTGTACCCGGCGTCGCACCTGACTTCGAATAAAGCGTCCAGCAGTCGTCTGCACGCGCGGTTGAAGCCATTAGTAGCAAAGCACCCGCGTCCACTAGACGGGCTAACTTGTCTCCAAGCCCGCAAGATGGGATTTTTATTCTCATACATCTCCCTTCCGCAATACGTCGTTAGAAATGCGTAGTAATTCGACGTTGCATCAAAGAGGGCTGAAGCCAGAATAGGAACACTCTGAAAATGCCGGTTGCGCGACAAATCTTCACAAATGGGCTGAAATCAGGAGCATCAATACAGGAGTGGCGCTAAGCGGGCGCCCCAACAACGCCCGCATGGGGACCATTCAAGGAAGGTGACAAGCACCAAAATGACTGCCTAAGATGGCGGCAACGTGCCGTGCGCGACATCGCCTCTTGACAGTCCGAACCGCAAGGTATCTGAGGCTGGCAATGCGACGATCTTGCGCCTACGTAACGAGAACAAAGGGGGCGCGCAGAATCCAGAATGAACTGCGACTCCACTGTGCGGCGATATTGATCAAAACCAGCCGGAAAATCCAGGCCCCATTTTCATCCCGCGTACAAGCTCGCTTGATGGAATGGGGGCTCAAGTTGAGAACATTGCCTCGCGTACGCGAGAATTAAAACGGTCTCATCACGGGGCTACCCTTCGCCGAAGTGAAATAGGTATCGACGACCTGGTAGAAGCCCATCTGCGAATCGGCAACTTCCCATACGGCGAGAATTACCTGATAGCCGCTGCGATCCGGCAACTGACATTGATGAATCGTCGGCTGAGGGGGCTGAAGGTTGGCCTGCCAATAGGGTTGTCCGTTGTTCTGGTACATGCAGAACGGCTTTTCTTCGAACTGCGCTCGCGTGAGAGGTTTGGCGGGATTCCAGTCGGAACGCGTGATGAAGTAGTTCCAGCGCCGCGTCGCGTGCAACGCTGCATAGTCCCACCTGAAGGTCTGCAGCGAATTGGCCCGCATCGGAATCTTGGTCCATCGGTCTGCAGACTGTTCATTCAGCACCGGAACGTTCCCATTGACGCTCGAGCCGGCGATCTCGCCATCCTTCGGCGGCAGTGCGTTCCGAACGTCCTGGGGCGCGAAAGAATCCGGCAGGCCCGCCTGCGTAGCGGGAAAGAATTTGCCATTCTCCATGGCGTTTGCCTGCCACGCTTCGACATTGCAATTTGAATTCTTTTTCGCCGCACACAACACGATACGGGAGGCAGGTTCGGTCAGACGCCCATGAGCGTGAACGAGGGTGGCGCCGAATAGCGCAACTAGCGCGAAAGCCAGATGGCGTTTGGTGAATGAGCGATGCGTGCTTTTGTACATTATTGATTCTCCATAACATCCCTCGCCTATCACGCAATGCGATCTGCGAAGCGCGGCAAGGAAAAGCGTTGGACTACTATCGAACAGGATCTGCAACGAAGCCCCTGCGCAAAGGTGAACGAACCAGTGATCCTTCTGAAGATCCGACGGTGATGCGAGGTCCGACATGGGTGCGCCAATCGCAAAGTGCTAAATTGTTCGCCCTTCTGCCGACCTCAAGGTCAAAGCTAACGCAGCCGGCAAAATGTGCGTCTGAGAAACATCTCAAAATTTGGCGCCGGCATCGGCGGCACGATCTGACTCACACCTCGCAGACGGTCAACTGCGCATGCAAGCGAAACTCGCTGCTGTGGCCCATGTGCAGCTTTGTAGCGGCCTCGATGGCCCGCATCACACGTGACCGCTCGTCACGTCCCCGCCTCGAGCGCGAAAAACATGACCGTCGATGCCGCGACCGCGATGGGATTCGACGAATGGTCGCACGCGACATTCGGAGGCAGCCGTTCGCGAATACCGACCGCAAAATGAACAAGGGAGCAACGAAACGGATTTAAGTGGGGAATGATGTGCAGTTGGACAAGCTACGAATTGTGCTAGCCGATGATCATCCGTTATTCGTACTCGGCGTCAAAGGGCTGATTGCCCAGCGGCGCATTGGCGCCGCGATTCAGGTGGCATCGGATTCTGATGCCTTGATCGATATGCTTGGCACGATACCGTGCGATCTGTTGGTGACCGAGTATGTGATGCCGGGTCTGAGGTACGGAGACGGGATGCGTTTGCTCGGTTATGTGCGCCGGACTTTTCCCGAATTGCGGGTGATCGTGCTGACGACGGTCCACAACATCGGCGTGCGCGGTTCGATCTGGCGAACTGGGGTAGCGGGACTGGTGAGCAAGGCGGACCTGACGGAAGCGCTCCCTATTGCGATTCAAGCGGTCGCGGGTGGTCGCCGCTACCTGTCGCCGATGATGCGGGCGAGTCTGATCGCAGGCGACACGACGGCAGACGGATCGGCCGTGCGACTGTCACCACGCGAATCTGAGGTGTTGAGATTATTTGCATCGGGATTGTCGGCGGCGGAAGTAGCCGATCGCCTGCAGCGCAGCCGAAAGACGATCAGCCGCCACAAGCGCTCGGGCATGGCGCGCCTCGGCATTACGACGGACAGCGCGTTGTTTCAGTACATGAGCGCATACGACGCCAGTCAGACAGCGAGGCGGCGCGGTCTGACCTGATACCGCCGGCACGACCGCAAGGTCCGTTCTGCTTACCCGATCGCGAAACTCGCTCTCGACCGACAGCAAGTCCTGACGCGGTGAAAGTCAAATTTGATGCAACGCAATACGCACTGCGCGACACGTCCCATAACGTACTGACACCTCGCGACTCGCCCCCGCAAGTCCCGCCACGCCGCGCTGCGCCACGAAAAGCCGCTTACGTCGCCTTGACATTCGTTTCGCCCGGTACGATCATTCGCTCACAGACAGAGCAAATGCTCCACCCAAAGAAAAAACGCACGCTCCGAGCCGTGCGAACGAAGACATTCAGGAGACGCACATGAACAGCGGGCAAGGCAGCGGCGCGGCCGCACACGTGATCCTGCACATCGGCGCGGGATCGTTTCATCGCGCGCATCAGGCGTGGTATCTGCATCGGTTGAACGAGGCGAAGGTGGCGGGCGAGCCGCATTGGTCGCTGACGGTGTGCAATATCCGCGGCGACATGAACGCGGTGCTCGAAGCGCTCGCCGCGCAAAACGGCGTCTACACGCTCGAGACCGTGACGCCACAGGGCCAGCGCGCGTACGAGACGATTCGCTCGATCGAGCGCGTGGTGCCATGGACCGAGAGTCTCGATGCGCTGATTGCGGCAGGCGCCGATCCGGCCTGCAAGATCATTGCGTTCACCGTCACCGAAGGCGGCTATTACCTCGACGAGCAGGACGCGCTCGACACGGCCAACGCCGATCTCGCGGCTGACCTGAAAGGCGGCCACACCACCATTTACGGCGCGCTCGCGGCAATTCTCGACGCACGCATGAAGCGCGGCGCCGGCCCGGTCACGCTGCAGACCTGCGATAACCTGCGCAGCAACGGCGAGCGCTTTCATGCGGGCATGAGCGAGTTTCTCGAACGGCGCGGCGCGATCGAACTGGCGCAATGGTTCGACGACCACACCGCGTGCCCGAGTTCGATGGTCGATCGCATCACGCCGCGCCCGACGCCCGACGTGCGCGAACGCGTCAAAGCCGCCACCGGCGTCGACGATGCCTGCCCGGTGATGGGCGAATCCTTCATCCAATGGGTGATCGAAGACCGCTTCATCGCCGGACGCCCCGCGTGGGAAAAGGTCGGCGCGGAACTGGTCGACTCGGTACTGCCGTACGAGGAAGCGAAGATCCGCATTCTCAACGCGACGCATAGTTGCATTGCGTGGGCGGGTACGCTGGTCGGACTGAACTTCATCCACGAAGGCACGCTCGACCCGGACATCAACCAATTCGCCTTCGACTACGTGACCGAAGACGTGATTCCGTGCCTCACGCCGAGCCCGCTCGATCTCGAACGCTATCGCGACGTGGTGCTCGAACGCTTCGGCAATCCCTACATCCAGGACACCAACCAGCGCGTTGCGGCCGACGGCTTTTCGAAGCTGCCCGGCTTTATCGCGCCGACGCTCGCCGAATGCTTCGAGCGTGGCGTCACACCTGCGGCGACGGCGATGTTGTCGGCGCTGTTCTTCCGCTTCCTCGAACGCTGGAACGCCGGCAAGCTGCCGTATGCGTATCAGGATGGCGTGATGGACGAGCGCGTCGCCCGCGGTTTCTTTAGCGCGCCCGATCCGCTAAAGGCGTTCGCCGCTGACCGGCTGCTATGGGGCAGCATGGCGCAGACACCGGAATTGGAATCGGCGTTGGCAGGCGCGTTGGCGCGTGTCGACGTGTGGCTGGCCAAACGCGGCGCGGCTTGACCCGCGTGCCGGCAACCGGCGTCGTCCCAGTGTGACTCATGTGCGCCGGCAGCAACGGACATCGCACCACTCGGTGCCGCTCAGCGCCGCTCAGCGCGCGGCATCGAACCACACCGATGCCAGGCGTAATTCGCATAGCAGCGGGCGCCATGTGCGGCTAAAGTAGCGCATCCCTAACGACGAAGGTTTCGCGCCCATGTATCTCGGCATCGACCTCGGCACGTCCGAAGTGAAAGTCCTGCTGCTCGCCTCCAATGGACGCGTGATCGGCACCGCAGGCTCACCCTTTACCGTCTCGCGTCAGCATCAGCGCTGGGCCGAACAGAATCCCGAAGACTGGTGGGCTGGCACGCGCACGGCGTTGGCCGCTTTACGCGCCAAACATCCCGACGAGTTCGCGCAGATTCGCGGCATCGGTCTCTCCGGGCAGATGCACGGGGCCGTGCTGCTGGATGCGCAGGACCGCGTTTTACGGCCCGCGATCCTGTGGAACGACATGCGCAGCGACAAGGAGTGCGCAGAGTTCACCGAGCGAGCGCCGGAGTTGCACACCGTAGCCGGCAATCTCGCGATGCCCGGTTTCACCGCGCCGAAGCTGCTATGGGTTGCGCGCCACGAACCGGACATCTTCGCGCAGACCGCCTGTGTGCTGCTGCCGAAGGACTACCTGCGCCTGCAACTGACTGGCGGCAAGGTGTCCGATCCATCGGACGCAGCGGGCACGTTGTGGCTCGACGTCGCCAAACGCGACTGGTCCGATTCGCTGCTCGCCGCCTGCAACATGACGCGCGCGCAGATGCCAAGCCTATGCGAAGGCAGCGCGCCGTCCGGCACCCTGCTGCCCAACGTGGCGCGCGAGTTCGGTTTGAGCGACGGCGTGATCGTCGCGGCCGGCGGCGGCGACAACGCCACGAGTGCAATCGGCATCGGCGCGACGCAACCGGGCGACGGCTTCGTCTCGCTCGGCACCTCGGGGGTGTTGTGCGTGGTCGGCGACAGTTTCCGGCCGAACCCCGCTTCCGCGGTGCACGCGTTCTGTCATGCGATTCCGGATCGCTGGCATCAGATGAGCGTGGTGCTGTCGGCGGCAAGTTGTTTGCGCTGGGTCTGCAAGCTCACCTCAACCGACGAGCCGACCCTGCTCGCCGAAATCGAGGCGCTGCCCGCGGAGGCGTTGACGACCGCACCGCTCTTTCTGCCCTATCTGTCCGGTGAACGCACACCGCACAACGACCCGTACGCGCAAGGCGTGTTCTTCGGCATGAATCACGCCACCGATCGCGCGTTGCTCGGCTACGCGGTGCTCGAAGGCGTGACGCTCGCGCTCGCCGACGGCCTCGACGCGTTGCGCGCGGCCGGCACCGAAGCGAAGGCGCTGTCCCTGCTCGGCGGCGGCGCGCGCAGCGACTACTGGGCACAACTGCTCGCCGATGCGCTCGACACCGCCACCCGCAAGCACGGCGGCGGCGAAACCGGCGCGGCGCTCGGCGCGGCCCGCCTCGGCTGGTTAGCCGCCGGCGGCGACCCGGCCAAGGTGCTGACCAAACCGCCGATCGAAAAGGAATTCACGCCGAACCCGCGACGGCACGCCGAACTGCGCAACCGGCTCGAGGCGTATCGCGCGCTCTACCGCCACGTGCGGCCGCTGTTCGACCCTGCGCGGCAACCGCTCGCCTAACCGGCAAACCACAGCCGGCTCCCGTTGAGAGGCGAGGACCGGCTCCTATCATCGGCGCACTTCAAGCGAACCGTCACCGTGCCCAAGTCCACAGAAAAATTAGATCTTGCTACCCGCGCCGCGTGGCTGTACTACGTCGCAGGCAACACCCAGAACGAGATCGCCGAGAAACTGCAGGTGTCACGCCCGGTGGCGCAGCGGCTGGTCGCCTTCGCTGTCGAGAAGAATCTGATTCGCGTGCGCGTCGATCACAAACTGGCCGATTGTCTTGCGCTCGCCGATCAACTCTCGAAGCGCTACGGCCTGAGCATGTGCGAAGTCGTACCGATCGACAGCGATACCTCGGAGGAAGTCGACCGCAAGCTCGCGGTGGCCGGCGCGCAGGTCATGGAGCGCTATCTCAGCGAAGAAAAGCCGATGGTGGTCGCCGTGAGCAGCGGCCGTACGCTAAAGGCCGCGGTCGATCAGATCGCGCAGCTGGAGCGTCCGCAGCACCGGCTGGTATCGATGGTCGGGGCGATCGCCTCGGACGGCTCCTCGAACCGCTACGACGTCGCGCTGCATATTTCGGAGAAGACCGGCGGCAAGCATTTTCTGCTGCCCGCGCCGTTGCTCGCCGATAGCGAGGCCGAACGCGCGCAGTGGTGCAATCACCGGCTCTACCGGATCGTCGAATCGCTGTCGGCCAAGGCGGATGTCGCGTTCGTCGGCATCGGCAATATCGGGCCGCAATGCCCGTTGCACGAAGACGGCTTTATCACGTCCGCAGAAGTGAAGGAGTTGATGCAGAACGGTGCGGTGGCCGAAATGCTCGGCCTGCCCATCGATGCGGCCGGTGTACACGTCGAATCGCCGACCGGCCGGCGCGTTACCAGCATCGCGCTCGACTCGCCGCCGCGGCGCCCCACCATCGGGTTTGCCGGCGGCGAGCGCAAGCGCGAGGCGCTGATCGCGGTGCTCAAAGGCGGCTGGCTCTCGGGACTGGTGACCGACGAGCTGTGTGCGCGAGCGGCGCTCGAAGCCTGAGCGCTGCGAACCAATACGGCCCGCCCGCCAGGACGCGTGTGACGCATTGCCCACACGGCCTCGCTCGAACCCCGTGAGCGGCGCTTGCCACAGCGGCTTATCCCCAGCGTGATAAAAGGAAAGCGGCGCACCCGCCGCTTTCCCATTCACTGACTCACGCAGCCAGCACTTCGACGATCTTCCGCTGGAAGGCTTTCCCTTCGCTGTCGAACAAATGGCAATGCTCAGGGGTGGCGCCGACCCTTTGCGTGTCGCCCTTGCTGTGGCGTTCGAGCGGCGGAATCCGCGCGATCAGGCCATCCGGCGCGACACTCGATTCCGCGTACAGATACGCCGCATCGCCGAGCGATTCGACCGCCATGGTTTTTGCCGATACGCCGTCCTCGGCCATTCCGAAGTGCAGATGCTCCGGACGAATGCCGACGGTGACCTTGTCGCCCTGCTTCACCGTGCCCGGCTCCACCGCGACACGCTGTGTCTCGCCGGTTTCGTAGCGCACCGTGACGCCGTCGTGCGTCACCGACTGCACAACGCCTTCCATGAAGTTCATTTTCGGCGAGCCGATGAAGCCGGCGACGAAGCGATTGGCCGGTGCGTGATACAGCATGGTCGGGCTGCCGACCTGCTCCACATTGCCCGCCGACAGCACGACGATCTTGTCGGCCAGCGTCATGGCTTCGACCTGGTCGTGCGTCACGTAGATCATCGTGGTCTTCAGTTCGTCGTGCAGACGCGCGAATTCGAGGCGCATCTTCACGCGCAGCGCGGCGTCGAGATTCGACAACGGTTCGTCGAACAGGAACACTTTCGGCTTGCGCGTAATCGCGCGGCCGATTGCAACACGCTGGCGCTGACCACCCGAAAGCTGCTTCGGCTTGCGATCGAGCAGATGATCGATGTGCAGAATCTTTGCCGCGTTGCGCACGGCGGCGTCGATTTCCGGCTTCTTGGTGCCGGCGAGTTTCAGGCCGAACGCCATGTTGTCGTATAGCGTCATGTGCGGATATAGCGCGTACGACTGGAACACCATCGCGATGCCGCGCTTGGCGGGCGGCACGTCGTTCACGCGCGTGCCGTCGATGGTCAGATCGCCGCCGCTGATGTCTTCGAGGCCGGCGATCATCCGCATCAGCGTCGATTTACCGCAACCGCTCGGGCCCACGAACACGACGAATTCGCCGTCCAGAATGTCGAGGTTGATGTCGCGCATCACTTCGTTGTCGTCGTAGGCTTTTCTGATGTTGCGCAGAGTTACGCTTGCCATGATGTGTCTCCGTGTATTGCTGTGTGTTGCTAACGGTGCTTCGGTTGCGTCGGTTGCTTACGTCGCTTACGTCGCTTATGTTGCTTGCGTTGCTTCCATTTCCTCAGCAGCTGCGTTAATTCGATTCTCTATGAGCGGCTCAGATCCTGTTGATTCGCCGCTCGTGTGCTTCGACCGGCCGCGCTTACGGCGCCGCTGCCGTCGCGCTCAACGTCCATTGCGCGACCAGTTCCGGTAACTGCAGCATGTCGTCGAACACGTGACGCGCGCCCGCGGCATGCAGTGCGTCGATCTGCGCGTCACTCGCATGACCGCCGCCGATAAAGCCCAGCACCGTCATGCCCGCCGCGGTCGCCGCCGTCACGCCCGTCACGCTGTCTTCCACCACGAGGCAGGCGGATGGCGCGAGGCCGAGACCTCGCGCGGCCGCAAGATAGACGTCAGGTGCGGGCTTCGGATTCGGCACCGCATCAGCGCAAAAGAGCCGATTGCCGAAGAACCTCACGAGGCCCGTGCGCGCCAGCACGCTCTCCACATACGGCCGGAAACTGTTGCTCGCACATCCTTTGGTCAGCGGCACCTGCGCGAGCGCGGCCTCGATTCCAACGACTACCGGTGCCTGCAGCGCCGCCGCTTCCACCGCTCCGCGGATCGCCTCGATATCGTCGGCGCTGAGGTTCTTGCCAAGTTGCACCGCCGTGCCTTGCAGTACCTTTTCGATGCGCAAGCCGAGCAGCGGCAGCACCACGGGTTCGACATCGGCATCGGGCCAGCGCGCTTCGAGTTCGTGCACCAGCATGCGCACCGCCACGGCTTCGCTGTCGATCAGCACGCCGTCGCAATCGCAGATCAGCGCGAACTGACTTCCATTCGTGCCTGCCGTCATTTGACCGCCCCGAACGTAAGGCCGCGCACCAGTTGCTTCTGCGACAGCCAGCCGACGATCAGGATCGGTGCGACCGCGAGCAGCGACGCTGCGGAGAGCTTCGCCCAGAACAAGCCTTCAGGACTCGAATATGACGCGATGAACACGGTCAGCGGCGCGGCGTGCGAACTCGACAGGTTGATGCTCCAGAATGCTTCGTTCCACGACAGGATCACCAGCAGCAGCGCAGTGGAGGCGAGTCCCGGCAGCGACATCGGCATCAGCAGGTAGACGATTTCCTGCCACGTGGCCGCGCCGTCAATCCGTCCTGCTTCGAGAATGTCGCGTGGAATTTCAGCGAAGTACGTGAACGACATCCACACCGCAATCGGCAGATTGATCAGCGTGTAGACGATCACCAGACCGGACACCGTATCGAGCAGGCCGCTGTTTTTCCACAGCAGATAGATCGGCACCAGCACGCCGACCGACGGCATCATCTTGGTCGACAGCATCCACAGCAGCACTTTCTGCGTGCGGCGCGTCGGAAAGAAGGCCATCGCGTATGCGGCCGGCACGGCGAGAATCAGGCACAGCACCGTGACGCCCGCCGAGATCAGGATTGAATTCCAAGCGAACGAGAAGTAGTTGCTGCGCGCGAACACCTCGCGGAAGCTATCGAGCGTCGGGATAAAAAACAGCGACGACGAATACGCCTGCTGCTCCGTCTTGAACGCGGTGATTGTCATCCAGAAGATCGGGAAGAACAGCAGCAGCGCGACCAGCCAGGCGATCACGCCGGGAATGCCGCGGCGAATCGCGTCGAACGGCGACTTGGCCGGCACGCTCATTGGCGTCGTGGTGGACGCCGGTGTAGAGGCAACGTGGCTCATTTTTCGTACTCCCCTTTCAGGTTCTTCGCGAGCATCCGCACAAGGAAGAACGACACGATGTTAGCCAGCACGACAGCCAGAATGCCGCCCGCCGAAGCGAGACCGACGTCGAACTGTTGCAGGCCCAGCGAATAGATCAGGTACGACAGATTGGTGGTCGCGGTGCCCGGACCGCCGCCCGTGGTCGTATAGATTTCGGCGAAGATCGACAGCAGGAAAATCGTCTCCATCATCACCACCACAGCGATCGCCCGTTTCAGGTGAGGCAGCGTGATGTAGAAGAACATCGAAAACGGACCCGCGCCGTCGATGCGCGCCGCTTCCTTCTGCTCCTGATCGAGCGACTGGATCGCGGTGAACAGAATCAGGAACGCGAACGGCAGCCACTGCCAGGCGACGATCATGATCACCGCCGTCAGCGGATAGTCGGCAAACCAGTCGATCGGCTGCATGCCGATCGCGCGCATGCCCTGCGCGATCAGGCCATACACCGGATGCAGGATCATGTTCTTCCAGATCAGCGCACTGACGGTCGGCATCACGAAGAACGGCGCGATCGCCAAGAGCCGCGCGACACCCTGGCCGTAGAACTTACGGTCGAACAGGATCGCCATCAGCACGCCGCCGACCACCGTGATCACCAGCACCGAGATGATCAGTTCGAGCGTGTGCCCGATCGACGGTCCGAACGACGGATCGGTGGCCAGATATTTGTAGTTGTCGAATCCTGCGAAGCCTTTGAGATCCGGATTCAGCAGGTTGTAGCGGGAGAACGAAAACCAGATCGTCATCGCCAGCGGAATGGCCATCCACAGTACGAGTACCGCGACCGAGGGCGACACCAGCCAGCGGGCGGAATTAGCTTTGCGGACTTCGCGTTCTTTTTCTGTCTGGGGATGGGCATGCATGAGAGGTAGGCGCAGAGGACGCATGATTGACCACCTGTTCGGTAATGCGCGGGCTGTCCGGCGAAGACACTGCCTTGGCCGCATCACTCGCCGCGACGCTCGCGATGTCGCGGCGCTTGAGTGGCAAATGAGTGGCAAGTAAGTGGCGAGGACGGCCCGCTGTGCTGCGTGGGCCGGCTGACGGGTGTCAGCCGGCGCGTTTCACGTTACGTTGCAGTGCTTGCAGTGCGGCTTACCACTGCGGCTTATTTCTGATAACCGGCCTGTTGCACGGCGCGGTTTGCCGTTGCCTGCCCGGCTGCCAGCGCCTGATCGATCGTCATCTGACCGGCAACCGCGCCGGAGATGCTCTGACCGACCACCGTGCCGAACGACTGGAATTCAGGGATGCCGACGAACTGCACACCGGTGTACGGCACCGGCTTCAACGTCGGGTGATCCGGATCCGCCGTTTCGATTGCCTTCAGCACGAAGTCGCCGAACGGTGCAGCCTGCTTGTATTCAGGGCGCGCGTAGGTCGAATGACGCGTTCCCGGCGGCACCGAGGCCCAGCCTTCATCCTTCGCGGCCAGTTCGATGTACTGCTTCGAGGTGGCCCACGCGATGAACTTCTTCGCCGCGTCAGGCTGCTTCGACGACTTCGGAATGGCCAGCGCCCACGCCCACAGCCAATGCGAGCCCTTCGGCGTGACTTCGATCGGCGCCGCCGCAAAACCCACCTTGTCGGCTATCTGCGACTGCTGCTTGTTGTAGAGCATGCCGGCGGCCACCGTGGCGTCGATCCACATCGCGCACTTGCCCGAGGACATCAGCGTGAGGTTTTCGTTGAAGCCGTTCGAGCTCGCCCCCGGAGGGCCGTCTTTCTTCAACAGATCGACGTAGAAGGTGATGGCCTTCTTCCATTCCGGCGAGGTCAGTTGCGCTTGCCACTTGTCGTCGAACCAGCGGCCGCCGAAGGTGTTCACCACCGTCGTCGCGTACGCCATGTTTTCGCCCCAGCCGGCTTTGCCGCGCAGGCAGATGCCATACATGCCGTTGGCCTTGTCCGTGAGCTTGTCGGCGAATTGCGCGATCTGGTCGTAGGTCGGTTGATCGGGCATCTTCAGGCCCTTGGCCGCGAACAGATCCTTGCGGTAATACGTCATCGAGCTTTCGACGTAGAACGGCAGCGCGTACAACTGACCGCCGCTCGAGAGGCCGTCGCGGGCCGTCTTCACAACGTCGTTCAGATCGTAATCAGCGGGCAGGCCGGTGAGCGGCGTGAGCCAGCCGCGCTTGCCCCATTGCGGCGTTTCGTACGCGCCGATCGTCATCACGTCGAACTGGCCGCTGCCGGTCGTGATATCGGTGGTGGCGCGCTGACGCAGCACGTTTTCTTCGAGAATCACCCAGTTGAGCTTGATATCCGGATTCGCCTGCTCGAAGGCGGGCGAGAGCTTCTTCAGCTCGATCATGTCCGGATTGTTCAACGTGGCGATGGTCACCGTGGCCGCCTGAGCGCTCAACGCAAAGCATGCCAGAGCGCCGGCACTGACCGCCTTCAGCGCGGATTGAGTAGCTGGTTTCATGTGCTGTCTCCTTTCTCGTACGTTATGTAGTGTTGCGTTTGTTCTACGAAAATGACAAAGGGTGAGGCGGATTGGTAAAGCGAGTTCGGCTTATCCACATGGTGATCCGCTCAGCTCATCCAGTTCCCGCCGTCGACGTTCAGGGTTTGCGCGGTGATGTAATCGGCATCCGCCGACGCAAGGAACAGGGCGGCGCCGGTCAGATCGTCCGGCACACCCATACGGCCGAGCGGCACCGCCTCACCGACCAGGCGCTTCTTCTCGCCTGGCGGCCGGTTTTCATAACGCGCGAAGAGCGCGTCGACCTCATTCCACATCGGGGTATCGACGACGCCCGGCGCGATACCGTTCACATTGATCTTGTGCGGCGCAAGGGCCAAGGCGGCCGATTGCGTATAGCTGAGTACGGCGGCTTTGGTTGCGCAGTAGTGCGACACCAGCGCCTCGCCGCGCCGCCCGGCTTGCGACGACATATTGATGATCTTGCCGCCGCGGCCCTGCTCGACCATTTTCCGGGCAACGGTTTGCATCAGGAAGAACATGCCCTTCACGTTGACCGCGAAGAGGCGGTCGAACACGTCCCAGGATTCATCGAGGAGCGGGCGCATATCGAAGAGCGCCGCGTTGTTGAACAGGATATCGACCTGGTCGAAGCGCTCCAGCGTACTCGCGAGGATGCGTTCGATATCCTCGCGGCGCGTCACGTCGGCGCTGACGGTCAGCACGCGGTCGCCGTATGCGGCGAAGAGCGCGTCGCCGAAACTGTCCGCCGGCTTCACATCGACCAGCACGCAACGCGCGCCTTCGTCCAGATAGCGCCGGGCCACGGCTTCACCGATTCCGCTAGCCGCACCCGTCAGAATGGCCACCTTGTCTTGCAATCGTGCCGCCACTGCTTGTCTCCGGTTCGTTTCGCTTCTTGAGGCGCGGTGAGCGAACGCTCGTTACGCGAACAATTGCTCTGTTTGTGATCGAATGATCGGATACGGACCGGGTCATGTCAAGGCGCTCGACCAGATTTCGATGGTGCAGCGCGGCAGGATCGCCACACCGCCGCTCCCCGTTCCGACCGGCACTAATACGAGAAATCGAAGACGGCCAATCCGCTTTCCGCATAAGTCGCTGACAAGAATTCGAGATACGTTATATCATTTCGACCTCGCACGGCTCTGGGCCGGCGGCATAGGCGCAGCCCCACGTGGCGTGGCCCGGCGGCGTGTGCGCAGGTGCGACTGCGAGAACACCGAAGCGCGCCGCGCCTAAGGTTTGTGTTTCATTCAACTCTCACGGGGCAGGAAACGACGATGAAGACATTCGGCTCGATGTTGAACGGGGCGCGCTGTGCGCTGACGCTGTCGAAGACCGTGGCGATAGCCGCGACGGCCGCTGCTGCTGTCACGCTCAGCCATGGCGCGTTTGCGGCGGATGCGAAAATCCCGGTGGTGGCAGCGGAAAATTTTTACGGTGACGTCGTGCAGCAGCTGGGCGGCGACCGCGTCGACGTAACGAGCATCCTCAGCAATCCGGATCAGGATCCGCATCTGTTCGAAGCGAGCCCGAAGACGGCGCGCGCCTTGCAGCATGCGAGCCTTGTGGTCTACAACGGCGCCGACTACGATCCGTGGATGGCGAAACTGCTGGCCGCCTCGAAGAGCGCGAAGCGCACTACGATCGTCGCCGCGGATCTCGTCGGCAAGAAGGGCGGCGATAATCCGCACCTCTGGTACGACCCGGCGACCATGCCGAAAGTAGCGCGCGCGGTGAGCGAGGCGCTCGTTGCGGCTGACCCGGCGCACAAGTCGGCGTACGATGCGAACCTCGCGAAGTTTCTCGACTCGCTAAAACCCATCGACGCCAAAGTCGCCGATCTGCATGGCCGCTACGCCGGCGTGCCGGTGACGGCGACCGAGCCGGTGTTCGGCTATATGTCGGACGCGGTAGGCCTCTCGATGCGCAATCTGCGCTTCCAGCTCGCGACGATGAACGACACGGAAGCAAGCGCGGCCGATATCGCCGCGTTCGAACGCGATCTGCGCGAAAGGCGTGTGCGCGTTCTGATCTATAACAGCCAGGCAACCGAGGCCCTGACCAAACGCATGTTGAAGCTCGCGCAGCAATCGAAGGTGCCGACCATGAGCGTCACCGAAACCGAACCGGCCGGCAAGACCTATCAGACGTGGATGCTGACGCAGCTCGACGCGCTGGGCGCGGCGCTGGCCGCGGGCGATGCGGGCGCAGCGAATGCGGCGGCAAGCACCGCTAAAGGAAAAACCCAATGAACGAAACTGGCCGCAGCACGCCAGCTAATGCATCAACGAGCGCGTCAAACAGCGGACGCGCCAATGCGCCCGTGCTCGAACTCGACCACGTGACGCTCGAACTCGGCGGCCGCACGATTCTGCGCGACACCGGTTTCGTGGTGAACCAGGGTGAATTCATCGGCGTGCTCGGGCCGAACGGCGCGGGCAAAACCACGCTGATGCGCGCCGTGCTCGGTCTCGTGCCGGCTGCAAGCGGCGCGATCCGCGTGCTGGGGCAGCCGGTCGAGCGCGGCAATGCGTCGATCGGCTATATGCCGCAGACGCGCAGTGCGCTGGCTGGACGCCGCGTGCGCGGCCGCGATTTCATCGCCATGGCCGCCGATGGACACCGCTGGGGCCTGCCCCACGCGGACAGCAAAACCCGCGCGGATGTCGAGCGGGTGCTGGATCTGGTGGGCGGCCGCCAGCTGGCCGAGCGGCCTTTATCGGAACTGTCGGGTGGCGAACGTCAGCGCCTGCTGCTTGCGCAGTGCCTGCTCGGCAACCCCAAACTGCTGCTACTCGATGAACCGCTGATCAGCCTCGATCCGCATCATCAGAAAAGCGTGGTTGAACTGGTCCGCCGCGTGCAGCAGGAACTCGGCATTGCCGTGCTGTTCTCGGCGCATGAACTGAATCCGCTTCTGCACGCGCTCGATCGCGTGCTGTATCTCGGCAACGGTGTCGCCGCGCTTGGCACCGTCGATGAAGTCATTACGCGGCCGGTGCTGTCGCGTCTCTATGGCTCGCCGATCGACGTGATGCGCGTGAACGGCCGCATCTTCGTGATGTCGGGCGACGTCGAAGTCGAAAAACACGATCACGAGCACGAACACGACGAGAACGGCGGCCACAGCCACTCGCACGGGCATTCACACTCGCACGACCACGGTGGCGCGCACGGCCACTCACACCAGCACGACTCACGCGACGGACATAAGCACGATGTTTGAATACGATTTCATGGTGAACGCGTTCGCGGCGTCGGGGATCGTCGCGGTGCTGGCGGGTGTGGTGGGCTATTTTCTGGTGATGCGCGGACAGACCTTCGCGGGCCACGCGCTCTCGCACGTCGGCTTCACCGGCGCGACCGGCGCGGTCCTGATCGGCATCTCGCCGATCTGGGGAATGATCGGCTTCACGCTCGCCGCGGGCGTCGGCATGGGTGCGCTCGGCGAGCGGCTCGCCGGACGCGATGTCGCGATCGGCGTGATCCTGTCGCTGTCGCTCGGTTTCGGCTTGCTGTTCCTGCACTTCTTCACCGCGTACGCGACCCAGGTCACCGCGCTGCTGTTCGGCAATGTGCTCGGCGTGAACGCGTCGACGCTCGGTGTGTTGGCGGCGTTGGGCGTCGTCAGTTTGATGGCGCTCGCGGCAATTATGCGGCCGTTGCTGTTTGCTTCGCTGCAACCGGAACTGGCCGAGGCCAAGGGCGTGTCGTTGCGTCTGGTGTCGGTGCTGTTTCTGTCGATTGCCGCGCTGGCGGTGGCGGCATGCACGCAGATTGTCGGCGTGCTGCTGGTGTTCACGCTGATGGTCGGGCCGGCCGCCGCTGCGCAAAACGTGACGACGCGGCTCTCGACCGGTCTCGTGCTCGCCGCCGTGTTTGCGCTGGTGCAGGCGTGGCTGGGTCTGACGCTCGCGTTCTATACCGACTGGCCGACGAGCTTCTGGATCACCGTGCTGTCGGCGGTGGTGTATGGCGGGAGTTTGTTGAGGCGGCGTTGAGCGGCTGACTGAGCGCGCTGGCTGCAAATCGCATCGCGGCATTCGCAGCGATGGCCCGTCAACCGCATTGGCGAATATCTGGAGATAGCGGCGGCATCACCTGCATACCGCCGCCATCGCCCTATGAACGTCAAGCGAGCAGCACCTTCGCGTGATGCGCGAGATGATCCTCGATGAAAGTCGAGATGAAGTAGTACCCATGGTCATAGCCAGCGTGACGACGCAACGTCAGCGGCTGTCCCGCGGCCTTGCAGGCGGCTTCGAACACGTCCGGATTCAGTTGCTCGGCGAGGAACTGATCCGCCAGCCCCTGATCGACCAGAATCCCTTGCGCGAACTTGCGCGAACTTGCGCGATACGTGGCCGACCAGTTCGCTCGCGTCATACTGCCGCCACGCTTCGCGGTCTTCGCCCAGATACCCGCTGAACGCCTTTACGCCCCACGGGCACCGTGAAGGCGCGGCGATCGGCGCGAACGCCGACACCGACCGATAGATCGTCGGGTTGCGCAGCGCCAGCATCAGCGCGCCATGCCCCCCCATCGAATGCCCGAAGATGCCCAGGCGCGCACCGTCCACCGGCAGATTCGCGAGCACCGTTTCGCGCAGTTCATCGCGCACATACGAGTACATCCGATAGTGCTTCGCCCACGGCTGCTGCGTCGCGTTAACGTAAAAGCCCGCGCCTACGCCGAAGTCCCACGCGGCGCTTTCGCCCGGCACGCCCGCGCCGCGCGGACTGGTGTCCGGCGCGATCAGCGCGATGCCGTGCTGTGCCGCGAAGCGCTGCGCGCCGGCCTTGACCGGAAAGGTTTCTTCCGTGCAGGTCAAACCCGCGAGATAGAACAGCGCGGGCACATTCGCGTTGGCCTGCAAGGCCTGCGGCGGCAGAAACACCGAGAAGCGCATCGGCAGACCGACGGTCTGCGAGTCGTGCCGGTAGATCCGCTGCTCGCCGCCATGGCAGGCATGCGACGACAATAGTTCAAGCATCGACATGCTCCTTTCTGTTTCGCGAAACCGTGCGGCGTTAGTACAGCACGACCGAGCGGATCGACTCGCCCTTCTTCATCAGGTCGAAGCCTTCGTTGATGCGCTCGAGCGGCAGACGGTGCGTGATCAGGTCGTCGATATTGATCTTGCCTTCCATGTACCAGTCGACGATCTTCGGCACGTCGGTGCGCCCGCGCGCGCCGCCGAACGCCGAGCCCTTCCACTCGCGGCCCGTCACCAGCTGGAACGGACGCGTGCTGATCTCTTCGCCCGCCGCCGCCACGCCGATGATGAACGACTGACCCCAGCCCTTGTGCGTGCACTCCAGCGCCTGACGCATCACCTTGGTGTTGCCGATGCACTCGAATGAGTAGTCCGCACCGCCATCGGTGAGCTGCACGATGTGATCGACTACGTTCTCGACTTCGTTCGGGTTGATGAAGTGAGTCATGCCGAACTTCTTCGCCAGCTCGATGCGGCCCGGGTTGATGTCGACGCCGATGATCTTGTCCGCGCCCACCATCTTCGCGCCCTGAATCACATTCAGGCCGATGCCGCCGAGACCGAACACCACCACGTTCGCGCCCGCCTCGACCTTCGCCGAATACACGACGGCGCCGACACCGGTTGTCACGCCGCAGCCGATGTAGCAGATCTTGTCGAACGGCGCGTCTTCACGCACCTTCGCAACCGCGATTTCCGGCACGACAATGTAGTTCGAGAACGTGGACGTGCCCATGTAGTGAAACAGCGGCTTGCCATCCAATGAGAAACGCGACGTGGCGTCCGGCATCAGGCCGCGGCCTTGCGTCGAACGGATCGCCTGGCAAAGATTGGTCTTGCGCGACAGACAGAATTTGCACTGACGGCATTCCGGCGTGTAGAGCGGAATGACGTGATCGCCTTTCTTAAGCGTACCCACGCCCGGGCCGACATCGACGATCACGCCCGCGCCTTCGTGGCCGAGAATCGCCGGGAAGATGCCTTCGGGATCGGCGCCGGACAGCGTGTAGTAGTCGGTGTGGCAGATGCCCGTCGCCTTCACTTCGATCAGGACTTCACCGGCGCGTGGCCCTTCCAGATCCACTTCTTCGATCGTCAACGGGGCGCCAGCTTTCCATGCGATTGCTGCTTTGGTCTTCATCGTGAATGCTCCTGTGAGTCTGTGAACGCCTGGCGCGTCGCAGTGGGATACCGCGCGGCGCGCCAGTGTTGCACTTCGACGGCTGTGATTGCGTGATGGTCCGGGCGGCGGATAGAAGTTGCCACTGCCGCACAGCCTGATGTGCCGGCAGGTAGCTTAGCGCGCGAAAGGTGTAATGGTATTGCAAAGTGCGTCGCGGCATTGTCTGTACGTGACATTGGGCATTGTCTGTAGGTGACATCGGCTCGGCTACGAGCGTTCGCGTTCGCGTTCGCGTTCGCGTTCGCGTTCGCGTTCGCCTTCATCCTCACCGAACCATGTCTCGACCCGGCCATACAGATCGAGAAAACGCGCGTACCGTTGCGCGAGCGCCGCATCGTTTTGCGGACTGGCAACGCGCGTCGCGCCTGGCGCAAGCGCCGCGAGATCGCTCGCGTGCCAGTGCCCGCTTGCCAGTGCGCCGAGGATGGCCGCTCCGCGCGGCGCCGCGTTCGGACAATCGACCGCATACAACTCGACGTTGAGCGCATCGGCGAGCAACTGCCGCCAGCGCGCATCCACGGAACCGCCGCCAGCGAGCTTCAAGGTGTTCACGTTCGCGCCGCTCGCGCGAATCGCGTCGAGCCCGGCGCGCAGCGAGAACGCCACGCCTTCGAAGGCGGCCCGCATCATCGTGCCGCGCGTGTGATCGAGCGCAAGGCCGAGCCAGCCGCCGCGCGCGGCCGGGTTGAGCCATGGCGTGCGCTCGCCTGTGAGATAGGGCAGAAAAGTCAGGCCCGCTGCGGCGCTTGGGGCAGCGCCTGTTACATCGCCAAGAGCGCCACCTGATACGTTGCCTGCGGCATTGCCGGATGCAGTGCTGGATGCACTGCCCGATGCACTGCCGGATGCACTGCTGGATGCATTGCCGGATGCATTGCCGAACGCAATGCTCGACGCACCGCCGGACACACCGCCGGACGCATCACCGAACGCTTCACGATAGGCATCGGCCCATTCATACGACAGCCAGCCCCGCACGCGTTCGAGCGCGACGCCGACGTTTTGCATCGCCGCCATCCGGTACCAGTGATCACTCGCAGCGCGGTAGCGATGCAGGCCTTTCGCGGCTTGCGGTGCGTGTTCCGCGAGCACGACGATCTGCCCACCGGTGCCGGTGGTGAGCAACGCGTCGCCGTCGTGAGCGAGACCGCTGCCAAGTGCCGCGCATGGCGTATCGGCGGCGCCAATCGCGAGCACGATACCGGCGCGCAGACCCAGCGCTTGCGCGGCTTTCTCCGACAACACTCCGCCCGCCGCATAGGATGGCGCCAACGGTGCAAACCATTCGTGCGGCAGTTCGAGGCGGTCGAGCAGCGCGCGATCCCACACGCCGGCCGGATCGGCAAGCGCCGTCGCACAGGCATCGGAGGGGTCGGTTGCCACCGCGCCACCCAGCGCCACACGCAGCCAGTCTTTCGGTTGCAGCGCCCAACGCGTCTTGCGCGCGGTTTGCGGTTCGTTCTGCACGATCCAACGCAGCAAAGGACCAGCCATGCCGGGCGCAACGGGATTCGGCTGCGACTCGGGCCACTGATTGAGCAAACCCAATGCGCGCGTGTCGGGCCAGAGCATCGCCGGCCGCACCGCTTCGCCATTGGCAGCCACCATGACCACCCCGTGCATCTGCCCGGAAAAGCCGATCGCCTCGACGTCCCGCCGCGCGTCGGCGGGCAGTCGCGCCGCAGCCTCGCAGAGCGCACGCCACCAGGTCTGCACCGACATTTCCGCCCAACCTGCGTGCGGCGTTTCGAGCGCATAAGCGACGCTCGCGGCCGCCTGCTCGCGGCCGTTTTCGTCGACGATAACGACTTTGAGGGAGCCGGTGCCGAGATCGATGCCAAGAAAAGTCATGAGCGATAGAACATCTAGTGAGGCATGGGAAAACGCACTCGGAAAGTGCGGCTAGCGCTGTATTTTCCATCATCGAAGACAGGCTTTCGTGGCGCGCCGGCAACCACGCGGGAGTCTAAGTGAAAACCCTCAATTTACGGGTTAACCCCTTCAAACGGGACGCGAGGCGAAAACAGCACTATGCGCCGAGCGAGATACACCTCATTGTCTTTAACACATATGACCTGAAGCGACGCCGCGCCGCGCACGGACGCGCCTCGCCGCTGCATGGGGCTTACAGCCGATTTGTGCGGGGCGCGCATTTCTTTTGGCTTTCAAATGGGCATCATGCATATCGTCACCGGGAATGCCGGAATAGGCCCCAGTGGTCTTGTTGCACTTTATCGTTCCGCATACCTTGGAGCCATCCCAAAACGAGATGGTGGAGAGAGACAAAATGCAATCGAACACGGTTCACCCGTGCGACGAGCGACTGCCCGCGGGCCAGTTGCTGACGCTCGGCATTCAGCACGTTTTGGTGATGTACGCAGGCGCAGTTGCGGTGCCGCTGATCATCGGTGCGGCGCTGAAATTGCCGAAAGACCAGATCGCATTCCTGATCAGCGCCGATCTGTTTTCCTGTGGCATCGCTACGCTGATTCAGACGCTCGGTCTGTGGATCTTCGGCATTCGTCTGCCGGTCATCATGGGCTGCACATTTGCAGCTGTCGGTCCGATGGTCGCGATCGGCACGAATCCATCGCTCGGTATTCTCGACATCTTCGGCTCGACGATCGCGGCCGGCGTTATCGGCATCCTTCTCGCGCCGGCGGTCGGCAAGCTGCTGCGCTTTTTCCCGCCGGTGGTGATCGGCGTGGTGATCTCGGTGATCGGTTTGTCGCTGATGGAAGTGGGCATCAACTGGGCAGCCGGTGGTGTCGGCAACCCTGACTACGGTAATCCGGTCTATCTCGGCCTGTCGCTCCTCGTGCTGATGCTGATTCTGCTCATCAACAAGTTCGCCAAGGGCTTCCTCGCCAATATCTCGGTGCTGCTCGGGATCGTCGCGGGTTTCGTGATCGCGCTGGCGCTCGGCCGCGTCAACATGGACGGTGTCACGCACGCACCGTGGGTCGGCATCGTGATGCCGTTCCACTTCGGCCTGCCGCATTTCGATCCGCTTGCGATCGCGACGATGGTCACCGTGATGTTCGTCACCTTCATCGAATCGACCGGCATGTTCCTCGCTGTCGGCGACATGGTCGATCGTCCGGTGGATCAGAAGACGCTGGTGCGCGGTCTGCGCGTCGATGGTCTGGGCACGCTGATCGGCGGCATCTTCAACTCGTTTCCGCATACCTCGTTCTCGCAGAACGTTGGCCTGATCGGCGTGACGGGCGTGAAGAGCCGCTTTGTCTGCGCGATGGGCGGCGTGATCCTGGTGCTGCTGGGCCTGTTCCCGAAGATGGCGCAAGTGGTTGCGTCGGTGCCGGCCTTCGTGCTGGGCGGTGCGGGCATCGTGATGTTCGGCATGGTCGCGGCGAATGGCATCAAGGTGCTGGCCAAAGTCGACTTCGTGAAGAACCACCATAACCTGTTCATCGTCGCGGTGAGTATCGGCATGGGTCTGGTGCCGGTGGTGTCGCCGCAATTTTTCTCGAAGCTGCCGCCGGCGCTGTCACCGCTGTTGCATAGCGGGATTTTGCTGGCGTCGGTGTCGGCGGTGGTGCTGAACCTGGTCTTCAACGGTGTGAAGAGCGAGAAGAAGGCACAGTGCGAAATTCGCAAGGCCGGACATGATTTCGACGGACGCGGCGGTAATGAGCCGAAGGGCGGCGACGAGATGCTGCGTGCCGCGGATGTGCACTGAGCATCTGACTGGAACCCGCGCCGCGCGCCAGAGATCGCGCTGAGCGCAAGCGCTGAGTCGGGCTGATCTGATCTGAGTTGAGTTGCGATGGGTTGATCTGATCAGATCTGAGCATCAACAAAAACGCCACGGCATGCCGTGGCGTTTTTGTTATTACCGGCTGCGAAGGGCGGCTTCCCTGAAACCGAAAACCGGCCTGCGCGCCTGCTACTACGAGACTAAAAGAGACTCAACCCGCCGTTGCTGCCGAAGCCGCCACCGGCGCGCTCGCCGCACCGTAATCGACCGGCGCGTCGGCCGGGCGCGGCTGCTCGCCGGCCCGTTCGATCCAGCCGCCGCCGAGCGCCTGATACAGCGTGACCAGGTTCTGCAGACGCTGCATGCGCGCGGTAACCAGCAACTGCTGCGATACGTACAGATCGTTCTGCGCGGTCAGCACCGACAGATAGCTGTCGACGCCGTTCGTATAACGCAGGTTCGACAGATCCAGCCGGCGCTGTTCGGCAAAAGTATTGCGCTCCAGCGCCTCGATCTGCTGATCGTACGTGCCGCGTGCAGCCAGTCCGTCCGCCACTTCGCGGAAGGCCGTCTGGATCGCCTTTTCATACGTCGCGATCTGGATGTTTTTCTGCACGGTGGCGAGATCGAGATTGGCCTTGTTCTGGCCGCCTTCGAAGATCGGCAATGTGATCGACGGTGCGAAGCTCCACGCCGCCGAACCCGGCTTGAACAGACCGCCGAGCGACGGGCTGAGCGTGCCGAAACTGCCGGTCAGCGAGACCTTCGGGAAAAACGCTGCGCGCGCCGCGCCGATGTTCGCATTGGCAGCAAGCAGGTTCTCTTCGGCCTCCATGATGTCCGGACGGCGCGTCAGCAGATCGGACGGCAACCCCGCCGGGATATCCGTCAGAAGGTTCTGATTGTCCAACGACATGCCTGATGGCAGATCGTCCGGCAACGGCTCGCCGACCAGCAGCACGAGCGCGTTATCCGCCTGCGCCCGCAGACGCGCCTGCGACTGCAGGTTGGCCTGCGCCTGCTCGACCACCGTTTCCGCCTGCCGCAGATCCAGTTCCGAACCCGTGCCGTTGTCGAACTGCAGCTTGGTGATCCGGTACGACTCCTGGGCAGTCTTGAGTGTGTTCTGCGTGACCTTCAGCAGATCGTCCACCTCGAGCACCGTCATGTACTGACTAGCCACCTGCGAGACCAACGCGATTTCCGCGGCCTTGCGCGCCTGCGCGGTGGCCAGGTACTGAGCCAACGCCTGATCCTTCAGGCTTTGAATCCGCCCGAAGAAATCGATTTCCCAGGAAGCGTTCAGACCCACCGAGTACGTGTTGGTGATCGTCAAGCCGGTGGCCGTCAAATCTTTCGGCGTGCGCTGTTTGCTTTGTGACGCCGCGGCGTTCAGCGTCGGGAACAGCGCCGCGCGAGTGATCTGGTACTGCGCCTGCGATGCCTGGATATTCAGCACCGACACGCGCAGATCGCGGTTGTTCTTCAGCGCGATTTCGATCAGCCGCTGCAAACGCGCATCGGCGAAGAAATCACGCCAGCCGATATCGGCCGCCGCCTGGCCGTTCGCGGTCCGCGCGGCACTCGCCGCGCCCGGCTGCGTGTCGTACACGCCGCCGGTCGGGAAAGTCGCCGCCACGGGTTCGGCCGGGCGATGGTACTTCGGCGCCATCGTGCAACCCGCGGCGAACAGCGCAACCGCCACTGCAATCAAAGAGTGTTTTTGCATCTCAATGTCCGTCCTTGCCCGAGCCATTGCCGGCCGACCCGCCACCTTGCGGATCATGCGGATGGTGCTGGTTGTAGTGTTCGAGCGCCTCATCCGGGTCTTCCTGCTCGCCGCCGAATTTCGCGCGGATCACGACGAAGAACATCGGGATCATGAAAATCGCGAGGAAGGTCGCCGTCAACATCCCGCCGATCACGCCGGTACCGATTGCGTGCTGGCTGGCCGAGCCCGCGCCGTTACTGATCGCGAGCGGCATCACGCCGAGAATGAACGCGAGCGAGGTCATCAGAATCGGCCGCAACCGCAGACGCGCGGCTTCCAGCGCGGCCTCGACCGGTCCCATCCCTTGACCCTGCTGCAGCTCGCGGGCGAATTCCACGATCAGAATCGCGTTCTTCGCCGACAGCCCCACCGTGGTCAACAGACCCACCTGGAAGAACACGTCGTTCTCAAGCCCGCGCAGCGTAGCGGCCAGCAGTGCGCCGATCACGCCAAGCGGCACCACCATGATCACCGAGAACGGAATCGACCAGCTTTCATACAGCGCCGCGAGACAGAGGAACACCACCAGAATCGAAATGCCGTACAGAATCGGCGCCTGCGAACCGGACTGGCGTTCCTGCAACGACAGGCCCGTCCATTCGTAGCCGATACCCGCCGGCAGCTTCGCCACGAGTGCTTCCATGGCCGTCATGGCCTGGCCGGTCGACTTGCCCGGGGCAGCCGCGCCCTGGATTTCCACCGCCGAGATACCGTTGTAGCGCTCGAGCTTCGGCGAACCGTAGGACCACGTACCGCTGGCGAACGATGAGAACGGCACCATGCCGCCGGCCGTATTGCGCACGTACCAGGCGTTCAGGTCTTCCGGTTTCATCCGGAACGGTGCGTCGCCCTGCAGATACACCTTCTTGATCCGGCCGTCGGTATCGAGGAAGTTGTTCACGTATTGCGACGCCCATGCGATCGAGAACGTCTGGTCGATCACGGACAGCGACACGCCGAGCGCGGAAGCCTTCTCGTGGTCGATGTTCACGGTGAACTGCGGCGTATCGTTCAGGCCGTTCGGACGCACCTGAGCCAGCGTCGGATCTTTCGCGGCCATACCCAGCAGCATGTTGCGAGCTTGCATCAGCTTCTCGTGGCCGACACCCGCGCGATCCTGCAATTCGAAGTCGAAGCCGGCGGCCGTGCCGAGCTCAGGAATCGACGGCGGATTCACCGGATACACCAGCGCGTTCTTGTAGCTCGAAAAATGCATGAAGAGGCGGCCAACCAGCGCCTGCACCTTCTGATCCGAGTGCTGACGCGCCGCGTAGTCCTTCATCCGCACGAACACGAGACCCGCGTTCTGACCGCGGCCGGCGAAGCTGAAGCCGTTCACCGTAAAGGTCGATTCGACGATGCTCTTCTCGGTGTTGAGCAGGTAGTCGGAGACGTCCTTCAGCGCGCGCGCCGTGGTTTCCTGGGTCGAGCCGGACGGCGTTTGCACCAGTACGAACATCGTGCCCTGGTCTTCATCAGGCAGGAACGACTTCGGCAGTTTCACGAACAGCAGGCCGACCGCGAAGATCACCACCATATAGATGATCAGCCAACGGCCCGAGCGCTTGATCACGTGGTGAACGCCCGAGTGATACTTGTCGCGGCTCGTTTCGAAGGTCCGGTTGAACCAGCCGAAGAAGCCCGTCTTGACTTCGTGATGCCCCTTCGGAATCGGCTTGAGGATCGTCGCGCACAGCGCCGGCGTCAGAATCAACGCGACCAGCACGGACAGCACCATCGCCGCCACGATCGTCAGCGAGAACTGCCGGTAAATGGCCCCGACCGAACCGCCCGAGAACGCCACCGGCACGAACACCGCCGACAGCACGAGCGCCACGCCGACCAGCGCGCCGGTAATCTGCTCCATTGCCTTGCGGGTGGCGTCGCGAGGCGATAAGCCCTCCTCCGCCATCACCCGCTCGACGTTTTCCACCACCACGATCGCATCGTCCACCAGCAAGCCGATCGCCAGCACGAGCCCGAACATGGACAGCGTGTTGATCGAGAAGCCCACCACACCCATGATCGCGAACGTGCCCAGCAGCACCACCGGCACGGCGATCGTCGGGATCAGCGTGGCGCGCAGGTTCTGCAGGAACAGGTACATGACCAGGAACACCAGCACGATACCCTCGAGCAGCGTCTTGACCACTTCTTCAATCGACGCGCGCACGAACGGCGTGGTGTCGTACGGATACTGCACAACGAGGCCATGCGGGAAGTACTTCGACAGTTCGTCGATCTTCGCGCGCACCGCCTTGGCGGTTGCCAGCGCGTTCGCGCCGGT
This sequence comes from Paraburkholderia sp. GAS348, assembly GCF_050434205.1. Taxonomy (NCBI): domain Bacteria; kingdom Pseudomonadati; phylum Pseudomonadota; class Betaproteobacteria; order Burkholderiales; family Burkholderiaceae; genus Paraburkholderia; species Paraburkholderia sp. GAS348. The sequence continues at coordinate 51,578 of NZ_JBNPVT010000007.1, forward strand.
GGCCAGCTGAATCCCGAAGCCTGCCGTCGGCGCACCGTTGTACTTGGTGTCGAAGTTGTAGTTTTCGCCGCCGAGCTCGATGTGGCCCACATCCTTGATACGGACTTGCGAACCGTCCGTATTCACCTTCAGCAGCACGTTGCCGAACTGTTCAGGCGTATTGAGCAGCGTGGCTTCCGTGATGGTGGCCTGCAGCACCTGGCCCGGCACCGACGGCGTGCCGCCGAGCGAACCGCCCGCGACCTGCACGTTCTGCGCGAGCAGCGCGGTCTGCACATCCACCGGCGTCAGGCCGAAGTTGGTCAACTTGTTCGCATCCAGCCAGATCCGCATCGCGTACTGCGAGCCGAACAGCGTCACCGTACCCACACCGTCGATCCGGCTGATCGGGTCCTGGACGTTCGACGCGACGTAGTTCGCCAGGTCGTACTTGCTCATGCTGCCGTCTTCGGACACGAACGCCAACACCAGCAAGAAGCTGCTGCTCGACTTCGTGACCTTGGTGCCCAACTGCTGCACGGCTTGCGGCAACAGCGGCGTGGCGAGCTGCAGCTTGTTCTGCACCTGCACCTGCGCAATGTCAGGATTGGTGCCGGCTGCGAACGTCAGCGTGATGGTTGCCGTACCCGAGTCGTCCGAAGTGGACGACAGGTACAGCAAGTGGTCGAGACCACTCATCTGCTGCTCGATCACCTGCGTGACGGTGTTTTCCACCGTCTTCGCCGATGCGCCCGGGTACGTTGCACTGATCTGCACGGCCGGCGGCGCGATGGTCGGGTATTGCGCGATCGGCAATGTGAAGACCGACGCGATACCCGCGAGCATCAGAATGATGGCGATCACCCATGCAAAAATTGGGCGATCAATAAAGAACTTTGCCATGAGGCGGGCTCCCTGTTATTACGCGCCCGATGCAGCAGAAGCGGGTCGACCCGTCTGCGTCGCACCGCTGGCGGCCGGCGCACCCTGAGCGGATACGCCGGAAGCGGGTGTGGCGGGAAGTTGCGCGGCAACGGCCTTGACCTGCGCGCCCGGGCGGACCTTGTCGGTGCCCTGGACAATCACGCGGTCGCCCGCCTTCAGGCCGCTTTCCACCACCCAGTTCGAACCGTACGTGCCCGAGGTGACGAGCTGACGCAACGCGACCTTGTTGTCATCGCCGACCACGAGCGCGGTCGGCTGACCCTTCTGGTCATGCGTGATGCCGACTTGCGGCACGACGAGCGCGTTGTCGTTGACACCTTCCTCGATCCTCGCGCGCACGAACATGCCCGGCAGCAGCACCTTGTCCGCGTTCTTGAAGATCGCGCGAACCGTCACCGAGCCAGTGCTCTGGTCGACAGTCACGTCGGTGAACTGCAGCTTGCCCTTTTCCGAATAGGTGCGGCCGTCTTCGAGAATCAGCGAGACCTTGGCGGCGTCCGGGCCGCTCGTCTTCAGACGCCCTTCCTGCACTTCGCGGCGCAGCTTCAGACCGTCGAGGCTGGATTGCGTCAAGTCCACGTAGACCGGATCGAGTTGCTGGACCGTGGCCATCAGCGTGGCGGCGCTCGCCTGCACATACGCGCCGGGCGTGACTTGCGATACGCCGATCTGGCCGGTCACCGGCGAGGTCACGTCGGTGTAGCCGAGGTTGATCTGCGCCGTGTCGATCGCTGCCTTGCCGGCGGCCACATCAGCCGCGGCCTGGCCTTCCGCGGCCACCGCGTTGTCGTAGTCCTGCTTGCTGACTGCGTTGGCGGCAACCAGCACCTTGTAGCGGTTGGCTTGCGCGGTGGTTGTCGCGAGATTGGCCTGGGCCTTCGCCAGGGTTGCCTTTGCGTTGTTCAGCGCGGCGATGTAGGGCGCCGGGTCGATCTTGTACAGACGCTGGCCGGCCTTGACCTCACCGCCTTCCGTGAATTCGCGGCGGAGCACGATGCCGTCGACCCGTGCACGCACTTGCGCGACGAGGAAGGCACTGGTGCGGCCGGGCAATTCGGTGACGACGGGCACAGCCGTGGGCTGGACGGTGACGACGCCCACTTCGGGCGTTTGTTGCGGCGGGGCAGATTGTTTTGGTCCGCACGCTGCCAGCAATACGGCAGCCGTCGCGGCACTGATTAAGCGGAATGGAACCCGTTCGACGCGCATGGAGCGACCTCTGTCAAAGACTGAGAATGAAAAAGTGCGCGCATCCCTACCCCGGGGACGACAGCGCACACATGCGTCTTGCGACGCGTGACCGGAAGCCCGGGGATGCAAACCGCACCTGCAGGGGCATCCTGAGCGAAATGCGCCATACCGGGGAAATGCCACACGGCGCGGCGCAAGAGCATTTTGAAAGGCAACAGTGACGGATATTAACCGGTCGTCACGGCTTGGGCTATCCGATCGTGGGATGCTATTATATATACATCCACGAATGCATGTAAAAGTGCGTTTACGCCTTGGCGGGCAGGGGACCTGCAAGATCGCTTCGCAAATGGCTTAACGGCAGACAGATTGTCATCGGGCGTGCTTAACAAGGCCCGGGAAAACCCCACAATCAGGGCAGGTCACACCTATATGGTCCGAAGAACCAAAGAAGAGGCGCAGGAGACGCGCAACAGCATTCTCGACGCGGCCGAAAGGGTTTTCTTCGAGAAGGGCGTATCGCGCACGTCGCTCGCCGACATCGCACAGGCCGCCGGCGTCACGCGCGGCGCAATCTATTGGCATTTCGCGCACAAAAGCGATCTGTTTACCGAAATGTTCGACCGCGTGCTGCTGCCGCTGGACGAACTCAAGGCCGCCTCGCTAGACCCCAATGAGCCCGACCCGCTCGGGCGCCTGCGGGAAATCTGCACGGTCTGCCTGCGCGACACCGCCAACGAACCGCGTCGCCGGCGGGTGTTCGACATCCTCTTTCTGAAGTGCGAGCTGGTCGAAGAGATGGGGCCGGTGATGGTCCGTTATCAGACCAATATGCGCGAAGGGCTGAAGAAGATCGAAGGCGGTCTGCGCAATGCGATCTCCAAAGGGCAACTGCCAGCCGATCTCGACACCAGGATCGCGGCGGCGATGGTGCATGCGTTCGTCAGCGGCTCGCTGCGCGACATGCTGTTTCTGCCGGAGGCGACCGATTTCGGCACGCATGCGGAGCGGATGGTCGCAGGGATGTTCGATGCGCTGCGGCTGAGTCCGGCGTTGCGCAAGGAAAAGACGGCAGGCTGACAGTCTGCGTGTGAGCGTGCGTGAGACCGGCAAGAGCGCATAGAACGTTCAGTGGCCGCAAACGCCGCGTGGCCGACGGCGTTTCGTAGTAACCCACCAGGATTTCGTAGTCGCGCCGGCACGACAGCGCCGAGCCGAGCCAAGCCAAGCCAAGCCAAGCCAAGCCAAGCCAAGCCGTCAGTGTTCGCTAATCCAACGCGCCACATACAACAGCAGCGCCACCAGAAAAATCATCGCCGCCCATGCCCAATGCGGAACCACATGCGGACCGGGCTCGCGATGCGAGACCCCATGCGACACACCATGGGACGCCCCATGCGACGCGCTCGCCGCCCGCCCGGTCAGCGCATTTCCATGATCTGTGCGGGTCCGCCGCGCGATGCCGCTGAGCGCGATCGGCCGCAGAAACACGTGCTGCCGCCGCGTCGCCGAACCACGCGCACGGTTCGGCCCTTGCCCATGCTTGGCGCGAACGACCGCGCCGAATTCGTCGAAAAAATCGTCGGCCAGCTGATGCAGCGCGTTTTCGAGCTGGCGCGTGGGCAGTTCGGCGAGTGGCCCGGACGAAGTCGCCCAGATCGTGTAATCGATTCGCGTGCCCCGCTCCCTGCCGATGCCATGCGAGCCATCCTCAGCGCGCAACCTCACTTCGATCTGTCCGCGCAATGAGCCGATGCCCTCGGCTCGCGCCTTGAAATTAATGGTGCGGCGCTGCGCGTCCGCCGGTCCGGAATCCTGACCGGCGACGTGGGCCCGCGCTTCGTAACGCGCGCGCAACGGCCCGAGCGGCACGGTCATGACGAGCGCAAATTCGCCGTGGCCAAGCCGCGTGAACGACTCGCAATTGTCGAGACTGGCACGCAACAAGGCGAGGTCCTGCAACGCGTCCCAAACGTCGGACGGCGCAAGCGGAATCCGTAACGCGTCGTTCAGTTCCATGGCAGCCTCCCCGATGAACGCGCGACCGCCGGTCAGGATGTCTGATCGATGCGGTCGACGCGCGATGCGTAAAACGCGAGATACCCTTTTATTTTTGCAGCCGGCTCGAGCGGCGTCTCATAGCTCCACACGGCGTTTTCGATCAGACCGTCTTCGGTGCGCAGATGGAAATAGGAAGCCTCGCCCTTGAACGGGCAGTGCGAAGTATGTGTGGAGCGTTCAAGGCGCGCCATGTTCACGTCGCCACGCGGGAAATAGAATACATCCGCCAGACCGGTCTCCTTGAGCGTCAGGCCCGACTGGGTGTCGGCCATGGTCACGCCGCCATGAATCACCCGCACCCGGTGGTGGTTGCCGCTGATCGCGATGGTGTGCCCGCCCGTGCTCGCGCCAGGGTTTCCGTGGGGTGTCAAGGCATCGCTCATGTCTCGGCTCCGTTGTGTTGAGCAATTCGTGTGCGGTCGTGCAAACAGTAAAGCCACGGGGGGCGCCCGTGGCTTCATTATCGGCCAAACGCGAGCCGAATGCGCGGCCTTCCTGAGTGCCGCCTGGGTGTCTCGCCCAGCGCCGCTCGGAAAGGCAAGACGCTTATTGCGTATTCCAGTAGAACGCCGCCTTGGCAGTGCCTTTGGCCGGGACCGTCACCGACCTGGCCTGGTCGCGATCCTTGTATTGCGCATGCACGGTGTAGCGGCCGGGGCGCAGCTTGACCAGCATATACGGCCCACGCGACGTGGCGCTCAGCACCTCGTCGTCGTGCGCGTCGACCACGCGCACGTGGACGTCGGCGAGAAAATCGGAGCCGGGGCCCGTGAAGCGCAGCGACAGCGGCCACTCGCTTTGCGCGTGCTGCAGCGCCGTGGACTCATCGACACCGACGCCACCCGACACGAACGAGACGTCGCCCTTCTGCTGGATTTGCGGCAGACCGCCGCCATTGGCGTTGCCTGCGCTGCTGCTGTCCGTGGTCGTGCCGCCCGTAACATCACTCGCCTGTGCATACGCGCCGCCCGCCAGACCGAGCGTGAGCGCTGCGCATACCGCGGCGGCTACGATCCTTCGCTGATTGCGTTGGGATTTCATCGGTTCGCTCCTTCTCAAGGTCCTTGCCGTCCGGAAGCCCTTGATGGGTCCCGGACCAAGGTTGACGCAACCCGCGTGCCAAGCATCAGTTTGCGTCGTCTGGAAACCGCTGCTGCGCCACGCCATGCGGCGCAGAGCGCCCTTCTTCACGGCTTTTTGAACGGGTAAAAAAATGCCGGTCCGTGAGCAATATGTGCAAGGACCGGCAACCGTTACTTCAATGAGTTCAAGTTCCCGTTAGCCGAGATCGACCGGCACAAAGATCTGCGCGTTATCGCGCTGGATCAGCAACGCAATGCTGTTGCCCGCGCCGGCGATCATCTGCTTCAACTGATCGACGCTCGCGACCGGCCGGCCGTTGACCGCCAGGATCACGTCGCCCGGCTGGATGCCGGCGCTTTCAGCCGCGCCGCCCGATTGCTGGACCAGCAGACCATGCGACACCGACGCGCTGCTCTTCTCTTCCGGCGTCAGCGGCCGCACCGCCACACCGAGACGGCCTTGCAACTGGGTCGGCTGATCGGCCTTGTCCGAGGCGACCTTCGCATCCGACAACGAACCGATCGTTACCGTCAGGTCCTTGGTGGCCTTGTCGCGCCACACTTGCACGGTGGCCTTGCTGCCTGGCGCCAGACCGGCGACCTGCGACGGCAGATCCGACGAGTCGCCGACCGGCTCGCCATTCACCGACAGAATCACGTCGCCCGGCTGCAAACCGCCCTTGGCGGCCGGGCCGCCCGGATCGACCGAGCTGACGAGCGCGCCCTGCGGCTTCTGCATGCCGAACGAATCGGCCAGCGTCTGGTTCATGCCCTGCACCGCGACGCCGAGACGCCCGCGGCTCACGTGGCCGGTCTTGACGATGTCGTCCTTGACCTTGATCGCTTCATTGATCGGGATCGCGAACGAAAGGCCCTGGAAGCCGCCCGTCTGCGAATAGATCATCGAGTTGATGCCGATCACTTCGCCTTGCAGATTGAACAGGGGGCCGCCGGAATTACCCGGGTTCACCGGCACGTCGGTCTGAATGAATGGCGTGTAGTTTTCGTTCGGCAGCGAGCGCGACTTCGCGCTGATGATGCCCGAGGTCACCGTGTTGTCGAAACCGTACGGCGAGCCGATCGCGACCACCCACTGGCCGACCTTGCTCTGACGCGGATCGCCGATTTTCACGGTCGGCAGACTGCTCGCGTCGATCTTCAGCACGGCGACGTCGGACTGCTTGTCGGCGCCGACCACTTTCGCCTTGAATTCACGCTTGTCGGTCAGCTTCACGGTGACGACGTTCGCGCCGTCCACCACGTGGGCATTGGTCAGGATGTAGCCGTCGCTGCTGACGATGAATCCCGAACCGAGGCTCGCGCTCGGTTGATCGGGCGCATCGCCGCCGTCGCCGCCTTGCATGCCCGGCATGCCGCCGAAGAAGTGCTTGTAGAACTGATAGAAGGGATCACTCGGATCGATCGGCAACTGGTTGCCGCCGCTGCCGCGCAACGCCGTCTCCTTGACCACGTGCTTCGCGCTGATGTTGACGACGGCCGGGCCATAGGTTTCGACCAGACCGGAGAAATCGGGGATGCCGGTTTTCGCCGCGGCTTCAGCAGGCATCATCGCAGCCTGCGCCGGCGCGATCACCTGCGGCGCGGGGACGTCGCGATGCCCCGCCACATAGCCGGCGGAAAGCGCCACGGCGACAGCCACTGCAACAGCGCTGCGGGACAAGGTTTTCGCGTTCATCGTGTACTCCTGACTGGGAGAAAGAGGCTTTGGAATGAGATGAAGCGTACGTCGCATCGCTTAAAAGAGTCTTAAGCAGCGCCAGATCGCTTCTAACCAGTGTTTGAGGCTTGTTTGAGGCTTGTTTAAGGCTTGTTTAAGCCACGCCTGAGCCACGCCTGAGCCACGCCTGGGCCACGTTCGAGCCGCTTTACGAACAGAAAGCCTCATCTTTCAAAGCACGCTCAGCAGCGCATTCAAAAGCGCACTTCGACCTGCAAACCACCCGCCGGAGATTCGTCGAGCCTCACCGCCGCATGGTGCTGCGTTGCGATGCGGCGCACGATCGCGAGGCCGAGACCGCTGCCCGCCACGTCGGTGCGCGCGCGGTTCGCACCGGCGCCGGCCCGGTAGAAGCGATCGAACACGCGGTCGCGTTCAGCGGGCTCGATGCCCGGCCCGCTGTCGGCAATCCGCACCACCGGATGCCCTTCGTCGACATACAGACTGACGTCGACCCGGCCGCCTCGCGGCGTGTATTTGGTTGCGTTATCAACGAGGTTATTGAACATGACCCGCAACGCGTCGGCGTCGCCGGTCACCGCAGCAGGTTCGCTCGCCTCGATCCCGAGATCGACGCCGCGATTCAGCGCAAGCGGCGCGTACGCTACGACACAGTCTTGCAGCAACGCGCGCAGATCGATCGCGTTGGTGGCGGCGAGGCCGTCCGGTTCCGATCGTGCGAGCGCCAGCAATTGTTCGGCGAGACGCGTGGCGCGCGTGACGCCCGCCTGCAGGTCGGCCAGCGCGTCGCTACGGGCGGCGTCGTCTTTCGCGCGGGCCACCAGTTGCGATTGGATCTGCACGGCGGCGAGCGGCGTGCGCAATTCGTGCGCGGCATCGGCGACGAATGCCTTCTGGATATCGAGCGCGGTGGCGAGCCGTTCGAGCAGGCCGTTCAATGCGCGCACCAGCGGCTGCACTTCGAGCGGCAGACGCTGGTCGGGCAAGGGATCGAGGGCCTCGGGGTGACGCGTGTCGAGCGCGCTGGTCACGCGCCGCAACGGCCGCAGTCCGCGCCCGACGATCACCCACACCGCCAGCCCCAGAAACGGCAGCAGAACGATCAACGGCCACAGGGTTCGCAACGCGACGTTCGCCGCGAGCCGGTTGCGCACCGAAACCGGTTGCGCCAACTGCACGACGTTATCGCCGACGATCGCGCCGTACACACGCCAGTCGCCGCGCTCCGTATGCTCGGTCGAAAAGCCGAGTTCGGCGCGCGGCGCGAGCGGCGCACGCGGTCGCGAGTAGTACATCAGCACGCCGTTGCGGTTCCAGATTTGCAGCACGATGCCTTCGTCGCCGGTGTCGCGTGAACCGAGCACCTGCGAGAACGGTTCCGACGGCAGTGCCGCGGCGATCTGCTCCAACTGGTAATCGAACAGTTCATTGGCTTCGGCAAGCGCTTGCCGGTAGATCAGCCAACCCGCAATGCCGACGCCGAGCAACACCAGCGCCAGCAGCCAGACCAACAATTGACGGCGAATCGAACGCATCGGCTCAGGCGTCCTTGGCGATCATGTAGCCGAGACCGCGCACGTTGCGGATCAGGTCCGCGCCGAGCTTCTTGCGCAGGGCGTGAATGTAAACCTCGACGGTATTGCTGCCGATTTCCTCACCCCAGCCGTACATTTTTTCTTCGAGCTGGCTCTTCGAGAGCACCGCGCCGGGCCGTGCGATCAACGCTTCGAGCAGCGCGAATTCACGCGCCGACAACGCGACCGGTGCGCCGTCGAGCGTGACCTGATGCGACGCGGGATCGAGCGTCAGGTTACCGTGGCGAATCGTCGAATCGCTGCGGCCCGATTGGCGGCGGATCAGCGCGCGCATGCGGGCGCCGAGTTCGTCGAGATCGAAAGGTTTGACGAGGTAATCGTCGGCGCCGGCGTCGAGGCCTTTGACGCGATCGGCGACCGCATCGCGCGCGGTCACGATCAGCACGGGAATCGCGTTGCCTTTCGCGCGCAGCGTACGCAGCACGTCGAGCCCGTCGCGTTTGGGCAGGCCCAAATCGAGCAGCACCAGATCGTAAGGTTGGGCGGTCGCCGCGCTGAGCGCCGCGTCGCCGTCTTCCACCCAGTCGACCGCAAAGCCTTCGCCGCGTAGCGCCTTGCGCACGCCTTCGGCGATCATCCGGTCGTCTTCGACTAGCAATATGCGCATGGTTGGTACGGTCCCGAAACATTCGATGATGCCGCATTCTAGCGCCCGGCCCCGGCATGCGCGCCGTGCGACGCTTTTTCACCGCAGCCTGGCGGCATGTCTCTACAATGAGCGCTTTGCGCCGCGCCGCGGTTTTCCGCGCGTCACGCGACGCTTCGACACACTCTGGATTGCCGCGCGCCACCGCGCCCCGAAATCTCGCTTCTTCGCCTTTTCATGACGCTCGCTTGTTTGCCTGCTTTTTTGCCCTCTCTCGCACGCCGTGTGGCGCTGCGACCACGCTCCTCTGCTTCCGTCGACTCCCTGCCTCGCCGGTTCGCGCCGCGCACCGCGGCGTTGCTGCTTGCCTGCGCCGCGCTCGGCTGCGGAGCCGCGCTGCCGCTTGCCGCGCAGGCGCGCGTCAAGGCCACGCATCCGAACGTCAACGTCACCACGGTGCTGCCGCAGCCGGTCATGATCGGCCTGCAGCGCGCACACGTGCCCTTGTCGTCGATCAGCGTGGTGGTCGAAAAAGTCGGCGACCGCACGCCGATCGTCGCGCTGAACGCCGGCAAGCCGATGATGCCCGCCTCGACGATGAAGCTCGTCACCACCTACTCCGGCCTGTCGATCCTCGGCCCGGACTATCGCTGGCGCACAAGCGCGTACGCGGACGGCACGCTTGACGCCAATGGCGTGCTGCATGGCAATCTGTACATTCAGGGCACAGGCGATCCGAAACTCGTGCCTGAGGAACTGATCGACCTCGTGCAGAAGATCCACAAGGCGGGGATCAACGGCGTCGACGGCGCGCTGGTGCTCGACAAGCGCTACTTCGATGCCTCCACGCGCGACCTGCCACCGTTCGACGAAGACGCCACCGCACCATACAACGTCGGCCCCGATCCGCTGCTGTACGCCTTCAAATCGCTGTCGTTCACACTGACGCCTGCCCCGGACGGCAGCGTCGCCATCGACGTGCTGCCGGCGCTCTCGCAGTTGCATATCGACAATCAGATGCACGCCGTCAATGGCCCGTGCCGCGGCGACGCCGCCTCCGTCTCGCCCACCGTGACGCCGCAGCCCAACGGCACTGTGGTGGCGTCGTTCGACGGCGACTACTCGGTGCGCTGCGGCCCGCGCACGATCAACGTCGCGGTACTCGACCACTCCGCGTTCTTCGCAGGCGGCTTCCTCGCCCTGTGGCAGCAAACCGGCGGCACCTTCAGCGGCGCAACCCGCGAAGGCCCGGTGCCGGCCGGCGCGCGCCTCGTCGCCACGCACCAGGGGCCGATGCTCGCCGACATCGTTCGCGACATCAACAAGTTCAGCAACAACACCATGGCGCGCAATCTGTTCCTGACGATCGGCGCGAAGGAAGAAAACCCGCCCGCCACGCCCGCGAAATCGGCGCGCGCCATCGAGGCGTTTCTGCGCCGCGACAGCGTCGACATGCAATACCTGACGCTCGACAACGGCTCGGGTCTGTCGCGCGACGAGCACGTTACCGCGCTCTCGCTCGCCGATCTGCTGCAGCGGGCCAATGCGAGTCCGGTCGCCCAGGTATTCGTGGAGTCGCTGCCGATTGCGGGCGTCGACGGCACGATGCGCAACCGCTTGACCAACCAGGGCGCGGGCGGCAACGCGCACATCAAGACCGGTACGCTGCGCGATGTGCGTGCGATCGCGGGCTATGTGGCCTCGGCGGATGGCAACAGCTACGTGGTGGTGAGCCTGATCAACGACCCGCATTCGGAGGCCGCGCGCGCCGCGCACGACGCCCTGCTCGAATGGGTGTATCAGGGACCCTCCCAGGGATTCACGAAGGTCTCCGAGCGCGTCGCCGAACCGCGCAGCCGCAAGCCCAGGAAAAACCCGCACAAGCGCGGCGCCCATTGAAGATTCCTTCTATAGAACCCGCGCGCCGCAACGCGCCCAAGCGTGTACGCTGTCGGGCAGTGTTTGAGGAGCGCGTAAAACGTAACACGTAGCGCACGAGCCGCGCACCCGTTACGGTCACGTGGCCCGATCAAACGAAAACGACAACGTCCGCTGCGGCAAGCGCAGCGGTCAGGGACCACGGAGGAAGACACCATGCAATTCGATGCCGAATTGCTGCTGCTCGCCATGGCGCCAGTCTTTCTCGCATGCATTGGCTGGGAGGCGTGGCACCTGCGGCGCACGCGCCCCGGCGCGCAACTCTATAGCTGGCGCGACACGTTCTGCAACGCCGCGCTCGCACTGATGCAGCAAGCCGCCGACAAGCTTGCGTGGCTCGCGATCATCCCCGTCTATGCGTTTTTCTACGATCACTATCGCGTCACCACGTGGCGGCCGGGCTGGGTGTCGTTCGTCGTGCTGTTCGTCGCTCAAGATCTGCTCTATTACTGGTTCCACCGCTGCAGCCATCGCGTGCGCTGGCTATGGGCCGCGCATGTCGTGCATCACTCGTCGGAGCGGATGAATTTTTCGACCGCATTCCGCCAGAGCCTGATGTATCCGATTGCCGGCATGTGGCTGTTCTGGATTCCGCTCGCTGTGCTCGGCTTTCCGCCGAAGCAGATCGTGGCCATCGTGCTGATCAACCTCGGCTTCCAGTTTTTCGTGCACACCCAGACGATCGGCAAACTCGGCTGGCTCGAATACGTGTTCAACACGCCGTCGATTCACCGCGTGCATCACGCGCGCAACGGCCGCTATATCGACCGCAACTATGCCGGCGTGCTGGTGATCTGGGATCGCCTGTTCGGCAGCTATGTCGAGGAAGATCCGCACGAAGCGCCGGATTACGGCATCGTGGAGCCGCTCCATACGTATAACCCGCTGAAGGCGACGTTTCATGAATGGGCGTCGATGGCCGCCGATTTCGTGAGCGTGCGAGGCTGGCGCAACAAGTGGCGCGCGCTGTTCGCACCGCCCGCATGGGCCGCGAATTATCATGCGCGCCGCGCCGCCGGCACGAGTGCCAATGCCGCGGCATCCGGCGAAGATACGGGCATTGGAGAAAACCATACGGCCGCGTTTCAAACACCGCGCAGGCCGTAGAAGATTCTGTAAGCTGTCGCCACGCCGCCGACGCGGTGGGCGCTGCCTGCAATACATGGCATCAGGGCCACCCATACGAGGAGATGTAGTCAACATGAATCAAACAGCATCGAAGAAACGCAGTTTCGTACGCGTCACGCAGATCGCCGCAGCAAGTGCCGCGTTTGCGCTGCTCGCCGCTTGCGGCGGCGGCAGCGATAACAACAGCTCGAGCAGCACGCCGGCGGGCGGCGTGAAATTGCAGGTCGTATCGTTCGGCGACAGCTTGTCGGATGTCGGTACGTACGCGCCGGTGATTCAGGCGAACTTCGGCGGTGGCCGCTTCACGACGAATCCGGGTGAGGTGTGGACCCAGAAGGTTGCCGAGTACTACGGAGGCACCTTGTCGGCGGCGGCGCTCGGCGGCTTTGGTCAACCGCTCGTGAACACGTCGGGTAACGGTTATGCGCAAGGTGGAGCGCGCGTGGTAGACCCGAATGGCGAAGGGCACGCACCGGCCGGCCAGCCTGACTATGCACAGGCCACCACGACGCCGATCGTGGCACAGGTACAGAACTATCTGACGGCGCACGGCAGCTTCAACTCGGACCAGTTGGTGCTGGTCAACGGCGGTGCCAACGACATTTTCGAGCAACTCCCGGCGCTGGCGACGGCGATCACGACGGACATCGCCGGCGGCATGAACGAACAGGTGGCGGTGCAAACGGAAACGCTCAAGACGCTTGGGCCGGTGGCGGCCGCATTGGCTCAGCAGGTTGGCTTGATCTTGCAGAGCGGCGCGACACATGTGGTGGTGTCGAATGTGCCGGATATCGGCTCGACGCCGTTGGCGCTGCAGCAGGTCGCGACCCTGGGTGCACAGGCTCCGGCTTTGATTACGGGGATCACGCAGGTGTACAACGCTGCATTGACCGGCGCGTTGCAGCAGGGCGGCATCTACAGCAAAATCATTCCGATCGATGCGTTCACGTGGCAGGACAAGCTGATGGCCAATGCAGCGGCCAGCGGCTTCACCGTGACGAACACGGGCACGGCGTGTAATTTGACCGCGATGGCAACGGCCGCGGCCAAATTCGGCGAGCCTGATCCGACGGCATTTGCGTCCTCGTTGTTCTGTTCCCCAGAGACTTATACGGTCGCTGGCGCAGACCAGACTTATATGTTTGCTGACCTAGTACATCCGACCACGCACGTGCATGCACTTTTTGCACAGTATGTGGAGCAGCAGGTGGCTGCGAGCGGGCTCGGCAAGTAAGTCTGGTTTGCCGGCTTGGCGGCGGTGGTTTTTGGATTTTGCGAACGCCCGGCTTGCTGGTCAAGCTGGGCGTTTTCTATTGTGGCCGAGGCGCCGTTGTTTGTGCGCCTGCGAGGGTGAGGCTTTCTTATGGGTCACCTGAGACGGTAGGACTTTACTGAATTTTTCCTGCGTGACGGCATAGTCTGCGCCGTGCCTGCAGGCAAAAAGCGAAGCCTAACTTAGCGCCTCGAAAGCCGCCGCGGCCCTGCCCAGCCGATCGTTCACAGCAATCCACTCAATCGTATCCGGGAGCTTCTCGATGAGAATCCGGCTTACGTCCGCGCGGTCGAGCGCCCTTAGCAGGCCATACAACTCACGCGCATAAACGTGCGGATCTTCAGGCGCGGCAATGAAATGCACGCCTTCAGCATGAGCCCATTCCCCTGCGCGGGAAGCCCGCGCCACCAAGGCAACGCGTTCATCGCCCTGGCGCGCCGCGAGCAAAGTCTGCAACGCATCAAAAGGCAGCAAAGCCAACGGCGTGCGCGGCGCGTAATGCGCCTTCAGCGTGCCCGAAGCCCGCGGTGCCGTCGCATCTGACCCGTCAGCGAGACGTGGCGCTTCACCGAGCACATCGGCGATATCTTGTGGCGTGACCCGCCCCGGCCTCAATAGCGCCGGAAACCCGCGCGACAAATCCAGAATCGTCGATTCGATTCCGACATCCGATGCGCCGCCGTCCAGCACATGAATCGCGCTGCCGAATTCGTCGCGCACATGCTGCGCTGTCGTCGGGCTCACATGACCAAAACGATTCGCCGACGGCGCAGCAACACCACCATGCCCACCGCGCAACGCGCTGAACGCTTCCAGCAAAGCCTGAGCAACCGGATGCGACGGGCAGCGCAAACCCACCGAATCCTGCCCACCGCTCACCGCCGCATTAATTCGCGCCGCGCGCTTCAGGATCAACGTGAGCGGCCCCGGCCAGAACGCATCGATCAAGCGCTGCGCCTCCGCGGGCAAATGCTCGACCCAATAGTTCGGATCGCCCTGCGGCGCCAGATGCACGATCACCGGATGATTCGCCGGCCTGCCCTTCGCTGCGTAAATACGCGCAACCGCGTCCGGACTTTCAGCGTCGCCGCCGAGTCCGTAGACCGTCTCCGTCGGGAACGCGACGAGGCCGCCCGCGTCGAGCAGCGCGGCGGCGTGCCCGATCTGCTCGGCGCTCACAGGCAAGGCGCTCGCGGCGCCCCCTTCGGCAGGTTTGCTTTGATCCGGCATGGCGTTCGCGTCAGCTCGTGAGGATGTGCAGGAGCCGCGCGCAATCGCGCGCCGCCGTGCGGGCTTCTTCGAGCGTCGCGGCCGTGAAGTTCACGTGACCCATCTTGCGGCCGCACCGTGCTTCTTCCTTGCCGTACAGATGCAAACGCGCCGCAGGCATGGCGGCGACTTCGTGCCACGGCGGCGTGACCGCCGCCCCCTTCGGGCCGCCCGGGAACCAGACGTCGCCGAGGATGTTCAGCATGACCGCCGGCGAATGCTGGCGCGTGTCGCCAAGCGGCATGCCGGTCATCGCGCGGACCTGCTGTTCGAACTGACTGGTCGCGCAGGCGTCGACAGTGTAATGGCCGGAGTTGTGCGGACGCGGCGCCATTTCGTTGGCGACCAGCGAACCGTCTTCGAGAATGAAGAACTCGACGCACAGCACGCCGACATAGCCGAGCTTGTCCGCGATTTGCAGCGCGGCCTGTTGCGCTTGCTGGACCAGCGTCGGGCTTGCATCCGGCGCGGGGACGATGGTGTGCGACAGCACGCCGTCGCGATGCGTGTTCTGCGCCAACGGATACACCACCGATGCGCCGTTCGCCGCGCGCGCGATTAGCGCGGAGACTTCGAACTTCAACGGCAAGCGCTTTTCCAGCACGCACGGAACGCCCGCCAGCGACGCATGCGCCTCGCGCACTTCCTCGGCGTTGCGCACGCGGATCTGGCCTTTGCCGTCGTAGCCCATGCGCGCGGTCTTGAGAATACCGGGCAGCACGGCTTCGAGTTTCGCATCGTCGAGCGCGGCCAGCGCGTCCGACGATTCGATTACCACGTGCGGCGCCACCGTCACGCCCGACGACGCGATAAAACGCTTCTCGGCGATCCGGTCCTGCGCCACCGCGACACAACGGCCGGCCGGGCTCACGAATGTAGTTTTCGCGAGGAAATCGAGGCTCGCCGCCGGCACGTTCTCGAACTCGGTCGACACCGCGGCGCACAGGCGCGCGAGTTCGGTGAGCGACGCTTCGTCGTCGTAAGGCGCGCGGATGTGGCGGTCGGCAACCGCGCCCGCGGGACTGTTTTCGTCCGGGTCGAGCACGGCGACGCGATAGCCCATCGCCTGAGCGGCAAAGCAGAACATGCGGCCGAGCTGGCCGCCACCGACCATGCCAAGCCATGCGCCGGGCAGAATCGGTGAAACCGGTGTGTTGTCAGGGTTCATCTTAGTGGTCGGTCACGGCCGGATGCGCATGCAAAACGTGCATTAGCGGCATCCGGCCGGGGGTCGGACATGAGGGGACGTCTAAAAACAATCAGCCTTGGCGCTTACAGCGCCGGCAGCACCATTGCGTGGGCCGCTTCGTTCTGGCGCACGCGGAACGCAGCCAGCTTTTCCGCATACTCGGGGCTCGTGCCGCTCAGAATCGACACCGCGAACAGCGCCGCATTCGCCGCGCCCGCTTCGCCGATTGCAAACGTGGCAACCGGCACGCCCTTGGGCATCTGCACGATGGAGTGCAACGAATCGACGCCCTTCAGATACTTGCTCGCCACCGGCACGCCGAGCACCGGCACCGTGGTCTTGGCGGCCAGCATGCCCGGCAGATGCGCCGCGCCGCCCGCACCCGCGATGATCGCGCGAATGCCGCGCTCGCGCGCGCGTTCGGCATACGCAAACATCTCGTCGGGCATCCGGTGCGCCGACACGACCTTGGCTTCGTACGGCACGCCGAACTCTTGCAGAATCGCAACGGCGTTCTTCATCACTTCCCAGTCGGAACTGGACCCCATCAGCACGCCAACAACCGGCGCGGCATGCGTATGGGCAGTCTGGACTTCACTCATCTTACGGCTTCCTTGTTTCTTGAGAGCGCCCGCAGACCTGTCGCTTCGCGCCAGGCTCCCCGAGGGGGGTGATCCCCCAAGGGGACTTCCTCCTGAGCGGACAACTTGGGGTGGTCCTGCGTTTTCTCACGCAGCGCGGGTGTACCCAGCTACGCGCAATCAGGCGAGCTTGTGTCCAGTCAGGCGTTCGAGCGCTTCCTGGTACTTCTCGCCCGTCTTCGTGACCACGTCATCCGGCAGCTTCGGCGCGGGCGGCTCTTTCTTCCACGGCTGGGTTTCGAGCCAGTCGCGCACGAACTGCTTGTCGAACGACGGCGGGTTGGTGCCGACCTGATACTGGTCAGCCGGCCAGAAGCGCGACGAGTCGGCAGTCAGCGCCTCGTCCATCAGGTACAGCTGGCCGTGATTGTCCAGACCGAATTCGAACTTCGTATCCGCGATGATGATGCCGCGCGTTGCGGCATAGTCAGCAGCTTCCTTGTACAGCTTGATCGAGATGTCGCGGATCGTGGCCGACAGTTCGGTGCCGATGCGGCGTTCCATCTCGTTGTACGTGATGTTTTCGTCGTGGTGACCCATTTCTGCCTTGGCTGCCGGCGTGAAAATCGGCTCAGGCAGCTTTTGCGCGTTTTGCAGGCCCGGCGGCAGTTCGACACCGCATACCGAACCGGTTGCCTGGTAGTCTTTCCAGCCGCTGCCGGCCAGATAGCCGCGCACCACCGCTTCGACCAGGATCGGCTCGAGGCGCTTCACCACCACTGCACGGCCCTTGACCTGCTCGACTTCGTCAGCCGCCACCACGGATTCGGGCGCCACGCCCGTGAGGTGGTTCGGCACCACATGCTTCAGCTTCTCGAACCAGAAGTTCGCCATTTCGTTGAGCACGCGGCCCTTATTCGGAATCGGCTCGCCCATGATGACGTCGAACGCCGACAGACGGTCGGTCGTGACGATCAGCAACTGGTCGTTTCCCACCGCATAATTGTCGCGGACTTTACCGCGGCCAAGCAGCGGCAGCGAGTGGAGCGTGGATTCGTAAAGGGTAGACATCGTCGTGGTTCGCTAAAAGTGGGGCAAAAAGTGTGACCGGAACAAAAGGGAAACGCCGTTCCCCGGATGATGCGGGAACGGCGATCGAACGACAACCTGGCCAATCAGCCAGATGTAGAGCTTGGTTATAGCTTAGCGGACGACTTGCGCGAGTTCGCCCGATTTGTACTTCTCCGCGATTTTATCAAGCGAAACCGGCTTGATCTTGCCAGCCTGGCCTTCGCAGCCAAATTGCGTGAAGCGCTCGAGACAGATCTTCATCGCCGCTTCGCGCGCCGGCTTCAGGTAATCGCGCGGGTCGAACTTGCCGGGATTGGTCGCCATGTAGCGGCGGATCGCACCGGTGATCGCCAGACGCAGGTCGGTGTCGATATTGACCTTGCGCACGCCGTTCTTGATGCCTTCCTGGATTTCCTCGACCGGCACGCCGTAGGTTTCCTTCATGTCGCCGCCGAATTCGCGGATTTCCGCGAGCAGTTCCTGCGGCACCGACGACGAACCGTGCATCACCAGGTGCGTATTCGGAATGCGCTGGTGGATTTCCTTGATGCGCTGGATCGACAGGATGTCGCCCGTGGGCTTCTTGCTGAATTTGTACGCGCCGTGCGACGTACCGATCGCGATCGCCAGCGCGTCGCATTGGGTCAGCTTGACGAAGTCGGCGGCCTGCTCCGGGTCGGTCAGCAGTTGTTCGCGGGTCATCGTGCCTTCCGCGCCGTGGCCGTCTTCCTTGTCGCCCTTCATGGTTTCCAGCGAACCGAGCACGCCCAGTTCCGCTTCCACCGTGATACCGATCGAGTGCGCCGCTTCAACCACCTTGCGCGAGACTTCGACGTTGTATTCGTACGAAGCCACCGTCTTGCCGTCGGCTTCGAGCGAACCGTCCATCATCACACTGGTGAAACCGCTGCGGATCGCCGCCATACAGACCGCCGGCGACTGGCCGTGATCCTGGTGCATCACGACCGGAATATGCGGGTACGACTCGACCGCGGCTTCGATCAGATGACGCAGGAACGGCTCGCCCGCGTATTTACGCGCGCCGGCCGATGCCTGCATGATGACCGGGGCGTTGACCTTGTCGGCCGCGGCCATGATCGCCTGCACCTGCTCCAGGTTGTTCACGTTGAAGGCTGGAATGCCATAACCGTTTTCGGCGGCATGATCCAGCAATTGACGCATTGATACGAGAGGCATGCTGTAACTCCTTAGATTGAAACGAATTCTGTGCCGTCGGCATCTTTTTTTGGCGATTTTATCGCGAAGCAAGCTGCATACCCGTTCACACATTCCCTAAAGCGCGTTTTCCTTCACGCGCGATTGGAGTCTGTGCGCCGCCTCTCGCGGGGCATGACAACCTGCTTCGCTTGGGCCAAGCCTGTGTCGATCAGAGTTAGCGCTTTAGCGCTTACTCTGATCCCATGCAAGGCTGTCGACCTGAGTTAGCGCTTTAGCGCTTACTCAGGTCCCATGCAAGGCTGTCGATCAGAGTTAGCGCTTCAGCGCTTACTCTGATCCCATGCAAAGCTCTTACTCAGGTCCTATAACTCTTACTCCGATCCCACGCAGGATGCTTGCCGCCAAATCAATACGGCTCGCCGACGCGCACGATCTTCAGCGTGTTCGTGCCGCCTGCCTGGCCCATCGGCTCGCCGACGCTGAGCACCACCATGTCGCCGCGCGACGCGTAGCCCTTGCCGACCACGGTCTCCAGCGCCTGCTGCAACGCGGTATCGCGGTCGCTGCTGGTGTCCAGATGCAGCGACGTGACGTTGCGGTAGATCGCCATCGCCCGTTCGCTGCCCACGCGCGGCGTGAGCGCGAAAATCGGCACATGCGTCCAGTGACGCGACATCCACAGCGCGGTCGAACCCGATTCGGTCAACGCGACGATCGCCTTCGCACCCAAGTGATAGGCCGTGAACAGCGCGCCCATGGCGATGGACTGGTCGATTCGCGTGAACGTGCGGTCGAGGAAATCCTTGTCCAGCTCCGACTGCTCCGACTTCTCGGCTTCGAGGCAAATCGCCGCCATCGTCTCGATGGTCTGCACCGGGTACTTGCCCGCTGCGGATTCGGCCGACAGCATCACCGCGTCCGTGCCGTCGAGCACCGCGTTGGCGACGTCCGAGACTTCGGCGCGCGTCGGCACCGGCGCGTAGATCATCGACTCCATCATCTGAGTCGCGGTGATCACGAACTTGTTCGATTCGCGCGCCATCCGAATCATGCGCTTTTGCAGCGCGGGAACTGCCGCATTCCCCACTTCCACGGCCAGATCGCCGCGCGCGACCATGATGCCGTCCGATGCGTCGAGGATGCCTTGCAGCGCCGGAATCGCTTCCGCCCGCTCGATCTTCGCGATCATCTTCGGCTTGATCCCGTACGGCGCGCCCGCGATGTTCGCGAGCTGGCGGGCCATTTCCATGTCGGTGGCGTTCTTGGGGAACGATACCGCGACGAAATCCACGCCGAGGGACATCGCCGTGCGAATGTCTTCCATGTCTTTCGCGGTCAGCGCCGGCGCCGACAGGCCACCGCCCTGGCGGTTGATCCCCTTGTTGTTCGACAGCTCGCCGCCGATCTTCACGGTGGTGTGGATTTCGCTGCCGATCACGCGCTCGACGTCCAGCACGATCAGGCCGTCGTTGAGCAACAGCACGTCGCCCGGCTTCAGGTCGCGCGGCAGGTCTTTGTAGTCGAGACCGGCGCGTTGTTGGTTGCCGAGTTCGCAGTCGGCGTCGAGCACGAACGGCTCGCCGGCGGCCAGCATGATCTTGCCGTTTTCGAATTTGCCGACCCGGATCTTCGGTCCTTGCAGATCGGCCATGATGGCGACTTCACGGCCGGCCTGGCGGGCCGCCTCGCGCACGAATTCGGCGCGCTGGCGGTGGTCGTCGGCGGTGCCGTGCGAGAAATTGAGCCGCACCACGTCCAACCCTGCTCGAATCATTTGCAGCAGAATTTCCGGCGTACTGGAAGCCGGTCCGATGGTAGCGACAATCTTGGTAGCGCGATGCATGAGTCTCCTCGTCTGGATGGGATCGCTGGAATGAGCGCTGCGAGTCGGATGCGGAGGCTGCGCACCGAAGGGTGCTACGGGGGGCTGCGCGCCGATTGAAACCAGCGTCGCTTTATGGGGTGAAGCGGTGTTCGACACCAGCACGGGGGGGGCCGGTGGGGGTGCGAGCGCGACCTCTTCGTCCGGGAGTTCTGCCGGCGAGTGGGCGGCTTGTCCGTTGGACAATTCTGCGGTCTCGTTGGCAGTGGTCAACTCCGCGAGCGCTGGGGGCGACCCGGATTCTTCCTGCTGCGCAATCACAGATTCAACAGATCCGGCTGCGGCCGTGGTGGCGGCGGAGCGCGCTTCGCGCTCCCCTGCCGTTGCTGCTGCGGCGTTGCGCGGCGACTTGCTGCCGCGCTGACCGCCCTGCGCTTTTGCAGACTTCGCTGAGGGGGAGCGCGTCACCACGTTAAGCCCGCGATTCCAGAACTGCGACAGCGGGCAGTGTCTTGCCCTCGAGGAACTCGAGGAAGGCGCCGCCGCCCGTCGAGATATAGCTGACTTTGTCGTGGATGCCGTACTTGGCAATCGCCGCGAGCGTGTCGCCACCGCCTGCAATCGAGAACGCCGCCGAGTTGGCGATCGCGTCAGCCAGGGTCTTGGTGCCGTTGCCGAACTGATCGAATTCGAATACGCCGACCGGCCCGTTCCACACGATCGTGCCGGCTTTTTCCAGTTGTGCGGCGAGCACCTTGGCGGTTTCCGGTCCGATGTCGAGGATCAGGTCGTCGTCCTGCACGTCGGCCACTGCCTTGACTTCAGCCTTGGCGGTCGGCGAGAACTCTTTGGCCGTGACCACGTCGGTCGGGATCGGCACCGAGGCGCCGCGGGCTTTCGCCGCGTCGATGATGGCCTTGGCCTCGTTGACCAGATCGGCTTCGGCGAGCGACTTGCCGATCTTCAGGCCAGCCGCCAGCATGAACGTATTGGCAATGCCGCCGCCGACGATCAGCTGGTCGACCTTGTCGGCCAGCGATTTCAGAATGGTCAGCTTGGTGGACACCTTCGAGCCGGCGACGATCGCCACCAGCGGACGCTTCGGCGCGCCCAGCGCCTTGCCGAGCGCTTCGAGTTCAGCGGCCAGCAACGGGCCGGCGCAGGCGATCGGCGCATATCTGGCGATGCCGTGCGTGGTGGCTTCGGCGCGGTGCGCGGTGCCGAACGCGTCGTTCACGTAGACGTCGCAGAGCTTCGCCATTTTTTGCGCGAGCTCGTCTGAATCCTTCTTTTCGCCCTTGTTGACGCGGCAGTTTTCCAGCAGCACGACCTGGCCCGGCGTGACGTTCACGCCGTTTTCGACCCAGTTGGCGAGCAGCGGCACGTCACGGCCGAGCAGCTCGGCCAGACGCTTCGCAACCGGCGCAAGCGAGTCTTCCGGCTTGAATTCGCCTTCAGTGGGGCGGCCCAGGTGCGACGTGACCATCACGGCGGCGCCTGCGTCCAGCGCTGCCTTGATCGCCGGCACGGAGGCGCGGATGCGGGTGTCTTCGGTGATGTTGCCTTGATCGTCCTGCGGCACGTTCAGATCGGCGCGGATAAACACGCGTTTGCCGGCTAGCTTGCCTTCGGCGATCAGATCGGAGAGACGCAATACCTTGTTCATGGGCGTGTATGTGCGAGTTGATGAGAAGGCGGTGGCGGATGACGCGCTGGCATCCAGGCGCGGCAAACTCCAGCGCTTTGGCACGGCAGCGGTTCCACTGAATCGGGCGCCGGCGGCATGGCCGCGGCTGTCGCGCCATGCACCGGCGCGCTTATCCCGGAAACGGCCATTTTAACTGATCCACACGACCTTCTAACCCGCAACCGGCGAATGTCCCGTATTTGAAGAATGCGCCGCGCATGTCGCAATGCAGCATTCCCGCCTCGATCAATTACATAACGAGGCGCAAGAGCGTGAACACGACCATTCCCACCACAATCGTGCCGAGCATGGTGCGCCGCCACAAAAACCACGCAAGACCGGCCAGCGCCGCGTAAAACTCGTGGTTCGACAGCGCAAACGAGAGCCCGTCCGGCGTCGCCAGCACATCGGGCAGCACGACGGCGGCAAGCGCCGCGGCCGGCGCATAGCGCAACATCCGCTGCACGCGCGCCGGCAAAACCGTGCGCTCGCCGCCGATTAGAAACATGGCGCGTGTCACGGCGGTGACGAAGGTCATGCCGATAATGGCCAGCCAGATCTGCGTGGATGTCATTGGGTACCTCCGGCGCTGTTACGGATGCGGCGCAAGTCGGCGCGCTCGACCATCAGGTCGGCGGCACTGCCCGCGACAATCGCCGCGATCACCGCGAGCGGCAGCGCAAGCCGGTACGGCAGGTCGAAAGCGAGCAGCGACACCAGGCCCGCGATGCTGACGGCAACCAGCGTGGAACGCGTGGCGATCGCCGACACCATGATCGGCAAGAGCGCCAGCGTGCCCGCGAGCGCGAGGCCCCAGTTGTCCGGAATCAGGCTCGCCAGCAGGATGCCGACGATCGACGACACCTGCCACGACAGCCAGCTGCACACCGCCATGCCCCAGAAGTACGCCTCTTTGCCCGGCACGTAGCCGCTCTGGAAACTCTTCTTCTGGAACAGCAGATAGATCACGTCCCCGTTGAAGTAGCCCAACACGATGCGCCGCCACATTGGCAGATAGGAAAAATGCGGCGCAAGACCGGCGCTGAAGATCACGAAACGCGTATTGACCATGGCGGCGGTGAGCAGCACGGTCCAGATCGGCAGCTTGGCGGCCAGCAGCGGCAGCACGGCCAGTTGCGACGATCCGGCGTAGCACAGCAGCGACATGGTGAGCGCCTGCGGCAGCGTGAGCACCGACTTGCTCATTGCAATGCCGGTGACGAGGCCCCAGGAGAAAATTGCCATTAGCGTGGGCGAATAGTCGCGCGCGCCCTCACGGAAGGCACGGCGATCGGTATCTGACAGGCGAGCGAGCATGAGGCGAAACGCGGGCGCCGGGCGGCGCCGCAACGAAGGGAAGTCGGCGCCAGGTCGTCAAGCACCCGCTGGCGCATCCGGATTTGAATTATGCGTGCGCCGAATTATAGCGCCCGGTGTGCGGCCAAATGCCCGTTTCGTGTGCAAAAGACGCTAAAATGACGCTCTTTCACCGCACTGCTGGAGAATCGTATGTCAATGGCCGACCGCGACGGCAAGATCTGGATGGATGGCAAGCTCATCGACTGGCGCGACGCCAAGATCCACGTGCTCACCCACACGCTGCATTACGGCATGGGCGTTTTCGAAGGCGTGCGCGCCTACAAGACGGCGGACGGCGGCACGGCGATTTTCCGCCTCCAGGAGCACACCAAGCGCCTCTTGAACTCGGCCAAGATCTTCCAGATGGACGTGCCGTTCGACCACGAAACGCTGGCCGCCGCGCAGTGCGAAGTGGTCCGTGCAAACAAGCTGGAATCCTGCTACCTGCGCCCGATCATCTGGGTCGGCTCGGAAAAGCTTGGCGTGTCGGCCAAGGGCAACACGATCCACGTGGCGATCGCCGCCTGGCCGTGGGGCGCTTACCTCGGTGAAGACGGTATTGCCAAGGGCATCCGCGTGAAGACCTCGTCGTTCACGCGCCATCACGTGAACGTGTCGATGGTCCGCGCCAAGGCCTCGGGCTGGTACGTGAATTCGATCCTCGCCAACCAGGAAGCAATTGCCGACGGTTACGACGAAGCGCTGCTGCTGGACGTGGACGGCTACGTGTCGGAAGGCTCCGGCGAAAATTTCTTCCTCGTGAACAACGGCAAGCTGTACACGCCGGATCTGTCGTCGTGCCTCGACGGCATCACGCGCGACACGGTCATCACGCTGGCGCGCGACGCGGGCATCCAGGTAATCGAAAAGCGCATCACGCGCGACGAAGTCTATACCTGCGACGAAGCGTTCTTCACCGGCACCGCCGCCGAAGTCACGCCGATCCGCGAACTCGACAACCGCACGATCGGCTCGGGCGCACGCGGCCCGATCACCGAGAAGCTGCAATCGGGCTTCTTCGACATCGTGAACGGCAAGAGCGAGAAGTACGCGCACTGGCTGACCAAGATCTAACGCGCGCTGCCCCGCCCTTGAGTCCTCGGCCTTTGGGCGGTGCGATGCACGACCCTGTATAAATTGAGAAAGTCCCCATGAGCGAAATCAAGGAAATGCCGCTGGTCGAACTGTCGGCAAAAGACCTGCCGGCGTATTGCCCGAATCCAGCCATGCCGCGCTGGAGCGCGCATCCGCGCGTCTTTATCGACGTCACGCACGGCGAAGCCAAATGCCCGTATTGCAGCACGCGCTACAAGCTGCGTGACGGCGAGGTGGTCAAGGGTCACTAACCTTGTGACACTGCGCACTGAGCGCTGATCGCTTGCTGCGCTCTTTGCCGGGCCACCCGCTGCCCGGTTCGTCACGTGACGGGCCGGCTTTGCTATTGCAGCAGGTGGCGGTCAGGCGAGCGCTTCGCAGCAAAGCCGCAGCCGCGGCGGGGCCGGCCTTGCCTGATCCGCATTGCAAGCTCGCGGCTTTTCCCTTTTGACACAATCGAACGCCACGCGCATAGCGCGCGCGGCGCTTCATTTCGATACCGGACACTCACTCTGATGCGTCGCGCGTTGGTTATCGCACCGAACTGGATCGGTGACGCATTGATGGCGCAGCCGCTGTTTGCGCGCCTCGTGAAATTGCATCCGCGCATCGTGATCGACGCGGTCGCGCCCTCGTGGGTTGCACCTGTGCTCGAACGCATGCCCGAGATCCGCGACGTCTACGCAACGGACCTCGCGCACGGCAAGCTGCAGATGCTGCGCCGCTGGCAACTGGCGAGCGACTTGCGCGATGTCGGCTACGACGCGGCCTATGTCCTGCCGAATTCGCTCAAGTCGGCGCTGATTCCGTGGATGGCGGGCATTCCGCTACGCATCGGCTATACCGGCGAAAGCCGCTATGGCTTGCTGAACGTGCGCCACGCGAATCCGCGCAAGGACGAGCGGCCGCCGATGGTCGGCCACTACGCCGCCCTCGCCTACGCGCCAGGCGCCAGGATCCCCGACGACCTGCCGATGCCGCGGCTCGATGCTGACCTGAACGAAGCGTCGCGCGTATCGGCACGCTTCAATCTGGACACGCGCGTGCCACTGCTGGTGTTCTGCCCTGGCGCCGAGTACGGTCCGGCCAAGCGCTGGCCGCCGGAGCATTTCGCAGCGCTCGCGCAGATCGTCGGTCAGTCGTTCCCGTACACGCAGATCATCGCGCTCGGCTCGCCCAGAGACGCGGCGCTTGCTCAGGCCATCGCCGAGAGAGCGCCAAACGTGCGTAACCTGTGCGGCCAAACCGCGCTGGGTGAGGCTTGCGCGCTGATCTCGCGGGCCAACGCAGTCGTCACCAACGATTCAGGCTTGATGCACGTGGCCGCCGCGCTGCGCCGTCCGCTGGTGGCCGTGTATGGTTCGACCGATCCGCGCCACACGCCGCCCTTGTCCGAGCTTGCGAAGGTACAATGGCTTCATCTCGAATGCAGCCCCTGTTTTCAGCGCGAGTGTCCGCTCGGGCATCTGAACTGCCTGAAGCAGTTGAGCGCCGAGCAGGTATTCGGCGATTTGCGCGGCATGTTGCTGGCGCAACGTTGAGCCAAACTGATTCGACTGATACTTGCACGCAACACCGCACGCCTCTGAGCGCGTCGCGTCATGTTCGCGCCTTGCGGCGCGGGCATCCTCGCGCTTGGGTGCGATTGTCCGGTGCTCCGGACTGTCCCGCTGACCGCCGCCCCGCAACCGCGCGCCACGCACAAGAGACTGACGAGCCATGCCACGTTTTGCCCATATCTTCGAAGCCGCCGCCGATACGCTGAACGCCTATTACCAGGCCATCGCCGAGGTCAATATCGATAGTTTGATGGGCCTGTGGATCGATGAGGAGTTCGTTAGCTGCATCTGCGCCGACGGCTCCCACCTGCACGGCCTCGACAGCATTCGCGCCGGCTTGCAAATCCAGCTCGAAACCGCGCCCGTTTCGATTGAACCGCTCGATATTCGCGTCTACGACAGCCTCGGCACAGTTGTCTATGCGATCGCCGAAGCGCACCGCCCGGCTGATCCCAAAGCTCCCCCCACCATGGTGTTCACCACTTACGTCATGGTCCACGAACGCGGCGAGTGGCGGATCGCGCATATTCACGCGAGTCCGATGCCGAATGAGGCCGCCAGTCAGTTCGCCACGAAGATGCGGCATGGCCAAGGGTCGTTGCACTGACGCCTGACGGGCGTTTCATCTGCGTTTCTCATCTGTTATACCGGTTTTACCTTTTTGCTTCGACACTGGCATGAGCACGCCCCGCAGGAAGTCCCTCGCCCCGCAGGAAGTCCACCGCCCCGACGGAAGTCCCCATGGGGGATCGGGGGATTGGGGGACGGCACACAATCAATCCGCTTCCACCGGCGCGGCACGCGCCACGGCCACCGTGGATCTGTTCTACCGTGCGCCCCTCTGGCTGCCGAACCGGCACGTGCAGACCATCGTCCCTGCGCTGTTCGGGCGCCGCCCGGCCATCACGTTCCGGCGCGAACGCTGGGATACGCCGGACGGCGATTTCATCGATCTCGATTGGGTGGTGCATGACGGCGGAGCCGCCTCTGCGCTCGCCCCCGCCTCCTCGTTTAGCCTTCCCGCCGACAACGCTCCGCTGTTCGTCCTGTTTCACGGCCTCGAAGGCGGTTCCACGTCGCACTATGCCGCCACGTTGATGGCGGCCGCGCGCGAGTACGGCTGGCACGGCGTCGTGCCGCACTTTCGCAGTTGCAGCGGACCGCTGAATCTGTTGCCGCGCTTCTATCATCTCGCCGACAGCAACGAAGTCGACTGGATCCTCCGCCGCCTGCGCGCCACGCATCGGGGGCCGATCGTGGCGGCGGGCGTGTCGCTCGGCGGCAATGTACTGCTGCGCTGGCTCGGCGAACGGCGCGAAGATGCGTCGCCGGTGCTCTCGGCCGCCGCGGCAATTTCGACGCCGATCGACGTGCATGCCGGCGGCCGCGCGTTGTCGCAGGGCTTCGGCATGGTCTACACGCGCAGTTTCCTGAAGACGCTGAAACAGAAGGCCGAACAGAAGCTGGCGCAGTTTCCCGGACTGTTCGACCGCGACGCCATGCTGGCGAGCCGCACGATGTACGACTTCGACAACGTGGTGACGGCGCCGCTGCACGGCTTCCGCGATACCGACGACTACTGGAGCAGCGCGACCACACGGCCGTTGTTGCCTGGCATTGCCGTGCCGACACTGGTGCTGAACGCGCGCAACGACCCGTTCCTGCCGGCCGAGGCGTTACCGGCGCCGCACGAGGTGTCGGAATTTGTAGAACTCGATCAACCCCGGCACGGCGGCCACGCTGGCTTTATGACCGGCCCCTTCCCGGGCCGCATCGACTGGTTGTCGCGGCGCGTGTTCGGTTATCTGGAGCGGTACGTCGATCATGGATGACGTCGTCAAGCAGGCTTTGGCCAAATGGCCGAACGTGCCGAGTTGCACGGGATGGCTGATGCTGGACCGGCGCGGCAACTGGCGCATGCGGGATGAAGCCGCTCAGGCCAGCGGTGCGCCCGGTACGCCGATTCGGCATGAGGCGTTGCTCGGATTCATCAATCGGAATTACGACGCCGATGAACGCGGGCAGTGGTTTTTTCAGAATGGACCGCAGCGGGTCTATATCGAGTTGGGTTATACGCCGTGGGTGGTGCGGTTGTCAGCCGATGCCGCTGGGGTGCTTGCTTTGACTGACCAGGCCGGTGGGGCTTTCGAGCCTTCGGCTGTGTTTGTCGACGACGAAGGTGGGGTTCTGTTTGTCGATGCCTCCGCGCCACTGCGAGTCGCTGTTTTGCACGATCACGACCTCGAGGTTTTTTCCGACCACGCAGCGCTGGGCGATGACTCGATGAGCGGGGCGTTCCGCTGGAACAATGGAGTTGTGCTGCCCTTGCAGGGGGTGCAGCGAAATGAGGTTGCCGCGCGGTTCGGGTTTGTCGATAGTCCGGCGGCGAATGTCTAGGTCGTTTGCCGGCTTACTTATCGCCTGGTTTTTTTGCGCAGCCCACGTTCCGTGTCAGATAGCGCAAGCCGGCAGCCCCTAACTCTTCTCGTCAAGCCGCTCCTCTTTATAGCGGCTCTCCATTTCATGTAACCGGGCATCGACGGTCGCGAGATCGTAGTAGCCGATCGTCTTCAGATCCCGCGCTTCCTTCAGTTGCCGGATGGCCGACGGCCAAGCCCCCTCCAGCGCGAATTTTTCGGCCAAAGCCCGATGCTGCGTCAACGCATCGCCACTGCCGGCGCTTGACTGCGCGAGATACATCCACCAGGCAGGCTGATCGGGTTGTGCACGCGTTTCCTTCAAAGCCAAAGCCTGCGCGTCGGCGAATCGCTTCAAGGTCAGCAAGGTCTGGATATGCATGTCGATCGCGGCGTTCGACTGCGGCCAGCGCTTCTGTGCGAACTCGGCCAGACGAGCCGCCTCGTCATCGCGCCCGGCGCGGCGCGCGATGTCGGCCGCCAGCACGTCGAGACTCGGCGAACTGCGCATGGGCTCGCCTTCACCGCGTTCGCCGGCTGCAAACGCAGCGCGCGACGCAGCCAGCGATGCCGCCGCATCGTCGTAACGTTCGAGCAGCATCTGCCCATACGCAATCCCGTACCAGTTCGCCGCGACGTTCACTGCGGTACGGTCCTCGATTTCGGAGCGCAGGCGCGAAATCTCATCGGCGTATTCGCTGCGCGAGCGGTCCTGCAGCAAGCGCGCCCGCGCCCGCACAAAACCATATTCGGACGTCTGATGCGGCTGCCGGTAAGGCGCTCGGCGCGCACGGTCTTCCATGTCGGCAATCCGTTCGCCAGTCAGCGGATGGGTGCGCGCGTAGGCCGGTATGCCTGTGTCGTTCATTGCCGCGCGATCGAGGCGGCCAAAAAACGTGGTCATCGCGTAGGGGTCGTAGCCGGCACCGGCCAGCAGCAAAAAGCCGACGCGATCCGCTTCCTGCTCGGCGGAGCGCGAGAAACGCAACTGGTTGTCGACCGCATAGGCCTGGCCGCCAATCGCAATCGCGCTGCCAAGGTCGCCGCTGTGCGCGAGCACGCCCGCCAGAATGCCGAACAACAGGCCGGCGAGCGCGGCATAGGAGCCGCGTTCGCCGGCGGTGATCATACGCGAAATATGCCGCTGCAAGACGTGCCCCATCTCGTGGCCGAGCACGGAGGCGAGTTCGGACTCGGTTTGCGTCGTCACGATCAAACCGGTGTTCACGCCGATAAAACCGCCCGGCAGCGAGAACGCGTTGATCTGCGCGTCGCGCACCGCGAACAGCTCGAAGTCCGGACGATAGCCGCCAATGTATAGCGCACTCGCCGCCGCAGAGAGTTTCGCGGCGACCGAGTTCAGGTAGTCGCGCACCAGCCAGTCGTCGAGATAGTCGGGGTCGCGGCGCACCTCGCGCATCACGCGCTCGCCGAGCTTGCGCTCGGCTTGCGGCGTGAGCGAGCCGGAGCCGCCGTTGCCGAGGTCGGGCAGTTGCTGCGTGACGATCGGGGCGCGCCAACTGGTGCTCGCGCCAGCGCTACCGGAAAAGCGGCTCTGTGCGCCGCCATAGACGCCGAACACGCCTTGGGCGAGTCCCGGCGGCACGATGGGGTCGGCGAAAGCTTCAACCGGACCGCTTACCAGCGGCGGTTCCGCGGACGGCATGTTGAGCGCGAGGTTCGTGCTCGAAGCCGTGCGCGATTGCGCAAACGCGCCCGGCGGCGCCGCGAGCACGACAGACAATAACGCAGCAAGAAACCGTTTCGAACGCATCGCGAGGTCGATATGACGAAGTCGAAAAGCGACGCCCGCCGCTCGGACTAAGATAGCGGGCATGGGCCAATTGTAATCATCCCGGCCCGTCGAACCACACTGCTATGATAGGCGCCCTCTGAAGGAGCCCAACCATGCCTGAACTCACTCATTTCGACGCCGCCGGCCAGGCGCATATGGTGGACGTCGGCGGTAAGCAGGAGACCAGGCGCATCGCGGTCGCGCGTGGCTCGATTCGCATGCTGCCGGAGACATTCGTGCTGATCCGCGACGGCAACGCCAAGAAGGGCGACGTGATCGGGATCGCACGCATCGCTGCGATTCAAGGTTCGAAGCGCACCGCCGATCTGATCCCGCTATGTCATCCGCTGGCGCTGACGCGCGTCAAAGTGGACTTCGACCTGGATGAAAAACTGCCCGGCGTGCATTGCACTGTGCAGGTGGAAACGCTGGGACGCACGGGTGTGGAGATGGAAGCGCTGACCGCCGTGCAGGTCGGACTGCTGACCGTGTACGACATGTGCAAGGCGGTGGATCGCGGCATGACGATCACCGATGTGAAGGTGCTGGAGAAGCACGGCGGGAAGTCGGGGGATTGGGTGGCGGGCTAATACAGCTAAATGCTGTTACACCGTTTTAACGTGGCGCGGCGCCCACGATTGAGCGACGACGACACGCTCAATTCCCGCGGCTTGTCGTGCACCGCGACGACAACTGTCTGATCTGTGGCGTTTCACCACGCTGACAAGCGCCATTGATCTGTCCAATACTCCCCTCAGGGTGAACGTTACGCTTCGCCCTCCCCGATATCCGCTCGATTGCTTCACTTATCTGACTGCACGCCACGTTCGCCGAATGCTTTCAACACGAGGTAAGCCGACGAACAGTGATTTGCACGGCCTTGGTGTTTGGTAAAGCAAGTTATTCCCTATTCAAGGATGAGGAAAGATTATGCCGACTACCGTCAGCTATCCGGGCATCTACATCGAGGAAGATGCATCGCCGTCGCTTTCCGTCAGCGCCAGCGCAACCGCGGTCCCGATAATTGCCGTAAATAGTTGGAAAAGCGCAGCAGTAAAATTCAATAGTTATCTTGAATTTATATCATCGATAGGTTCGTGGGGTTCAGGTACCACCGACATGAATCTGCTATCCGTAAGGGCCTATTTTGAAAGCGGAGGCGGCCCCTGCTATGTAGTCAATTATGGCAATTTAGCAACTGAAGTACCGAAATATAGCGACATTACACTGATTGTCGCTGCGGGCCGGGATATCAACTCAGCCGTCACCGCCCTTTGCACATCAGGCTCAGGATTGTTTGCGATATTCGACGGCCCACAAGCAGAAATTACTGATGGCAATGCGGCAAGTAACTTTCCTTCCACTCCGCATGCAGCGGTTTATTACCCTTGGTTGTCAGTAGACTGGACCACGGGTGGAATTCCTCCCAGCGCAGTGGCGGCCGGCCTTTACTGCCAATCAGACCGCACACGCGGCGTATGGAAAGCGCCTGCAAATATCTCGATCGCAGGCAATTACAAGCCTTTATTTAAAGTCAGCGACGATTTACAGGGGCAATACAATCAGGGCAAGGCGATCAACATGATCCGCGATCTCGACGGACGGGGTCCTGTGATATGGGGTGCACGCACACTGGAAGATAGTGACGACTGGCGCTATATCTCCGTACGGCGCCTGTTCAATAGTGCGGAACGGGATATAAAAAACGCAATGCAGCCGATGGTATTCGAGCCCAATAATTCGCCGACCTGGGAGAAAGTGCGCAGCGCCGTCACCAATTATTTACATAGCCTCTGGCGACAGGGCGCGCTGGTCGGCACAACCGAGAAAGATGCCTATTTCGTGGCGATCGGCGAAGGCACCTCGATGACAGCTGACGACATCGCCCAAGGAAAAATGATTGTCAAGGTGGGCATGGCGGCGGTCCGCCCGGCCGAATTTATCATCCTGCAGTTTACCCAGAACGTCGCCGCCGGTTGACCCGATGGCGCCTCTGTCCAGGCGCATCAACGCGCCCGGACAGCGGCATTGCCGGTCAATCCTCGTCGCTGTCGTCGTCCTGATTGACGTCGGCCGCCGGCATGCCATAGCGCTTGAGCAGTTCCGCCTTGAAACCGGCCAGCGTCTTCTGCTCGTCGCACAGCTCATACACATAGGCCAACTGCGACGGCCAGTCCTTCAACTCCTGAGCAAAGATCTTCAGACGCTCGACAGTGTCGAACGCCCCCGCCGTATCGCCGCTCAGCGCCTGCAGCACCGCGTACCGGCGCAGCACGGTTTCGCCGGGCAGCAGCGCCATCGCCTGCTTGTGCATGGCGAGCTTGTGCTGCAGGTTCATCGAATTCATGGGCTCCAACGTCGCGAGACCATACTCGCCCCACGCCTGGAACAGGAACGACGGATCCGCCCGATATTGCTCTGCCGGACGCGAGCCGTAATACAGCACCTCGGAGCGCGTGTAATCCTTGTACACCGGATACAGCGCGGCCAACCCGCCAAACACCACCACCACGAACGCGCCAAATGAAAGGCGTCCAGGCACGAGGCGCAGCGGCCGTGTCTCGAGCAAGCCGAACACGAACATCGCCGGCAGCAGGAAGAACATGTACTGCTGCGGATACTCGACCAGCGCATGCATGACCAGCACGCCGATCAGCGCGATGCCGAACACGCGCGCGGCGCTCTGCGGCGCGCGGACCACGCGCACCAGCCACGTGATCAGGCCGAACAGCACGATTGCAAGGCCGATCAAGCCGGTCTTCGCGAGCAGATCGATGAAGATGTCGTGAGAATTATTGGCAATCTCGACGCCGCCCAGCGACTTCGCATACTCGAACTGGTAGCTCGGAAACTCGCCCCAGCCGACACCCAGCAGCGGATGCGTCTTGAACATCGTCCAGCCGTATTTCCACAGCGCAAGGCGCGGCGCGATCTGGCCAGCGTCCTTGAAACGCTCAGCCGCCGACTGCCCAAGTTCCAGGTGATAGTGCACATTAGCCCAGCGGATCAATGCATTAACGACAAAGAACAGCACCGCCAACGCAATCGGGATCAGCCATTCGCGATTGCCGCGGCGCAGATGCGGCTGACTGCGCGTCTGCGCGAAGGCCATCCAGAGACCCGCCAACACGATCACGCCCATCTGCAGCCAGGGGCCGCGCGACACGGTCAACGCCAGTCCAATGGCGAAAATCGTCGACACGAGCAGCCAGATGCTGACGGCAATGCGCCGTGTCTGCACGAGGAACAGCGCACCGGCCATCGCGAAGGCGATATAGGTGGCGAGGTGATTCGCCTGCGCCATATTGCCGAACGGCCGCCGCTCGACGATCACGTTATAGGCGACGACCAGCGGCGACACGCGCGTTTCGAGGTGAAACAACTGGATCACCTGGCAGAACACCGCGAACAGGCCACCGACGATCAACGCCCCAGCCGCCCAGCGCAGCGCCGTTTCGTTCAGCTTGGCGCGTGTGAAACCGTAGCCGGCGTGTGTCGCCATGAACGCGGCGAGCAGGTAACCGCCGCCGAGCCAGTTCATCGAGGGCTGCGAGACCGGGAGCAGCACCGACTGCGCCACCAACACCAGCCCGAACAGCAAGGGCACCAGCGCGACAACCGGCGACGCGAAGGCCACGCGCGGCCTGGCCGTCCCCACTAGCAGCACGACACCCGCGCCCGTCAGCAAATACAACGCGAGCGCCGTGAATTCAGCGTAGAAGGTCGGAATCGGATACGTGTGGTTGGCAACTGCATAAGGCAGCACCAACGCGAGAGCCAACAGAATGAGAGACAGGTAGCGCGCAAATGGGGTGGGCATCGAGTAACCGGAGGGCGTCAGCAACCGGCGCACTATACAAAAAAATTCTCCTGCTGTGCGCCGGCTGGGCTGAAATATCCCGAAAATCAGTGTTTTACGTCCGGATAACAACTCACCCGATCACCCCCACGGTGGCTTACGAACGGCACTCCGGCGGCGCAAGATTCGACGGCAAGGACGGCGCATCGGCCGGTGCGGGCCCGGCGCCTGGCGCAGGCAACGACGAAGCCGTTTTGCCGCCGGCGAAGCACTCCCAGGTGACCGCACCCGCCTGCACGGCGCCCTTGCTCAAGGCGATCCGCGCAGTCGGTGCGTCGGCATTGTCCGGCACCGAGGGTACCAGGGTCAGCGTGTTCGAACCGGCAGGCGCGACGCGCGTCGTGAAAGCAACGGTGATCTGGCCGGTGTCGTCGTCGACATGAACAGATTCGACGTTGCGGGTGGCAGGCGGTGACGCATAACCGCCGCCGAACGCATTCCCGCTAGCGGCGTTTTCGGACACCGCGAGCCGCGCGGATGCAGCTAACGAGAGACCCTCCCCTACGCGGCTGCGGGCCAGATAGTCCTGATATGCCGGAATCGCATAGGCGGCGATTACGCCGACAATCGCCAGCACGATCATCAACTCGATCAGCGTGAAGCCGAAACTAAAGCAGCGGCATGCACGTGCGAGCCGCTCGGTCCAGCGCGCTCGTTCGAACGCGTTCCGCGGAGAAAGCGTGGACTGTGAATAAGGGCAGTAAGGCAAAGTAACGATCATCGGCAGGCTCCTGAAACGAAAAACGCCTGCCCCTCGAATCGGGGACAGGCGTTTCAATCGTAGCCAGCGGTGCGCGTTCCACACAGTCAGCCGAATGGCTAACGTTGCGCTAGTGCAGCGGAAGTCGGTGCTGGTGCGGTTCCATGTTCAGGCCACCGCACCGTTGCCGTGGCGCATCGGCCAGGGCTCCGGCTGAGGTCAGCTTAAGCCGCCGCTCGCTTCGCGTTGCGGCGCTTGAGCAGATAACCGAGGATCACGACGAACAGCGCGCCCGCGATGCTCATGCCGTACTCGGCCACCGGCGCATCGAGGATCGGCCAACGGTCGCCGGCCGGGTCGTTGACAATCAGGCCACCCGCGATCCAGCCGAGCAGCGCAGCGCCGAGCGTGATGACGATCGGAAAACGGTCGAGCAGCTTCAGCACCAACTGGCTGCCCCACACGATCAGCGGAATACTCACCACCAGGCCGAAAATCACTAGCGCGAGGCGATGTTCGGGGTCGGCCGCCTCAGCCGCGCCAGCAATTGCGATCACGTTGTCGAGGCTCATCACCGCATCCGCGATGATGATGGTCTTGATCGCCGACATCAGCTTATCGGCCGGCTTGATATTCTCGTGGACGTCATGCGCGGGCGCCATCAGGCGCACGCCGATCCACAGCAGCAACAGGCCGCCGGTGAATTTCAGCAACGGCACGTCGAGCAGCGCCACGGCAAACGCAATCAGCGCCACGCGCAGCAAAATCGCACCGGCCGTGCCCCACAGCACGCCCTTGGTACGCTGCTCGGCCGGGAGGTTGCGGCAGGCAAGCGCGATCACCACGGCGTTGTCGCCACCCAGCAGGATGTCGATGACGATGATCTGAACGACTGCGCCCCAATGGAGCGTGGCGAAAAACTCGAGCATGAGTGAAAGAGCAAGAAGGAATAGGACGCGCGGGCAATAAAAAAGCGGGGGAGTCTACACTCCCCCGCTTTTTAAGACTGCCCGCTCACGAAAGGGTTTCGTAAGCGTATCAAAAACGCGCCGTGACTGCGCGCGAATTTCGTTTTTACAGCATCGCCTTCAGAAGACGCGCCATTTCCGACGGGTTCTTCGTGACCTTGATGCCGCAAGCTTCCATGATTTCCAGCTTGGCTTCAGCCGTGTCCGCACCGCCCGAGATCAGCGCGCCGGCGTGGCCCATGCGCTTGCCCGGAGGCGCCGTAACACCGGCGATAAAGCCAACCACCGGCTTCTTCATGTTGTCCTTGATCCACTCAGCAGCATTCGCTTCGTCCGGACCGCCGATCTCGCCGATCATGATGACGGCGTCCGTTTCCGGATCGTCGTTGAACATCTTCATCACGTCGATGTGCTTCAGACCGTTGATCGGGTCGCCGCCGATACCGACTGCCGACGATTGGCCAAGGCCGATCGCCGTCAATTGGCCGACTGCTTCATAGGTCAGCGTGCCCGAACGCGACACGACGCCGATGCGCCCCTTGCGGTGGATGTGACCCGGCATGATGCCGATCTTCAGTTCGTCCGGCGTGATCGTGCCCGGGCAGTTCGGTCCGAGCAGCAGCGTCTTGCTGTTCTTTGCGCGCATGCGTGCCTTGAGCTCGATCATGTCACGGACAGGAATGCCTTCCGTGATACAGATTGCGAGATCCAGGTCGGCTTCGACCGCTTCCCAGATCGCAGCAGCAGCGCCTGCCGGCGGAACGTAAATCACCGACACGGTCGCGCCCGTTTCAGCCTTGGCTTCAGCGACGCTAGCGTAGATAGGAATGCCTTCGAAGTCTTCGCCGGCGCGCTTCGGGTTCACGCCCGCAACGAACGCTTCACGGCCGTTTGCGTATTCACGGCAAGCACGCGTGTGGAACTGACCGGTCTTGCCGGTGATGCCCTGCGTGATGACCTTGGTGTCTTTGTTAATCAGAATCGACATGTATTGACCTCTGTTCGTTTGGCGTCGCGCGGTGGCGCCGCGAGGCGGGATGTTCTCCGCCCGCGTCGCTCACGCGCCGCCATTCGTAATCCTGGTTAATCCTGGTAGAAGCAGTCTGGTAAAAACAGCCAGGCAAAAGCGGCCTGGCTACAGCCGCCTCATAAACGCCCAGCTCGGCTTACGCCTTGCCCGAGGCAGCCGCGACAACCTTCTGAGCCGCTTCTTCCATGCTGTCTGCCGCAATGATCGGCAGGCCGGATTCAGCGAGCATCTTCTTGCCCAGGTCTTCGTTCGTGCCCTTCATGCGGACCACGAGCGGCACCTTCAGCGACACGGCCTTCGACGCCGCGATCACGCCTTCCGCGATCACGTCGCAGCGCATGATGCCGCCGAAAATGTTGACCAGAATCGCGGTCAGGTTCGGGTTCTTCAGCATGATCTTGAACGCTTCCGTGACCTTCTCGGTCGTGGCGCCACCGCCCACGTCCAGGAAGTTCGCCGGTTCGCCGCCGAACAGCTTGATGGTGTCCATCGTTGCCATTGCGAGGCCAGCGCCGTTCACGAGGCAGCCGATGTTGCCGTCGAGCGAGATGTAAGCGAGGTCGAACTTCGACGCTTCGACTTCAGCCGGATCTTCTTCGTCCAGATCGCGATACGCGACGATTTCCGGGTGACGGAACAGTGCGTTCGAATCGAAGTTGAACTTGGCGTCCAACGCGATGACCTTGCCGTCGCCGGTCAGGATCAGCGGGTTGATTTCGGCCAGCGATGCGTCGGTTTCCCAGAATGCCTTGTACAGGCCTTGCAGGATCGCGCGTGCTTGCGGCAGCGAAGCGGCGGGCACGCCGATCTTCGTGGCGAGCTCGTCGGCTTCGGCGTCTTTCAGACCGGTCGACGGATCGACGGCGATCTTGTGGATCAGCTCAGGCGTCTTTTCCGCGACTTCTTCGACGTCCATGCCGCCTTCGCTCGATGCCATCACGACGATCTTCTGCGAAACGCGATCGATCACCAGGCCGACATACAGTTCCTTCTTGATGTCAGCGCCTTCTTCGATCAGCAGACGATTCACCTTCTGGCCTTCCGGACCGGTCTGGTGCGTGACGAGCTGCATGCCGAGGATCTGTTGCGAATACTCGCGAACCTGATCCAGCGACTTGGCGACCTTCACGCCGCCGCCCTTGCCACGGCCACCCGCGTGGATCTGAGCCTTCACGACCCATACCGGGCCGCCAAGCTCTTCCGCGGCCTTGACCGCATCATCCACCGAGAAGACCGGCTTGCCGCGCGGTACCGCGACGCCGAATTTCCGCAGGATTTCCTTACCCTGGTACTCGTGAATCTTCATGCGTGATTCCCTTCAGTCTGAGAGTTGGATTGAACATCGTTTCCGCTGCCGTCGTTCATGCCGGACGCGTTGCCGCCCTCACCTGTCTGGCGGGCTGCCCCGTCGCCTGACGATGGCGCGCGATCCGCTGTATACGGAGCGCGGCCATACCAGCGCGGATAAAACTGTTGCACCGCCTCGCCGTCGAAACGCAGCGCGTGGCAGCGTCCCAACTGGAATGGCGGTTTGTTGTTGGAATGCTCGTCTGTGCTGTCTGCACTTGTGGCCTGCTCGGTCCCTGACTTTGCCGTCGCGCCCGGCGTGTCTTCATTGGTGTTCCATACGTCGCCGGCGAACGCCTGGATTGCGGCGGTCGGCAAAAGCGCGCACAACTCCGTGAGATGCGTGCAGCCAGCCGTGCCGGCCAGCAAACGGGCAGCATCGCGACGGAAGTTGCGGAACAGATTGAGCCCGATGAGGGCACGGTAGGCGGGATTGCTGGCTTGGCACAACCCTGGATAGGGCACCCAGTCGGACGACGCTTCGGCGTCGACGACGTTGAGCTTGCGATCGATGGTGATGCGAAGCCAGAGTTCATGGATCGGCTGACCATTGGGCCGGACGCCCGACGCAAGCACCACATCGCGCGGTTTTTCGTCGGTCAAGCACGCTTCCACATCCCACAGGCCATCGGCTCGCTCATAGGCTTCCGCTCTGATTGCGCGACGGTGGCGCAACTGACGGGACACTGGCGGGGAGAGCGGCATGCGGAAAGGGAAGGCCGGATTGGAAAACCCCCGAATTTTAGCATACTGGGTATTTGAGACAGGTGGGAATGCGCAGGGCCGCCCGGCGGGCGGTTCAGCGCGGACGGCCTTATCTCAAAGTGCGGCTGGCGGCGGGGTTCTGCCGCGGCCTCGCAGCGACTCGCCGCTTCATTCCTCGTCGAACCCTTTGAGAATTTTGCCGATCGTGGCGCCCGAGAAACCGCGCGATGCCAGAAAGCGCGCCTGCCTGGCCCGCTCGGCGGGCGTTTCGGGCAGTTGGCTGAATTTCTTCCGCCAGACGGCTTGGGCTCGCGCGAGTTCGGTTTCGCGCAGTTGCGCACTGGCTTCTTCGACCAGCGTTTGGTCCACCGCGTGCTGCTTCAATTCGCCGACAATCCGGCTCGCACCCAACCGCGACGAGCGCCGATGGACCAGGCTTTCAGCAAAACGCGAATCGGACAGCCAGTTTTCGGCCTCCAGCGAATCGAGCAAGGTGTCGAGCGAATCGGTTTCTTCGACGAACGGCTTCAGCTTGCGCGCCAGTTCGGAGCGGCTGTATTCACGCCGGGACAAATAGCCGAGCGCACGTCCTTTGAGCGAACGGGCTGGGCGTTGGGATTTTTTTGCATCGTCCTGCCCCGGCTTCGCCTCGCCAGGTGTGCGGCGCGAGCGGGTGTAGGTGGTTTCGGACGGATCCGCTGCAGCTTCTGCAGAAGAATCAGACTGCGGCTGACGACCTTCGGCGCGATCATGCGCATCGAACGACTCGAAGGGATCGGTGTCGTCGTCACGCGGGCCGTCCGCGTTGCGTCCTGCGTTGGCAGCGCTGGACAGCGGCCGGCCCTTGCGTATCACGTGCTGGTTACTCTTCTTCGCCCGCGACTTCGGCGCTTACGCCCGTCGCCGCTTCTGCCATGGCATTCACGCCCAGCGATTCACGAATGCGGTTTTCGATCTCACGGGCGATGTCCGGATTTTCGCGCAGGAATTCACGCGCGTTGTCCTTACCCTGACCGATCCGTTCGCCGTTGTAGCTATACCAGGCGCCGGCCTTGTCGACGATCTTCGCTTGCACGCCGAGGTCGATGACTTCACCCTGACGCGAAATGCCTTCGCCGTACAGGATGTCGAAAATCGCTTCCCGGAACGGTGGCGACACCTTGTTCTTCACGACCTTCACGCGCGTTTCGTTGCCGATCACTTCGTCGTTCTTCTTGATCGAACCGATCCGGCGAATGTCCAGACGCACCGACGCGTAGAACTTCAGCGCGTTACCACCCGTGGTGGTTTCCGGGTTGCCGAACATCACGCCGATCTTCATACGGATCTGGTTGATGAAGATCACGAGGCAGTTCGTGCGCTTGATCGTGCCGGTGAGCTTGCGCAGCGCTTGCGACATCAGACGCGCTTGCAGACCCGGCAGCGAGTCGCCCATTTCGCCTTCGATTTCAGCCTTCGGCACGAGTGCCGCGACCGAGTCGATCACGATCATGTCGATCGAGCCCGAGCGCACCAGTGCGTCGGCGATTTCGAGCGCCTGTTCGCCGGTGTCCGGCTGCGAAACCAGCAGGTCGTTCACATTCACGCCGAGCTTGCCCGCGTACTGGATATCCAGCGCGTGTTCCGCGTCGATAAACGCTGCCGTGCCGCCGATCTTCTGCATTTCGGCGATGACTTGCAGCGTCAGCGTGGTTTTACCGGACGATTCCGGGCCATAAATTTCGACCACACGGCCACGCGGCAAACCGCCGACGCCCAGCGCGATGTCGAGGCCGAGCGATCCGGTTGAGACCACCTGGATGTCTTCGACTACCTCACCTGCGCCGAGCCGCATGACCGACCCTTTGCCGAACTGCTTTTCGATCTGCGCAAGCGCGGCAGCGAGTGCCTTGCTCTTTTCAGCAGTCAGTCCAGCCGAGCCTTTCTTGCTTTCTTCCATGAATCGTCCTTTGCTATGATGAACGGCGTCTGAGGCAGATGTGCGGCCCGCCTTTTCAAGATTCTTGAAGGACAGCACACGAAACCCAGACACTGTATAAAAAAACAGTAGTTTTGGCAAGCGCGATTCTCATGCGAACGCGCATTTTTACCGTCGCGCTGCCCAACTACCCACAATAATTTTCGGAGACCGCTGTGCGCCGGGGACACCCCACGGCGCCGGCAACGCCAGGTTGGCGCACCATGCGAATTCTGATTGCCGAAGACGACAGCATACTCGCGGACGGTCTGGTTCGATCACTCCGCCAATCGGCCTATGCCGTCGATCACGTGAAGAACGGCGTCGAGGCCGACACCGCCCTGTCGATGCAAACTTTCGACTTGCTGATCCTCGATCTGGGCCTGCCGCGCATGTCCGGGCTCGAGGTGCTGCGCCGCCTGCGCGCCCGCAATTCGAACGTGCCGGTGCTGATCCTCACCGCCGCGGACAGCGTCGACGAACGCGTCAAAGGCCTCGACCTGGGCGCCGACGACTACATGGCCAAACCCTTCGCACTGAACGAGCTCGAGGCGCGCGTGCGCGCGCTGACCCGGCGCGGCGCGGGCGGTGGCCCGACGGTGGTGCGGCACGGTTCGCTGTCGTTCGATCAGGTCGGCCGGATCGCCTATGTCAACGAGCAGGTGATCGACCTGTCGGCGCGCGAACTCGGTCTGCTCGAAGTGCTGCTGCAACGGATCGGGCGGCTGGTATCGAAGGAACAGCTCGTCGACCATCTGTGCGAATGGGGCGAGGAAGTCAGCAATAACGCGATCGAAGTCTACGTGCACCGGCTGCGCAAGAAGATCGAGCCGAGCGGCGTGCGCATCATCACCGTGCGGGGCCTCGGGTACTGCCTCGAGAAAGCCGCCCTACCCTCGAACACGAACGTGAGCGCCAACGCGCCCGCGCCGCATGCTCCGGCCGAGCCAGAACCGCCGGCATCGCCCTCGTCGGCCGCGATGCCGGCGAGCCATCACTACAAATAGAGGACGCCCATGTCCGCACGCGCAGACCGCGCTACGGCGCACGCGGCGGACCTCGACGAGGCGCGCGACGAGCGCTACGCCAATCCGTTCGCCCCGCCCGACGAGACCGAAGCCGCCGCCGAAGCACGCCCGCGCTCGCTG
Source organism: Paraburkholderia sp. GAS348 (assembly GCF_050434205.1). NCBI lineage: Bacteria > Pseudomonadati > Pseudomonadota > Betaproteobacteria > Burkholderiales > Burkholderiaceae > Paraburkholderia > Paraburkholderia sp. GAS348. Next base: position 93,792 of record NZ_JBNPVT010000007.1, read on the forward strand.
TTCGGCGAGATTCTCGACTGGATGCTGGCGCCGCTGCTGCTGCTTTGGCCGATGAGCCTTGCGGTCACCTACCTGGTCGCCAAGTCGATCGCCAACGGCCCGTTCGACCGTGCGCTCGAAACCGACGCCTACGTGCTCGCCCGCCAGATCCACCCGATCAACGGCGTGGCGGAGCTGTCGCTACCCGACTCCACCCGCGACTTTCTGCGCGCCGACAACGTCGACAGCGTGTTCTATCAGGTGCTCGGCACGCGCGGCGAACTGGTGGGCGGCGAGCGCGACATGCCGCTGCCGCACGAGGAAGACCGGCCGCCGCCCGGCCTCGTCGAATTCCGCGACGACGTGCTGCGCGGCAACGATATCCGCGTCGCCTATACGACCGTCGAGTTTCCGCAGACGCGCGGCGCTCAACCCGTGCTGGTGCAGGTCGCCGAGACGCTCGACAAACGCAGCCAGCTTGCCAACGACATCATCAAAGGCGTGATCCTGCCGCAGTTCGTGATCCTGCCGCTGGCGATCCTGCTGGTGTGGTTCGGCCTGTCGCGCGGACTCGCGCCTCTGCACGCCCTGCAGGCGCATATTCGCGCGCGCCGCCCGGACGATCTGTCGCCGCTCGAAGCCCGCCGCGCGCCGCCGGAAATCGAGCCGCTGGTGACGTCGTTCAACGATCTGCTGACACGCCTCGAACAGAACATGGAGTTGCAGAAGCGCTTTATCGCCGACGCCGCGCATCAGATGAAAACGCCGCTTGCCGGTCTGCGCACCCAGGCCGAGCTTGCGCTGCGCCAGGACGCCTCCGCGGAAGTTCACCGCTCGCTCGAACAGATCGCCACGAGTTCGGAGCATGCGGCGCGTCTCGTCACCCAGTTGCTGGCGCTGGCGCGCGCGGAAAACCGCATGTCGGGCCAGATTTTCACGCCGGTCGAGGTGACCGAGGTGGCCCGCAACGCTGTGCGCGATTGGGTTCAGGCCGCGCTCGCCAAGCAGATGGACCTCGGCTACGAAGCGCCCGAGGAACCCGTCGAAGTCGACGGCAACCCGGTCATGTTGCGGGAAATGTTGTCGAATCTGATCGACAACGCGATCCGCTACACGCCGGCTGGCGGGCGGATCACCGTACGGGTGCGGCACGACGCGACGGCGCGGCGCGTGCATCTGGAAGTGGAAGACACCGGACTCGGCATTCCGGTAGCCGAGCGCTCGCGGGTGGTCGAGCGTTTTTACCGGATTCTCGGCCGCGAAGGCGACGGCAGCGGCCTTGGGCTCGCGATCGTCCGCGAGATCGCGACGATGCACGGCGGAGAAATGACGATTGACGATAACGTCTATCAAACCTCGCCGCGGCTGGCCGGAACGCTTGTGCGTGTCAGCTTGCAGGTACTCGAACGGGCACGGGACTTACCCTAAGGGCGCAACGGTCCGCACATGGCGCCGCCGCCATATTGAGATAATTTTGGCAAATCTTATAAGAATTTAGCGGTACGTTACCGTTTTTTGATTGAATTTCCCCCTACACGCCCGAAGCTGCCATTTCACCCCATCACGTCAGTACGCCGTAAGTTTCCACTCCAATAATCGGTTGCACGGGAACGCCTTTGCCGGCGAACCGCGTGCACATATCAATATTGGAGACGACATATGGCTACCGTTGGCGGGCAAATCTCGCACGTGCCGATGACGCGCGATGAGAAGCGGGTAATCTTCGCATCGTCGCTGGGTACGGTTTTCGAGTGGTACGACTTCTATCTGGCCGGCTCACTTGCGATTTTCATCAGCAAGAGCTTCTTCTCCGGCGTCAATCCGACTGCCGCGTTCATCTTCACGCTCCTCAGCTTCGCCGCGGGATTCGCGGTGCGGCCATTCGGCGCGATCGTATTCGGACGCCTCGGCGATATGGTCGGGCGCAAATACACGTTCCTCATCACGATCGTGATTATGGGCCTGTCGACCTTCCTGGTCGGCTTCCTGCCCGGCTACGCGTCGATCGGCATGGCGTCGCCGGTGATCTTCATCGCGATGCGCTTGCTGCAGGGCCTCGCACTCGGCGGCGAATACGGCGGGGCGGCAACCTATGTCGCGGAACATGCGCCTCAGGGACGCCGCGGGTTCTACACCGCGTGGATCCAGACGACTGCCACGCTCGGCCTGTTCCTGTCGCTGCTGGTGATTCTCGGCGTGCGCACGGCCATGGGCGAAGACGCGTTCGGCGCGTGGGGCTGGCGTATCCCGTTCATCGCGTCGATCATCCTGCTCGGCGTGTCGGTGTGGATCCGCCTGCAACTGCATGAATCGCCGGTGTTCGAGCGCATCAAGGCTGAAGGCAAGACGTCGAAGGCGCCGCTGTCGGAAGCATTCGGTCAGTGGAAAAACCTGAAGGTCGTGATTCTCGCGCTGATCGGCGTGACCGCCGGCCAGGCCGTGGTTTGGTACACCGGCCAGTTCTACACGCTGTTCTTCCTGACGCAGACGCTGAAGGTCGATGGCGCGACGTCCAACATCCTGATCGCGATTGCGCTCCTGATCGGCACGCCGTTCTTCCTGTTCTTCGGCTCGCTGTCGGACCGCATTGGCCGCAAGCCGATCATCATGGCCGGCCTGCTGATTGCTGCCTGCACGTACTTCCCGCTGTTCAAGGCGCTGGCTCACTATACGAACCCGGCGCTGGAAGCGGCTACGGCGAAGTCTCCGATCGTCGTGATCGCGAACCCGGACGAGTGCTCGTTCCAGTTCAACCCGGTCGGCACGGCGAAGTTCACGAGTTCCTGCGACATCGCCAAGAGCGCGCTCTCGAAAGCCGGCTTGAACTACGAGAACGTCGCGGCGCCGGCGGGCACGCTGGCGGAGATCAAGGTCGGCGATACGGTGATCAACACGTATGACGGCAAGGCCGCCGACGCCAAGGACCAGGGCAAGGCGTTCGACAAGACCCTGGCGACCACGCTGAAGACCGCCGGCTATCCGCCGAAGGCCGATCCATCGCAGATCAACTGGCCGATGAGCGTGGTGATCCTGACGATCATGATGATCTACGTGACGATGGTCTACGGGCCGATTGCGGCGATGTTGGTGGAGATGTTCCCGACGCGCATCCGCTATACCTCGATGTCGCTGCCGTATCACATCGGCAATGGCTGGTTCGGCGGCTTCCTGCCGGCGACCGCCTTCGCGATCGTGGCGGCCAAGGGCAACATCTACTCGGGGCTGTGGTATCCGATTGTGATCGCGCTCGTCACGCTCGTGATCGGCGTGCTGTTCGTCAGGGAAACCAAGGACTCGGATATTTACGCGAAGGACTGAAACGCCTGGCGGACGGGGCAACTTGAAAAAGTTGCGCGCCGGGGGTTGACAGCCTCCGGCGCTATCCGCATAATCTCGCTTCTTTCGGCGAATTAGCTCAGTTGGTTAGAGCGACGGAATCATAATCCGCAGGTCCGGGGTTCGAGTCCCTGATTCGCCACCAGTGTTATCAAAGGGTTACAGGTCATTGGCTTGTAACCCTTTGTCCGTTTACGGGTTCGTCTATCCGGTATGCAACCCGATACCCGGGCGCGATCCATTTCCCTCAACGCCGCGGGCCAGACAGTACACACCCCGTACCGTTCTGCGGTGCTACGTGCAACGCCTCGCGCCTGAGCTTGCCGCTCGGCGTGCTCTGCAGGTCCCGCACGACCTCGATTCGGTCCGGACGCAGGGCGCCCGGTTTGAGTTCACGCTGGATGCGCCGGATCAGATCGTCGACGATATGCGCCGCGCAGTACTCCGGAACGTCCAGCACGATAAATGCGCGTAGCCGCACCAGCCCTTCGGGCGTCTCGACCGGTAGCGCCGCGGCCTTCACCACGCGTGGATCGGCGAGCAGGAACTCTTCCAGATCTTGTGGTGACACCCAATGCCCCGCAACCTTCGTTCGCTCAGAGCGACGTGACAGGAAGCGCCAGCCGTCGCCAGCGCGCGCAAACAGATCGCCGGGGTCGAAAGTGGGGCCTTGCGGCTGGTAAGCTGCGCTCTCCCCGGGTCGGAAACACCCTAGCATCAGCGCGTCACCGGTGACGCGCAACACCGATGCATCGTCGAGCGCGCCTGCGCTCCCGTATGCGCCGGTGTCGGGGTCTCCCCCTGCCGCAGTCCATTCATAGCCAAATGCCGCGACCTCGCGCAGACCGGACGCAACACCAGCGACTTCAGACAGATAGGGTAGAAAAGTTTCCGTCGTGCCGATTGAATCGAGCATCGGTGCGCGCGAGAACGCCTCCCAACGCTCACGCACTACAGCCGGCAGCCGTTCACCCGCAGCAAGACACAAGCGCAGCGAGTCGAGCCTGAACGGCCGCTTCGCGCGCGCCATCAACAGGTGATACAGCGTCGGCACCGCGAGGAACACACTGACTCGCTCCGCTTCGATGGCCGCGAGAAATTCGTCGTGGCTTTGCCAGCCGGGCAGCAGTACGGACGTGGCGCCGATCGACAGCGCCGGATGGACGCCTTGCAGCCCAAACGAAAAGTACGGCCCGCTCGTCCCCAACACGATATCGTCATCTCTCAACCGCCACATGGGTCCTGTCACGTGCCGTTCAAATGAAGCCACCGCGTGATGGGAATGCACACAGATCTTCGGGCGTCCCGTCGATCCAGACGATGCAAGGCAGAATGCGGCACGCAAGTCCGGCCCGGTATCGGTGTCAGCCCCCGGCTCGCGCCGGATGGCCATGCACGCGGCGGCGACCTCGCGGCGCTCAAGTCCAGCCTCGTCGACCGGCCGCAAATCGAGGCCGTGCCGTACCCGCGCGGTGCGGTCGCGAAAAACGCGTGCGGGATCGAAATCGCTGAAGAGGAGGTCGTATGCATCGTCGCCGAGGTCCGGATGGACAAGAAACGGCAAGTGTCCCGCGCGCATCGCCGCAAGCCAGATGCAGAGCGTTTCGAGCGTCGAGCTTCCGACGATGGCAATGCGCTGCTGCGCACGGCATCCGCCCAACTCCACGTCGAGCTCACCCGCGAGCCGAATGGTAGCGGCGGCCAATTGCGCATAGCTGAGGCTGCGCCGGCCCTCGCTGGAACACTCAATTAGCGCGGTGCGCTCGCCGCGTCCCGCCCGCACATGCCGGTCGACCAGCGACTCGACGCAACCTGCCCGCTGCAGCAGCGGTAATACCATGACAGTCTCCTTATTCGTGTCGAAATACGCTACCTTCATCGACGCTGGCTAGCGCGGTTCGTTACGTCGTTATGGCGCAGGCCGGCTCCTTAACCGGCTTGCACAGCCCGTGCGGTTCGAAATGCGGTCGCAACTCGCCCGGAAATCGTCGCGCCCCGTCGGGCTCACCGCATGCGGTACGCGTAGTACGCAACGCGTCGCGCAGTTCCGCCAGAATGCTGCACGGATCATCGTGCTGGAACACATTACGGCCGACGCACAAACCCGCCCCGCCGTACTGCACGATCGCGCGCGCCAGTTCAACCAACTGCGCATCCGACTTGCGCTCGCCACCTGCGAACACGACGCTCGTGTGCGATTGCACGCCGTCAATCAACTCGGCGATCGCGGAGAGGTCATCGGGAACGCCGAGCTTGATTGCATCGACTCCCATTTCGACCGCCGCACGAACGAAATGGCGCATCCGTCTCATACGCTCGCTCGCGTTACCGGTACCCGTCTTGTCATAGAGCATCGCGAGCACCGGCAGCCCGAACTGATGCGCATCGTCGATCACGCGGCCGAGCAATCGCAGGTTGGAGCCCGTGTTCGCCGGCAAAAAATTGGTTTGCACCGAAACCGCATCGGCACCCAGCCGCATTGACGCCTCAACTGATGTCAGCAGACGCTTCCGGTCAGGCTGTTCGTCAAGGGACAGCGCACCGTTCAGATGAATCATCATTCCGCCGCTGGTCACAAGCCCCAGGCGTTCCGCGAGTCCCTTGTGCACGACGACCCCCGTTTGCAAGCCCCGCGACACCCAGCCAACCAGGTCTTCGAGACGTGCGATACCGCGTACAGGGCCGATCGTCAGACCGTGGTCGATCGGCACGATCAGTGCGGATCCGCTTTGCGGATCGACAAACCGCGACCAGCGTCGCTTGCGTGCAATGTAGGTCATCCGTGTTCCTTACCTGGTAATTCCAATGTGAAAGATCAGTCGTGGCGACACGTCCACGGGCCGTTCAACTGCCGCCGAGCACCACCGATGCACGGCCAACCGGCGCTACCCGCGGCGTTCGACACTCCGTGCCTCGCGGGCTGAGCCAGGCAACACTGCAGGTTCGGCACCGTCGAGGCTATCCAGCAGGCGTCTGAGTTCGGCGCAGTACGGCCCCATGAACTGAGTACTGAAATCGTCGAATGCGGAGCGCCGGAAGACTGCGTCAAACTGCAGCCGTCCGTTCACAGTCGGCGTATAAAGAATGAAGTCGTATGGCTCTACCAGACATCCAAAGCCGACGTAGCTGGAAGGCGCACGCGCGCGTGCGGGGCCTTCGACGCACGCGTCCAGTTTCCTCATATCCGCGCGAATCAGGCCGGGGTTTGAAACGCACGCGTTAGTCCCCTGTGCGCGGCGCACTATGGCGCGTGTCAGAGGATAGAGGACGGGAATCTTGAGCAGCAGCACAAGCCATTCGAGCCGGCCCAGTTCCAGTTGCAAGGCCGCCTGTTCGCGCGCGCGTTGCACAGCACCATGCACGTGCGCAAGCAACACCCTATCGGGCAGACCAGTGCGAATGCGTAGACCGGCGGGGACGAGGTAGTTGCGAAACGTGTCCGCGTAACGCGGATCCAGCGTTAGCCGCAAGCTGATCGCGCAAGTCACACGCGTGAAGCCGAGGCCCGTGCCGCCACGCTCAGTCAACCGCACCAGTGCCGTCGTCAAGAGCGTATTGAGCGTAACGCCCATGTGCTTCGCAATCCGCTTCGCCGTCGTTTCGAGTTCGCTGTCCACCACGCTGTGATAGAAATCGATTTGTGGCATTGGCGCACCAGTGAGCGCCGCACGTCGACTCGTGAAATTCCGATTGCGGCGAAGCAGATCGCCCGCGATGTTGAGCGCCGCGCGCGCCAGCCGGATTGCACGGGCACGCGGCGAATACCACTCGGGACGAATACGGTGAAGCGGCTCGAAGTCATGGATAGCTGGCGGCGCGGCTGGGACATCTGCATCTGCATCTGCATGTGCATGTGCATGTGCATGTGCATGTGCATGTGCATGTGCATGTGCATGTGCATGTGCATGCGCGTTGGCGTTGGCGTTGGCGTTGGCGTTGGCGTTGGCGTTGGCGTTGGCGTTGGCGTTGGCGCACACATATTCGTCCATGATGCGTTCGAGCAGCAAACAATCGCTGTGAGCATCGGCGACAGCGTGTGCGCTGCTTAGGTAGACGCACGACGTCGAAGCATCACGGCCCAGCACGAGATACAACTGAAATGGCGCGCGCCGCTTCCAATCGAGCCTGTTGAGCTCGTTCAATCTCATGAGCAGCGCGCGAAATCCCGCGTCGCCGAAATCGCATCGACCGTTCCAGCGATGGACACGCAGCGCGACGCTCCCCGCGTCCACATCGTGCGCCGCGCCAGGATCAGGCGGGTAGCCGGCGTGAAGCAACGGGAAGGCCCGTGCAGCACGCGTGACGGCGCCAGCGAGGCGTGCTGCGCACAACGTGCCGTCTAGAACGAGAATCTGGTTGGTATTGGTATTGTCGTAGCGAACCAATTCCGCAAATGCTTCGGTCAGCGCATCGACACGGTTGCCGCTAAACTGCGGCGCGGCGACGGGAGGCGGCGAAGACATGAGGACACTCACGCTTGCGTTTCCAACTGCCCTGCGACCGGAGGTATCTTGAGCGGCACCTCCGACCGGTACCAATCGACCAGGCGCGCGAGCAGGTCCTTGTCAACAGGCGTCGAACGCGATTCCCGCTTCAGTGCCGCATCGAGGCTCGTGCGGTTGAACGTCCAATCGGTGCTCGCAAACAGGCGATTCGCATCAATCGCACGATCAATACGCTGATCGTGCAGTGTCATCGGCGGTCCATGCGTCGCGCGTACGCCAGTCGTCTCGCTGATGATCGACAGGAGCTGCCGATTGTTCAGTTCGCGGCCACCGGAGCAATGGAACACCTCAAAAGCGGCACCCTGATTCTCACGCGACGTCAGTCCCGCCATGTCGTCGACGACGCGATCAACCGTCACGAGATCGGGCTTGACGTCGCCCGGCAGATTCAGCCGCGCGTGGGATGCCCCTGCGCGGCGCACGGCTTCGATTGCATCGACGAACATGTAGAAACCAAAACCATTGCGTCGGGCCCATCCAGTCTGCGCGTGACCGACAACGATCGTCGGCCGGAAAATGGCGACCGGCAGCGCTCCCTCCTGGTGCAGCACCGACAGCGACTGCTCCGCGCACCATTTCGTAACCTGATAGCTGTTCACGCAAGGATTGCCGACGTGCAATGTCTCGTCTGTATTACCGCCCCGGATGCCCGCAGTGTATGCGGTCGACACGTAGTAGAAGCGCTTGCAAGCGGGCGCGTGCGCAGCGACCTTCCGATATAGGTCCACGGTGCCGCACACGTTGGTTTGATACGCATGCGCAAGCTTGTTCGCCGAATAGCTCATCTCTGCAGCGCAATGCCAGACGGCGTCGGCCGCTTGCAGCGAGTCGGCGTCGAGCGCGTCAGCGAGCGGACCCTGCCCCGCGTCGAACGTTACCAAGCGATCGCGGATAGCAGCACCAAGGTCAAGTCCGCAGCCGGCGGCCGCTTCACGCACGGCCGTTTCGGTGCGGCAGCCATCCTGATCATTGCGGGACACCGCGAGCACGGTCGCGCCGCGGGATAACAAGGTTGCAGCAAGTGCGCTGCCGACAAAGCCGGTGGCACCAGTCAAAATTATCTTATTCATTCTGCATTCCTACATTAACGGCGCACCAAGATATGTATGCGATGCTCAGCGAGCAAGTCGGCGAAACAATCAGACTTCGATGATGTGCTCGTCGACCTTGACGCCGACATGGCGACCCGGCTGCGTCGTGAATCCCAGCACGCGATCGCCGGGGCGCAGTTCGGTCACGTGGCGGGGTAACGCCTGATCTGAAAAGACGCGCACATGCCAGTCGTCCTGCATGACGATGTTGACGTTCTCGCCGCCGTCGAACGTCACTTCTATCAGGATCAGCGGACGGATCTCCGTCTTGACGCGTCCCACGTAAATCTGCCGCGTGCGGCCCGACGCATTGACCGCGGTGATCTGCGAGCCTGCCTTGAGTTCGCTGATATAGCTGGTCCGGTCGCTTGCATGAAAGACGTAGCTGTGTACTGAAGCTGCGTTGATGCGGAACGGACGGAGTTCCATATAGGGAAGATGGAAGACTTCCGGGCAGCACAACAGTCCGCCCGTCGACGTGGACCCTACCAACAGGCCCTCGTCGGGTTCGAACATGTGCGTTGTGTCAATACAAGCCCGATAGCCAAGGCCGAGATGACGCGTCGCCCTCACCACACCCGTCTGAACACGCATGGGCGGGTTGCGGACCGCATCGAGCTTTGCGACGAAGGCGTCGAACTGCGCCACGTCGGTGAAACTCGCCACTACGCCGTCGCTTCCGAGTTCCAGCACCCCAAGCGCGATCACCGCGTCGTCGACATCCGCGCCGACTTCCTTGAGGAGACGCGCCGGTTGGGTGTGCAACTCGGCGATCACCAGTTCGAGTGGAATGTTGGTCGGATCTTTAAACGACACCATCACGCAATCGTGATGGACACCATGGCGGAACGAGTCGCCCAGCGAGCGCGCATCGTTGACATGCGTACGGAAGCAGGTCGACCAGCCCGAATCGGCGGCTTGTGCCAATAGCTGGATATCGGCGCTCGACACGATGCTCCTGGCTTCGCCCTCTTGCGCCTCAGCGAAGAAACCGGCCGCCTGCGCCAACTGCCAATCGGCCGCGTCGGCACAAGCGACGACGCGCGTCGTGGTCGGCGGAAAGCGATCGGCAAACGTGCTCCAGTTATTCGGATAAAGGACTACGCCATTGAAACCGCTCTCAATGATCTTGCCGATGATCTCTTCGCGTTGCACGTCGGTCAGGTTTTCGAGTGCACGCGTGTCATACCAAAGTGCGATGCTTTCCGCATCATGCAGTGCCGAAACGGATTGCTGCCGCTTGCGTCCCTTGGACGGCGCGTTGACGGACGGCTTCTGCATTGCTTCCTGATTCATGGTTGCTCTCTACGGTTGCCTTCTACTACATTTAAAATATTTTATAGACCTAATTAATTTCATAACAACCTCTATCGACGAAAATCATCGACGAGTCCATTGTGTAGTTTTTTGTCACAAGACGAACGATGGTAAATCGTCGCATTACATAACTTCCGTTACCGGTATGCAGAACCGCTATATCAGAGTGGCAACGCTCTGCGCGCCCCCGTCCGGTAAATCCAATCTTCTGAAACGGATCGAATAACGCTATTGCCCTGGCTAACCCGCTATGCCCATTGCCGGATCGCTGACGCTGTCCTTACCCGTTGCGACACGGCCTGCAAAACGCCGCGAGAAACCACCTGCCTCGGCAAGCGTGAAGTCGTACCAGCGCACTCTGCTGCGCATGCTGAGCGTCCGCCAGGGCTCTGCTCGAGTATCTGGTGAACGCCTTTCGCCGCCACAAATACAGACACCCCCTCGTCGATGTAGCCCGGCATCGTCAATACCCTCGACTCGCCGAGTGCGAATGAGGTCGCTGCCTGTAATGCCGGTGGTAACGCGTCAAACAATTGCCGTGTCGCCGCCGGGTCACTGCCCAGATTCCCCGCCACCGCAGCCGGCCAAGTCAGCAGCGAAGGTGAGCGAGATCGTTTTTGCCGAGATGATTTTCATCCCCAACTCCCCCGACCAGGTCGGTCGGCTTGCAGGCCGTCTGCACCGCGCGCAACTGCCTGTGGTGACTGAGCGTCCCGGCTGAGCGGAAGTAGCACCTGCCCGGCAGGAACTGCAGGGAGTGAAAGATCGACTGACACCCTGCCTACTCATGTTGGCAGGTCAAGGACGGTCTTCAGCGTGGTCCAATGCCGCAACCACGGGTAAATACGAACATCAGCGCGATGTCAGCGGGTTCAGCGATCCACCAGCCGGCTGAGATTACCGCGCACCCGTTGCAGCAGTGCGATGAGCTGCTTCGCTTCTTCGTCGGTAAAGCCGTTCAGCGCTTCGAGCGCGATTTCATCGCCCACTTTGCGTGCCTTGCCAAGCGTGCGCTCGGCCTTCGGCGTCATACGCACCTGGCGCTCGCGGCGATCCTGCGGATTGGCCGTGCGCTCGATCCAGCCGCCCTCTTCCATGCGGTCCAGCAGACGTCCCGCCGAAATCGGCGCGACTTCGAGCAGGTCCGCGAGCCGCGCCTGGTTGATGTCGCCGTAATGGGCGAGGTTGGCCAGCACGCGGCACTGCGCGCGTGTCAGATCGACCGATGACTTCGCTAGATCGTCGAAACGCTTGCCTGTCAGGCGGCCGACGTCGGAAATCAGAAAGCCGAAACGCTCTTCGAGTTGGATGCTCATACGCGGATTATACGAAAGGCCTTCGTTTGTCATCGTCGGAATGGGTGTAAGCAAGCGCAATTCAGGCTCCGCATAATTCCTGGTGGGCGCATGCGCATGCAGCCGATATACTAAGCATGCTTACTATATCGAAGATCCCGCTCGCCCATGTCCTCCGACTCCCCGCCGACGAGCGCCGCCGTCCCGCTCAACCGGCCGATGATCACCGTCTCGATCATGCTCGCGACACTGATCCAGACGCTCGACAGCACCATCGCCAATGTCGCGCTGCCGCACATGCAGGGTACGCTGTCCGCGTCGCAGGATGAGATCACGTGGGTGCTGACCTCGTATATCGTCGCGGCCGCGATCGCCACGCCTTTGACCGGCTGGCTGTCCGACCGGCTGAGCGTCAAGCGGTTGCTGATCTTTGCGATCGGCGGCTTCACGGTGGCCTCGGCGCTGTGCGGGTTGTCGGAAACGCTGACGCAGATCGTCGCGTCGCGTTTGCTGCAGGGGATTTTCGGGGCCTCGCTGGTGCCACTGTCGCAGTCGATCCTGCTCGACATCAATCCGCGCGAAAAGCAGGGCCAGGCGATGGCGGTGTGGGGCATGGGCGTGATGGTCGGGCCGATTCTCGGGCCGACGCTCGGCGGCTGGCTCACCGATAGCTATAACTGGCGCTGGGTGTTTTTCATCAACGTGCCGATCGGCGCGTTTGCGCTGTTCGGCGTGGCCACCTTCCTGCCGGCGCGTGAACCGAAACACGACGCCAAGTTTGACGCATTCGGCTTTGCCACCCTGGGTCTTGCCATCGGCGCGCTGCAGGCGATGCTCGACCGCGGCGAGCAGCTCGACTGGTTCGGCTCGCATGAGATCGTCATCGAAGCGATGGTCGCGGCGCTCAGCTTCGCGTTCTTCCTCGTGCATACCGCGACGGTCGGCAAGCAATCGTTCTTCAAATATGAGTTGCTGAAGGACCCGAACTTCGCCACCGGCACGTTCTTCATTTTCGTGATCGGCGCGGTGATGTATGCGACGCGCGCCTTGCTGCCACCGATGCTGCAGAACCTGATGAACTATCCGGTCGCGACGACGGGTCTCGTCACGGCGCCGAGCGGCGCGGGGACCATGGTCGCGATGCTGTTTGCGGGGCGGCTGTCGAAGCGGGTCGACGCGCGGCTGTTGCTGCTCGCCGGCTTCCTGATCTCCGCGTTCGCGCTGTGGCAGATGATGCATTACACGATCGTGCTGTCGGCGTCGGATATCGTCTGGCCTGGCGTAATCCAGGGTTTTGGCCTGGGCCTTGTGTTTGTGCCATTGAGCGCGCTGACCTTCTCCACGTTGACGCCTGAACTGCGTGCGGACGGCACCGCGACGTACAGCCTGATGCGCAATATCGGCAGCAGTATCGGCATTTCGATCGTGCAGACGCTGATAACGCGCAACACGCAGGTTTCGCATGCTGACCTCGCCGCGAACATCACACCGTTCAATCCGGCGATCCAGCCCATGCTCAACAGCGGTTCGAATTACGACCTGGCGGCGCTGAACGCGTCGATTACGCAGCAGGCTTCGATGATCGCCTATCTGAACGACTTCAAGCTGATGTTCCTGGCCACGCTGCTGGTCATTCCGCTGGTGCTGTTGATCCGCCCGGCGCGCCAGGCGCCGGATGCGTCAATGGCGCATGCGGCGATGGATTGAGCACGATGATGGATGGGTCAAGCAGGAGCGGCGGCGCACTCGCGTCACACTCACCCTTCGATTCTTCCGCGCGTCACGCTCAGCAAGCCTGCCATCGCTTCTCGCGCCGCCACCGCGTCACGGTCGCGGATCGCTTCGAACACCGCCGTGTGCTCGGCCAGCGATGCGTTGAACACGTCCGCGCGTTTCGCATTCAGGCGTAGCTGTGCTTCCAGCGTGCGCTCGATCAGCGTACCGAGCGGAATCAGCAATTCGTTGCTGCAGGCCGTCAGCACGCTCAGATGGAACTGCAGATCGGCGCGGACCCATTCATCGACATTGCGCGCCGCGACCATCGACGCATGGGCTGCCGCCAGCGCATTGAAGGTGTCGTCCGTGTGCGAGGCCGCTGCCAGACCTGCGGCGTACGGCTCGATCATCTCGCGCATTTCCTGCAGCTTGAGCGCGAACGCCATCGGCTCCGCGACGCGCGAGTACCAGTCGAGCACATCGGCATCGAGCAGATTCCACGCGTGCTTCGGCCGTACGCGGGTGCCGACCCGCGGACGCGATTCGATCAGCCCTTTCGACGTCAGCGTACGCAGCGCCTCGCGCAACACCGTCCGGCTCACGCCGAAGGTATCCATCAACTCCGCCTCGCGCGGCAGGATCGAGTCGGGCGCGTAGTCGCCGCGCAGAATCGCGGTCGCCAGCAGATGGGCGACGCGCCCATGCAGATCGTGCTGAATAGCTTTCTCCCAGCAGCCTCTCGGCGCTATTGATATCGGAACGACCGCGATTATCCGGCATCCCGACCTGCCGACCTATGGCTTCGGCACCGTTCCGGCGTTGGTCATGCTCGGCCGCGACCTCGCCGTTGCCGTTGCCGTTGCCGTCGCCGTCGCCCGTCGCCCGTCGCCCGTCGCCCGTTGCCCGTTGCCCGTTGCCCGTTGCCCGTTGCCCGTTGCCCGTTGCCCGTTGCCCGTTGCCCGGCGCCCGGCGAGTATCCAGCAGCCCCGGCCAACATCTGGACCAACACCCGGCCACTATTTGACGAATAGTACTATTAATAGTACTTAATCGCGCTTTTGTTGTAGCATGTGAATCCTCGAAATCGCCCGCACACGCAGGCACTCAAGCCGCAAGGAGACGCACGCCATGAAAATCACGAAGCTCGAAACCTTCATCGTTCCACCGCGCTGGTGCTTCCTGAAGATCGAGACCGACGCAGGCATCGTCGGGTGGGGCGAACCCGTGGTGGAAGGCCGCGCGCATACCGTGGCGGCTGCCGTCGAGGAACTATCCGACTATCTGATCGGCAAAAACCCGCTACTGATCGAAGATCACTGGCAGGTGATGTATCGCGCGGGCTTCTACCGCGGCGGCCCGATCACGATGAGCGCGATCGCAGGCGTCGACCAGGCGCTGTGGGACATCTTGGGCAAGCATCACGGCGTGCCGGTTCATGCGCTGCTGGGCGGCCAACTGCGCGACAAGATCAAGGTGTATTCGTGGATCGGCGGCGACCGTCCGAGCGATGTTGCGAACAATGCGCGCGCCGTGGTCGAACGCGGCTTCAAGGCGGTGAAGATGAACGGCTCGGAAGAGTTGCAGATCATCGACACCTTCGACAAGGTGCAAGGCGTCATCGACAACGTCGCCGCCGTGCGCGAAGCGGTTGGGCCGAACATCGGCATCGGCGTGGACTTCCACGGCCGCGTGCATAAGCCGATGGCAAAGGTGCTGGCCAAGGAGCTCGACCCGTACAAGCTGCTCTTCATCGAAGAGCCAGTGCTGTCGGAAAACGCGGAAGCCTTGCGCGACATCGTCAACCAGACCAACACGCCGATCGCCTTGGGCGAACGCCTGTATTCGCGCTGGGACTTCAAGCACATCCTGTCGGGCGGCTACGTCGACATCATCCAGCCGGACGCATCGCACGCGGGCGGGATTACCGAGTGCCGCAAGATCGCGGCGATGGCCGAGGCGTACGACGTCGCGCTCGCCCTGCACTGCCCGCTTGGCCCGATCGCTTTGGCCACCTGCCTGCAGATCGACGCGGTGAGCTACAACGCGTTCATCCAGGAACAGAGCCTTGGCATTCACTACAACCAGGGCAACGACCTGCTCGACTACATCAAGAACCCCGAAGTCTTCAAATACGAAGACGGCTTCGTGTCGATTCCACAAGGCCCGGGGCTCGGTATCGAAGTGAACGAAGATAAGGTGCGCGAGATGGCGAAGATCGGCCACCGCTGGCGCAACCCGGTGTGGCGCCATGAGGATGGCAGCGTCGCGGAGTGGTAATTGCGTGACAGCTTGATGTGTCACGGCTGACCGGCGCGCACGTTACGCCAGACGTAGCACGCGCCGTCTCAGTTACGTTACACCGCGGACCGAAACTGCCGGAACACGCGCTTCGCGGCGCTTTCCCAGCCCTGCGACATCGCCCGCAAAACTTTATCCAGAAAGGCTTTCACGCCGTTGGTTCGGCACCGGACATACGCATGGCCCGCTCCTTGCTCAAATGCATGCAAACGACACATGCATCGGGGAACATCATGGGCGAATTCCTGCCAGACTATCTGCTCCGCGAACAGGCCGCCGTCGGCGCGCTGGTGGTGTTCGGCGTGCTTCGCATCATCGGCGCGATGCTCGCCTATGAACGCGGCTGGCGCATCTCCGTGGTCGAAAAGTGCTTTGTCGCGGCCGCGGTACTGTACTGCCTGCCGCAGCTCTCCGATCTGCTGACGCATATGGTCGGCTCGCATGCCGCAGGCGCGGAACTGGAAGGCAAAGCAGCGGGCTGCGCGATCGCGCTCTTCTGCGCGCCGATTCTCGGACATCGGCTCGGCCTCGAATGATCGGGCTCATCGAACGGATGCTCACCATGCGACTGGGAAAGAAACCTGCGAGGCCCACGAAACCCGCCTACTGCGCCGGCGACGTCCTGACGCTCAAGTCCGGCGGACGTCCAATGACGGCCACCTGGACCGGGCCGGTGCTGTTTGCGCCGGGCAACGGGCTGATCTGCCAGTGGTTCGGCAACGACGGCGAACTGCAGCAGGAGATGTTTCCGGAAGAGACACTGGAACGGGCGCGCAACGCGCTCGCGGCCTAGAGGGCAGTAACGGATCAGCCGGCGACCGCCGGGCGACCGTGTGTGTTGCGCCGCACGTTTTTACTGTGCGGCGCTTTTTTCTCAGCCCAACGCGGCAAATGCCGGCACGCTGTGCGACAACACGGCCGCTGCGACGAACACGCCAATCATCGCCAGAGCTTCCAGATACAGCACGTTGACGAAGGTATGCGCGTCCATCGTCGAGGCCGTGCGGCGCAAGCGCGGCAGCGCCGAGAAACGGTTGAGTCCGCCGAGCACCAGTGCGAGTGCGATCAGCGTAAGCTTCAGCGTCAGCACGTGGCCCCACGTGCTCGTCTCGATCGCTTCGAACGAGCCGCCCGAACCACGCACGGCATTGAAGACGCCCGTCAGCAATACCAGCCCGACCGCCACCAGCGATACGTTCGACACCTGCGTCGCCGTGCGGATCAGCATCCCACGAGCGGTCGACATGCCCAGCGCGGGCAATACCGCGAGCCCCGCCGCCATCGCCAGGCCGCCCCAGACGCCCGTGACCAGCACGTGCAGCGTCTGCATGCCGAGCGCCGCCGAGACCGGGCCGGCATCTGCCGCGTGGCCGAGCGACGCCTTGCCCGCCGCAATCGCGATCACCGCGAGCCACAGCAGCGCATTGCGCAGCATGCCCGTATGACCGGCCATGGCCGTGCCCAGCAACACCAGCGCGCCGGCGAACGCCACGCTCCAGCCATAACCGACATGGGTTTGCGTCAATACGGACGGCACCACGCCGATAGCCGCCGGCAACGCCACGCCGCTCATCGACGCCGCCTGATACAGCAGCCAGCCGAGATCCGCGAGCACCAGCACGACGCTAGCCGTCAGCATCGACCGTTGCGCGCGCAGCCAGGCGGGCCGCGCAGGGTTGATCTTGGCCTGCGCATCCTTAGCGAGCCACGCGCCGAGCAAGGCCGAACCGACGGCAAACGCAAACGCGACATTCATGAGCGCGGCCATGGCGACCTGCCCGATCCACAGTCCGTCCATGGTCATTTGACGATGAACGCGAAGTCGCCTTGCGTACGATGGCCGTCCGTGGCAACCGCCGTCCAGTGCACCCCGTAGCGGCCGGCCGCCAACTGCGGCAACGCCAGATGCATCACTTTTGCATCACTTTTGTCGACTTGCGACGCGGCCAGCGCGGCGGGCTTGCCGCTCGCGTCGCTCAGTTCAAGCTTGCTGAAAGCCGGCTCGAGCGGCTCAGTGAAATGGATCGTCACTTCGGTGACGGCGGCCACTTCGGCGTTCGCCGCCGGCTCGCTCGACACCAGATGCGCATGCGCAAACGCCGTGGACGTCATGACCAGCGCGGCGGCGCCGAACGTCAACGCACGCAGCGCCGGACGGGAAAAATTGAATAGCTTCATGTAAGGCCGATAGCTTATGGAAAATAGAACGGTGGACATTGAGCCAGGGGCGTGGGCATCGGACAGACGCCAGCGCGCCCGGAAGTGTACGCTTCGATGGTCGGCGTGCGCGTCGGTTCAACCCGCTTTGTCATGCAAGCCTGCAAGAGCAGCACTTGCGCCCGCGATTCCTCGGACAAAATCGGGATGGCCGGCCCACTTGCCAGGCGGCGGCGCGCGACAAACTGTCGCATAGCTGTGACACACGGAACCTTCTCTAATGTGGCAAATAGTCACCATCACCCTTCGATGATAGAATTCCGCGTCGTCGCAGCGCCGGCTGCCCTTCACACCGAGCCGCCCGAAGTTCGGTCAGGTCCCCGATTTTGATGGAGTTACGCGTGTCTTCAAGACGCATTTTCCGCCCGTTGCTCGCCCTTCTGCTGATCGGCTCCGCGGGTGTCTATAGCGCTGCGAAAGCGCAGACTCAACCGAAGGCCCCCGATACGATGGAAGCGCGCGTGCAAGGCTGTACGGCCTGTCACGGCTCGCATGGCCAAGGTACCGACAACGACTACTTCCCGCGTCTGGCGGGCAAGCCGGCCGACTATCTGTACAACCAGCTACAGAATTTCCGCGAGGGGCGCCGCAAGTACCCGCCGATGAACTACCTCGTCACGTATCTTTCTGACGACTACCTTCATCAAATCGCCACGTACTTCTCGCAGCAACGCCCGCCGTACCCCACGCCGGCCAAGCCGACCGTGTCGGCGGCCATCGTTGCGCGCGGCGAGCAGATCGTGCTGCACGGCGACGCATCGAAACAGATTCCGGCTTGCGCGGCCTGCCACGGCAAGGCGCTGACCGGCATGGAACCCGCTATCCCGGGTCTGGTCGGTTTGCATGCTGATTACATCAGCGCGCAGTTGGGCGCATGGCGTTCGGGCTCGCGTCATGCCATCGCACCGGATTGCATGCACACCATCGCCACGCGTCTGACTGATGACGATGTGAACGCCGTCGCTGCATGGCTTTCCACGCAAACGGCCCCACAAAACCCCGTGCCGGCTCCGGCCCGCTCGATGAAGACTCCGCTTGCCTGCGGCAGCGAACCGCAATAAGGCACCGGGAGAGACACTCAAATGAAACGCAAGTCTTTGTTCGCCCTCTCGGCAGTCGTGGTCGTTGCGGCAGCCGCACTCGTTCCCGTCCTGTGGTCGGGCGGCGACAACCTGCATAACGGCACGGCTATGGCGGCAACGCCCGCCGACGAGGCCGCGCTGATCAAGAAGGGCGAGTACCTCGCCCGCGCCGGCGACTGTATCGCCTGCCACACGGTGCGCGGCGGCAAGCAGTTCGCCGGCGGCCTGCCGATGGCTACGCCGTTCGGCACGATGTTCACGCCGAACATCACGCCTGACGACCAGTACGGTATCGGCAAGTGGACGCAGGACGACTTCTACCGCGCGATGCACACGGGCCGCTCGAAAGACGGCAGCCTGCTGTACCCGGGCTTCCCGTTCACGAGCTACACGAAGGTCACGCGCGCCGACTCGGACGCGATCTACGCGTACCTGCGCTCGGTTACGCCGGTCAATGTGCCGAGCCGTCCGCACGAACTGAAATTCCCGTTCAACCAGCGCAACATGCTGATCGGCTGGCGCACGCTGTTCTTCCGCGAAGGCGAGTACAAGGCTGATCCGACCAAGTCGGTCGAATGGAACCGTGGCGCGTACCTGATCGAAGGCCTCGGCCACTGCGGCATGTGCCACACGTCGATCAACGCCATGGGTGGCCCGGTCAGCTCGGCGGCATTCGCCGGCGGCTTGATCCCGCTGCAAAACTGGTATGCGCCGTCGTTGACGTCGAACAAGGAAGCCGGCCTCGGCGACTGGGAAACCAAAGATATCGCCGATCTGCTGAAGACCGGTGTGTCGAACCGCGGCGCGGTGTTCGGTCCGATGGCTGAAGTGGTTCACAACAGCCTGCAGTACATGTCGGACGAAGACATCAACGCAATGGCCACGTACCTGAAGACGATTCCGCAGAAGAGCGAAGCGCCGGAACCGCTGCAGCTCGAAACCTCGGAAAAGTTCGGCGGCGAACTGTTGAAGCAAGGTCAGAAGATCTACGCTGACAACTGCGCGAAGTGTCACGCGGAAAATGGCCTCGGCATGCCGCCGTCCTTCCCGCCGCTGGCGAACAACCAGTCGATCCAGATGCCGTCGGCGGTCAATCCGATCCGTATGGTGCTGAACGGCGGTTACCCGCCGAGCACCGACTCCAATCCGCATCCGTACGGCATGCCGCCGTTTGCCCAGGCACTGTCGAACACGGAAGTGGCAGCCGTCGTGACGTACATTCGTATGTCCTGGGGCAACCACGGTACGGCTGTGTCGCCGCAGCAAGTGTCCGATCTGCGTTCGGCGCCGCTCGACTAAGCAGCGTCAGACGCACCTGGGGCGCGGCCTGCGAAATAACGCGGCCGCGCCCTTCGTTTTTTCAGGACCGGTATCATGTGGGTGGTATAAACCCTAATGAAACCGCGCAGGAGGAAAGAGCCGTGCATGTCGGCGAGCGTTTCAACAGCATTACCCACCTCGTCGGCGCCGTGCTGTCGGTGGCGGGGCTGGCTACGCTCGTGACAATGGGCGCGCTCGACGGCGACGCGTACAAGGTGGTGAGTTTCAGTGTCTACGGCGCGATGCTGTTCGTGCTGTATGCTATCTCGACGCTTTACCACAGCGTGCGCAACCCGCGTGTCAAAGCGGTTCTGCAAAAATGCGACCATTCGGCGATCTACCTGTTGATCGCCGGCAGCTACACCCCGTTCGCGCTTGTCACCTTGCGCGGACCGTGGGGCTGGTCGCTATTCGGCGTAAGCTGGGGGCTCGCCGCTCTCGGCATCGTGCAGGAACTGACGCTCGGGCGACGCACCCGCAGCGTTTCGATGGTGCTGTATGTATTGATGGGATGGCTCGCGCTCGTTGCCGTCCGCCCGCTGGTTCAAGCTTTACCAGCAGCGGGTACCGCCTGGCTCGTGGCCGGCGGGATCATCTACAGCGCCGGTATCTACTTCTTCATCAACGACGAGCGCATCCGGCACGGACATGGTATCTGGCACCTGTTCGTACTGGCGGGCAGTCTGTGTCAATTCGTCAGTGTTGCGCGCTACGTCGCGTGACATCCCACGGCGGCGAAATGCAACTTAAGGCCAGTCAACGTGTCTGCATAGCGCGTTGAAGCATTCGGCACGCATTTGAGCGTGCCGCCGATTTCTCTGCGAACGGAACTGGGCTTTGGCCTCGAATGCGCCATGCCGGTGTGTTCATGCCGTGCTTGTACCAGCTTGTACCCGCCTGGGCCCGCTTTGGACCCAATTGGTGCCGCCTGGCGCCGTCCGCGAAACTGCATTGCAAAGAGCATTTATGTCTTTTGATTCCCTCGGCTTGTCCGAACCGTTGGTCCGCGCCGTACACGAACTCGGCTACACCACCCCGACTCCGATCCAGACGCAAGCGATCCCCGCCGTGCTCAACGGCGGCGACCTGCTGGCCGGCGCGCAGACTGGCACCGGCAAGACCGCCGGCTTCACGCTGCCGATCCTGCAGCGTCTGAATACCATGCCCGCTGTCACCACGGCGTCGGGCAAGCGCGTCGTGCGCGCGCTGATCCTCACGCCGACGCGCGAGCTGGCCGCCCAGGTCGAAGAAAGCGTGCGCGCCTACGGCAAGTATCTGAAGCTGAAGTCGACCGTGATGTTCGGCGGCGTCGGCATCAATCCGCAGATCGGCGCGCTGCGCAGCGGCGTGGACATCGTCGTCGCAACGCCGGGCCGTTTGCTCGACCACATGCAGCAGAAGACCATCGACCTGTCGCATCTCGAGATTCTCGTGCTGGACGAAGCCGACCGCATGCTCGACATGGGCTTCATCCACGACATCAAGCGCGTGCTCGCGAAGTTGCCGCCGAAGCGTCAGAACCTGCTGTTCTCGGCCACCTTCTCCGACGAGATCAAGACGCTCGCCGACAACCTGCTCGACTCGCCGGCGCTGATCGAAGTCGCCCGCCGCAACACGACGGCTGAACTGGTCGCGCAAAAGATTCACCCGGTTGACCGCGATAAGAAGCGTGAGCTGCTCACGCACCTCATCAAGCAACACAACTGGTTCCAGGTACTGGTGTTCACGCGCACGAAGCACGGCGCGAACCGCCTTGCCGAACAGCTGACGAAAGACGGCATCAGCGCACTGGCGATTCACGGCAACAAGAGCCAGTCGGCCCGTACCCGTGCGCTCGCCGAGTTCAAGGACGCCACGCTGCAAGTGCTGGTCGCGACCGACATCGCCGCACGCGGCATCGATATCGATCAGCTGCCGCACGTGGTCAACTACGATTTGCCGAACGTGCCGGAAGATTACGTGCACCGCATCGGCCGCACCGGTCGTGCAGGCGCATCGGGCGAAGCGATTTCGCTGGTGTGCGTCGACGAACTGCAACTGCTGAAGGACATCGAGAAGCTGATCAAGCGTCAGGTGCCGCAGGAAGTGATCGCCGGTTTCGAGCCGGATCCGACTGCGAAGCCGGAACCGATTCTGCGCCGTGGCCAGGGTGGTGGCGGCGGTGGCAATCGTCAGCCGCGCCAAAGCCAGGGTGCGCCGAAGCGCGAGGGTGGCCAGCGTGACGGCGGCCGCCGCGATGGGGCGTCGTCTGCAAAGCCGGCGCAGCGTTCGGGTCAGCGTCCGGCGAATGGTCAGCAGCAGCCGAAGCCGCAAGGTGCAAAACCGGCCGGCAACGGCGGCCAGCCGCGCCGCGACGGCCAGCGTCATGACGGTCAGCCGCGTGCAGCGGCGCACGAAGGCAGCGCCGCGCAGCATGCGCCGCGCAAGCCGCAGGGTGCAAAGCCGCAAGGCGGCAATCCGGGGGCCTTGCTGGGCGGCGCGAAGACGCGCAACGACGCGCCGCGTGGCGGCCAGCCGACGCGCAGCGGCCAGCGCGGCCGTTAAGCGTTAAGCGCTGCCTGCTCGCTGGCCGTAGTCCCAGACTAATGGCTAGCCGCAGCGGCAGCCTGCTTCAGGTGCTCGATCTGCCGTTCCCATCGATCGAGCACCGCCTCCCCTTCCGCTTCCAGCTCAAACGTGATGCCGCTTGTCAGGCGCGCATAACGCACGCTCTGCGCCTCCCCTGTGTCGATCGAGCCGATCAGGTACACGAGGCCGCTGTCGTCGCCTGTCACGCCCGCTAGCGGCGTCCAGCGCAACTGCACCTGATAGAACGTCTCCTCGCAGACGAACGTCAGTGCGGCCCGTCCGTTTTGCGCGATCACGCGCGCCGCCCGGGCCTGCGGCCACAATGCTATGCACAGCGAGCGCGAGTCAGGCGCGTACAACTCGCCGACGCCGAGCAGCGACGTGCGCACGTGGCCGTTCGCATCGACAGTGAGCAGCGACGCGGTGAACCCCGTCTTGCTCGCCAGCGACGAACCGTCGAATAACGTGCGGACGGCGTCAGGCCATTCGTCGAACACGTTCTGTTCGAGCGCACGCTCGGGTGAAGGAAAATCGCTCATCGTATCGATCCGGTCAGAAACAGGTTGCGAGGGTCGCCAGGATCAATCATGCCTCGGAAAACGAATGGCCCGCACAAGCGGGCCATTCGTTTTCATCTGTACGCCGTGGACTCCGCGGCAAAACTTCAGCGAAAGAACACATGTTGCGTGATCTTGGCGAGCGGGTAATGCACGCCCGGCTGGATCTTGGCCGGCAGATCGAGCGGCTTGAGCAGCATCTTCACGCACATGTCCGCCGACAGATTGCGCCGCACCAGCGCATTGATGCGGGCCGCGCGTTCGCGGTTATAGGCCGAATCGTGCACGCGTTCCGGATAACGAATCGCGAAGACATGCCGCAGCGCGATCTCCGAGTCTTCGTTCTTGATTTCCAGCACGCGGCGCATCAACGCACCGAGAACCGCAAGACGGCCATTGCCTTCGATCTTGTTGTACTTCTTGAAGAACCTGAAAAAGTGTTTGTAGTGACGGACTTCGTCAGTGCGAATGTTGTCGGTGATCTGCTTGAGCACCGGCTCGTCAGAACATTCGCCAATCGCTCGATACAACGTTGCGGTGCCCGTCTCCACCACGCAGCGAGCAACCATTTCGAGCGCGCGGGTCTTTTCGAAGTCTTCGACCGAGCAGGTCAGCGAATACTCTTCCATGAAATTGCGGAACGCAGTGTCCCAATCGAACTCAGGCCAGACGTAGGCGACATACGTCTTGAGAGCCCGGCCGTGCTGCATCTCTTCCGGCTCCCATTCCTGGTTGAGCCAAGCCGAGACTTCGGGGTCACCGTTGAAGAAGGTGCTCAGATTGCTGGTGTAAAGATCAGTGCCGCTTTCGATAAACGAAGCGGCGCACAACAGAAGCAGCAGGTCTTCGTTTGCGGCTGCCTTCTGGCGATCTATGCGGGTGAGGTCGATATCCTCGATCCGCCAGGGCATCACATGGTTCAGCTCAGTGTGCATTGTGTCTTTGCTCCGAAAGCTGTATCGACTCGCGGAGCCCGCTCGAAACCGCCCGCTATCGCAAGGACGGTCCGCCGTGTCAGATACAACGCTTTGAATTAGAGTTAACCCCTTGTATCTTGCATCTTAGCCGGTGTTTAGCAACTCTGCAGATAACCCAGCACAGACCATGCCGGACCGCCGCAGTTCCAATTTCACGGTAATCGAATGCTTCGGTTGGTTACATGCGGTGCACGCACTGCGCAAAAAAAGCCAGCTCGGCGAGCTGGCTTTGACTTGAAAAGGGTGCCGGTCAGGCGTGGAATGGAGCGAAGCTGTCGCGGGCTACGGCGCGGGCGTGGAATAGGCGGAAGCTGTCGCGGGTTGCGACGCGGGGATGTTCATTCAAAACCCCGCTGCCAGTCCGTCGCGACGGCTGTCGCTCGCCGCCACGTAGCCGCGCTCCGGATCGTTACGGTCGAGCTTCCAGATGTACTGGCCGGAGCCGAAATCCATGTATGGATCGTCGACCGACTTGATCGTGTGGCCCAGTTTCTGCAGCGCCGCGGCGGTCTTCGGATCGAGCGTCGATTCGATGTCGATCGTGAAATCGCGGTTGACCTTCCAGCGCGGCGCGTCGCAGGCGGCCTGGGGTTGCTGACCGTAGTCGAGCATCCGCACGATCGATTGCAAATGGCCTTGCGGCTGCATATCGCCGCCCATCACGCCGAAGCTCATCACCGCTTCCTGCCGGCCGTCCACCTGCTGCGTCAGGAACGACGGGATGATCGTGTGGAACGGCCGCTTGCCGCCTTCCACCACGTTCGGCGACTTCGGGTCCATCGAGAAACCGCAGCCGCGGTTCTGCATCGCGATGCCGCTGTCCGGCACCACGATGCCCGAGCCGAAGCCCATGTAGTTCGACTGGATGAAGCTGACCATCATGCCGCGCTCGTCCGCCACCGACATGTAGATCGTGCCGCCGGCCTTCGGCATGCCGAAGTCGAACCGCATGGCGCGCCTGGGGTCGATCAGCTTCGCGCGCGACGTGAGGTACGCGTCGCCGAGCATCTGTTCGGGCGTGACTTCCATCGAACGCGGATCGGCAACGTAACGGTAGACGTCGGCGAACGCCAGCTTCATGGCTTCGATCTGCACATGCTGCGACTCGACGTTGTCGACGGCGAATTCTTTCACGTCAAACTTTTCGAGGATGCCCAGCGCGATCAGCGCCGCGATGCCCTGGCCGTTCGGCGGAATTTCATGCACGGTGTAGCCGCGATAATCCTTGCCGATCGGCTCGACCCAATCCGCACGGTAGTTGCGCAGATCGTCGAGGGTCAACGCGCCGCCGCCTTCACGCGCAAACGCCGCGATCTGTTCAGCGATCTCGCCTTCGTAGTACGCACGCGGACCTTGTTCTGCCAACTTGCGCAGCGTCTTCGCGTGGCCGGGAAAGCGCACCAGTTCGCTGACGTCCGGCGCGCGGCCGCGCGGCATGAAGGTTTGCGCGAAGCCCGGCAGGTCCTTCAGTTCAGGCACGGCCGCCGCCCACTTGTAGGCCACGATGCTCGCCACCGCATGGCCACGCTCGGCGATTTCGATCGCCGGCTCCATCAGATCGGCGAACGGCAGCGAGCCGAATTTCTGATGCAATGCTTCCCAGCCCGCGATCACGCCGGGCACCGTTACCGCGTCCCAACCGCGCTTGGGTTGCTTCGCGAGACCATTTTCCTCGCCGTATTTGCGCTTGAAGTAATCGACATTCCACGCCGCCGGCGAGACGCCCGACGCATTCAGGCCATGCAGCTTCTTGCCGTCCCACACCAGCGCGAAGGCGTCGCCGCCAAGGCCGCACGACACCGGCTCGACCACGGTGATGGCGGCAGCCGCCGCGATCGCCGCGTCGACGGCATTGCCGCCTTTCCACAACATCCGCAGGCCGGCTTGCGCGGCGAGCGGATGCGAAGTCGAAACGATGTTGCGCGCGAATACAGGCAGACGCGGCGTCGGGTAGGGGTTTTGCCAGTTGAAGCCAGTCATGTCGAACACTCTCGATAGCACGGCCCGGCGCGTTCTCGAACGCCGGAAACCATGGGGAAACAAGTAACACGCGGGTAAAACGCGGAGCCTTGGATTGCAGCGCGATCCGGCACAAAAAACAAATTCATTTATCAAATGAATAAATGCATAAATCACCTGAATGGGCCGCTGCAGGGTCGCCCTGAGTCCGAACCATGACGCACGAGTTGGCAGACAAGACGTTCGATCGTCTTACAATACGCTCACCCTCGTTCACGCATGACCCGTTTTCCGGCTCGGCATATTGCACCGGTAGCGGGCAGCGCCGATAAAAACCCACGACCCGAGACACATGACCCGAGACCCCCGCCTGACTCTCAACGCCCGGCAACAGGAACTGCTGGAGTGGGTGCAACGCGACGGCTTCGTGACCGTGGACGACCTCGCGGCGCACTTCGACGTGACCCCGCAGACGATCCGCCGCGACGTCAACTGGCTCGCCGACATGAACCTGCTGCGCCGCTATCACGGTGGCGCCAGTCTGCCGACCAGCTCCGAGAACGTTTCGTACACAGCGCGTCAGCGGATGTTCCACGAAGAGAAACGGCGCATCGCGACGCTAGTGGCCACTCACATTCCCGACCAGGCGTCCCTCTTCATCAACCTCGGTACGACCACCGAGGAAGTCGCACGGGCGCTCAACCGGCATCGCGGCCTGCGCGTCATCACCAACAATCTGAACGTCGCCAGCATGATGAGCGGCTATCCGGATTGCGAGGTGCTGGTGACAGGCGGCATCGTGCGGCCATGGGACAAGGGCATCGTCGGCGAACTGGCGATCGACTTCATCCGGCAGTTCAAGGTGGACTTCGCGATCATCGGTACGTCGAGCATTGAAACGGACGGCACGCTGCGCGATTTCGACACCCGCGAAGTGCGTGTGGCCGAGGCGATCATCCAGCATGCGCGCACGGTGTTTCTCGCCGCCGACAACTCCAAATTCGGCCGCCCGGCGCTCGTCCGCCAAGGTCATCTCGACCAGATCGACGCGCTTTTCACCGACGCCGCACCGCCCGCCGAGATGAACGAAACGCTCGCTGCCGCCAATTGCCAGGTGTATATCGCCGAGTAATCCAGGCGTCTTCGGCCATGTTGCAGTGCACGCGAAACTTCGAGTGAAATCAAGGATCTGGCCGCTGCTCCAAACCGCCTCTGCGGGTCCCAATTGTCAAAGGGAATATTTACTGGGGTCCCTTTGGCGTTTGCCCGGCGGTTGACTACACTCCAGTTCCCCGGCGTCCGTTCCGCGTTACGCGGAGCGCCGGCAGCGTGAACCTGTCGTGATAGCCGCACCTCCCGCCTGATCCTCTAGCGGACTTCACTGGCATTCGGCCAGTCGCCAGCAAGGCCGTCCGCGTTAGTTTGACATGGAGAGAACGATGCTGAGTCCGCATGAATTCGCCACGTTGTTGCTCGTCAAGGACGCCCCCACTCAAGTCGATATGGCGCGAGAAGAACTCGACGCCCTGCTGGAACGCCAGCTTGTGCAACTCGAACGGCTCGCATCGGGCGACGAACAATGGCGCGTGACCGAAACCGGCGACAGCGCACTCCGGGCCATCAAACGTTTTTCCTAGTAATACGTCAGAGTCTGAAGCCGACGACCGGCAGCATGACGGCGGTTGCGCCGCGGTGACATCGCGCGCGCCCTCGTCTTTGTAAAGCTGCCGCAAATTCTTTTTGCCTCAAACCACGCTGCCGCGTAACCGACGGCCACTGTGTTGTGCCCAATTCATTTACACAGTAAATTGACGCGACGGACCTTCAGCCTTCGCGCATGCCAAAAACGCTCTCCGCCAACGACATCCAGCAATTCCGCGAAACCATGCGGCGCGTGGCCGAAAACGCGTTCGCCACGCGCGGGGCGCAAGGCGTGACGATGCGCGAACTGGCGAAGGAGCTGGGTTGCAGCGCAATGACGCCCTATCGCTACTTCCGCGACAAGGACGAGATTCTGGCGATGGTCCGCGCCGCGGCGTTCAACCGCTTCGCGGCGCGACTCGAAGCGGCGGCGAAACAGGCTCCCGCCACCGACCGCTCCGCCGTCAGCGACGCCTACGTGGCATTCGCACTCGACGAGCCGCATGCCTACCGCCTGATGTTCGATATGACCCAGCAGGAAGGCGCCTACCCGGCACTCGGCGCTGCGTCGCACCGCGCCTGGAGCATGCTCGGGGCGCACTTCGAGCAGCTCGTTGCCGCGGGCATTCTGGAAGGCGATCCACAATTGATCGGCTACGCCTACTGGGCAAGCCTGCACGGCTTCACTATGCTGGCGCTCGCCAATCAGCTGCCTTTGCCACAAGCGCAACAACCCGCCGGGAGCAAGGCGCCGACGCGCGAGGCCGTGTTCGCGCAGATTCGCAAGATGTTGTGGCGCGGCGCCCAGCCGCAGCGCGGCTAGCCCGGCGTTAGCCCCGCGTTAGCCCGCCAGCTCACTCAACGCGAATAGCCAGCGGGAAGGACCGGGTGGAGAAAAGCTGGTGCGAAGTTCAGCCCGCGCGCAACGTCGGGTCGACCGCCGCGCGCCAGCTCAACGCCTTGGCCCGCTGGTCGGTGAAGAACGCAACCCATTGATTACGCACCTGCGGATCGGCACTCAGCCCTTGGCTCGTATAGCGCTGCGCAAGCGACGCCTGGAACGCGCAGTAATCGTCCTTCGGCAACTTGCCGCGCCGGTTCGCCACGTACGCATCGAACAGCGTCGCGTAGACGCCTTGCGCGTCGTTGCCGTAGTCGACTGTCTGGGCATTGCACATCTGTTGCAACGATGCGAACGAGGGCGCACCCATCGTCCCGTTCAAGCTCGGCGAGCTGACGCATCCCGTCAGGACCGCAGCGGCGCCGATCATCCAAAGTCCACGCATGAATTCACCTCGCAATGGCTGCTGCCGAGAGTATCGTCCGTGGCCGCGCGTTACGCCACCACCTTAGCCAACCACTAGAGGGGCGCCTACGAAAACCGAACTTTACTTTTTCGAATATGTTCATTAAAGTTCGCAAACGAACACTATCGGTTCGATAGTCTTTCCAAACAGCATTCCGGATACAACGCAGGGGACACAGCAGGTGACGCAAGGCTCGAGATACGATTTGCTCGTCGTGGGCGGCGGGATCAACGGCGCAGGCATCGCACGCGATGCGGCGGGCCGCGGCCTGTCGGTGCTGCTCTGCGAACAGGACGATCTGGCGGCCCATACGTCGTCGGCCAGCACCAAGCTGATTCACGGCGGCCTGCGCTACCTCGAGTACCGCGAGTTCAGGCTGGTGCGCAAGGCCCTCCAGGAGCGCGAGACGCTGCTGCGCGCGGCGCCTCACATCATGTGGCCGCTGCGCTTCGTGATGCCGCACATGCCCGATCTGCGCCCGGCCTGGATGATTCGCGCCGGCCTGTTCCTTTACGATCACCTCGCCAGACGCGAACTCCTGCCCGGTTCGCGCGGCATCGTCATGCGCAACCATCCTGCCGGCGCACCGCTGATCGACTCGATCAAGCGCGGTTTCGTGTATTCGGACGGTTGGGTGAATGACGCGCGTCTGGTCGTGCTGAACGCGCTGGATGCGCAGGAACGCGGCGCAACGATTCTCACGCGCACCAAACTGCTGAGCGCGGTGCGCGCCGGCGGCGAATGGCGCGCGCAATTCAAGCGCGCGGACGGCACGATCCTCGACGTGCGCGCTGCCTCGATCGCAAACGCGGCCGGTCCGTGGGTCGGCGAACTGCTGCATGGCGCGCTTGGCCGCGAGGCGACGCACAGCGTGCGCCTCGTGAAGGGCAGCCATATCGTCACGCGCCGCCTGTTCGAACACGATCACGCGTACATCTTCCAGAATCCGGACAAGCGGATCATCTTTGCGATTCCGTACGAACACGATTACACGCTGATCGGCACAACCGACCTCGAATATCGCGGCGATCCGTCGCAAGTAGCGATCGACGCCGACGAAATCCAGTACCTGTGCGACTCGATCAACCGCTACTTCAAGCAGAAAATCTCGCCGCAGGACGTGCGCTGGACCTACTCGGGCGTACGTCCGCTGCTCGAGGAAGAAGGCGCGGACAACCCGTCGGCGGTCACGCGCGATTACTCGCTCGAACTCGACGCGCCCGCGGGCGAAGCACCGCTTCTGTCTGTGTTCGGCGGCAAGATCACGACGTTCCGCAAGCTGGCGGAAGAGGCCGTCGGCAAACTCGCACACGCGCTGGATAAGGGCACGCCTTCGTGGACGGCCGGTGCGCCGTTGCCCGGCGGCGATATTCCGCAAGCCAATTTCGAGCGCTTCCTCACCGGCTTCAGGCAGCAGAACGCGTGGCTGCCCGCCGATCTGGCTCACCGCCTCGCTCGTGCGTACGGCACGCGCGTGAAGGACGTCATTGGCAATGCGCGCTCGGTGGCCGACCTCGGCCGCGCTTTCGCGCCAGGTCTCTATGAAGCCGAACTCACCTATCTGCGCGACACCGAATGGGCGCGCAGCGCGCAAGACGTGCTGTGGCGCCGCTCGAAACTCGGCCTGCACGTCGAACCGGGCACGCTCGATTCGATCACACACGAGATTGACGCGTGGTTTGCCCGCGAGCCGGTCCGACAGAGCGCCTAGCCTAGTTAAGGCACTTGGTTGGTCCACTCAGTCAGGCCATTCAGTCAGGCCACTTAGCCAGGCCATTTAGTTACGCCACCTAGCCAGACCGCTTAACGAGGCTATAGCAACGCGGCCCGGCTCCGTGGATAAACCCGCATGAACCGAATCGATTTTCACCCCCTCGGCTACTGACAAAGCCGGGACGCACCACCTCAAACTGTTGCAGCCCGCTTAAAACAACAAGCCGTTCCCGTCGCCGGTCAGCAATCCGGCGATTCATAAAACGCATGGAGAAGAGACAATGCAGGATCAGTACATCCTCGCGCTTGACCAAGGCACCACCAGCTCCCGCGCGATGCTGTTCGACCGGCTCGGCAACATCGTGTCGACCGCACAGAAAGAATTCCAGCAAATCTATCCGCGTCCGGGTTGGGTCGAACACGATCCGCAGGAAATCTGGTCGACCCAGGCCGGCGTCGCCGCCGAAGCCGTCACTCGGGCCGGCATGAACGGCACCTCGATCGCCGCGATCGGCATTACCAATCAGCGTGAGACCACCATCGTGTGGGACCGCGAAACCGGCCATCCGATCTATAACGCGATCGTCTGGCAAGACCGCCGCACCGCCGACTTCTGCGATCAGCTCAAAGAGCAGGGTCTCGAAGAAAAAGTCCGCGCCAAAACCGGCCTGCCGATCGATTCGTACTTCTCCGCGACCAAAATCCGCTGGATTCTCGACAACGTCGAAGGCGCACGCGAAAAGGCCAGGCAAGGCCGCCTCGCCTTCGGCACCGTGGATAGCTGGCTGGTGTGGAATTTCACCAAGGGCGGCCTGCACGTCACCGACGTGACCAACGCGTCGCGCACGATGCTGTTCAACATCCACACGCTGAAGTGGGACGACGAACTGCTCGAAGCGCTCGACATTCCGCGCAACATGCTGCCGGAAGTGCGTGCGTCCTCGGAAGTGTACGGGCCGACCAAGACCACCGTGTTCGCTTCCAGGATTCCGCTCGCGGGCATCGCCGGCGACCAGCACGCGGCCCTGTTCGGCCAGATGTGCACGGAGTCGGGCATGGTGAAGAACACCTACGGTACCGGCTGCTTCCTCGTGATGAACACCGGTGAAAAGCCGATCGAATCGAAGAACAATCTCGTCACCACGATCGCCTGGCAAATCGGCGATCAGATCAATTACGCGCTCGAAGGCAGTATCTTCATCGGCGGCGCGGTGGTGCAATGGCTGCGCGACGGCCTCGGCATCATCAAGAACGCCGCGGAAATCGAAACGATGGCGCGCAGCGTGGCGCATAGCGACGGCGTGTATCTGGTGCCCGCGTTTGCCGGCCTCGGCGCGCCGCACTGGAACGCCCGTGCGCGCGGCACGCTGTTCGGCGTGACGCGCGGCACGAGCGCGGCGCATATCGCCCGCGCCGCGCTCGACTCGATCGCCTATCAATCGCTCGACGTGCTCAAAGCGATGGAAGCCGATTCCGGCATTCGCATCGGCGAATTGCGCGTGGACGGCGGCGCCTGCGCGAACAATCTGCTGATGCAGTTCCAGGCGGACATTCTCGGCGTCGACGCAGTACGGCCGAAGGTATCGGAGACGACCGCATTGGGCGCGGCATATCTGGCCGGTCTCGCGGTCGGCTACTGGAAAGACGTGAACGAACTGAAGAGCCAATGGGCGCTCGATCGCCGTTTCACGCCTGCCCTGCCGCACGCCGACGTCAAGGAATGCCTCGACGGCTGGAAGCGCGCGATTCGCGCCGCGAAGGCCTGGGCCGACACGCCCTGATCCCAGCTTTCACACAATACCTTTCGACATAACGAAGCCGCTTATCCCGCGGCTTCCCTAACAACTATATTTCGGATAACAAACCATGTCTCCTTACATTGCGGAATTCATCGGCACCGCGCTCCTGGTGCTGCTCGGCAACGGCGCAGTCGCCAACGTGCTGCTCGCCCGCACCAAAGGCAAAGGTGCGGACCTGATCGTGATCGTGATGGGCTGGGCGATGGCCGTGTTCATCGCCGTGTACGTCACGGCATCGTACAGCGGCGCGCACCTGAATCCTGTCGTGACGATCAGCCTCGCGCTGGCCGGCAAATTCGCATGGGCCAAAGCGCCGGGCTACATCGCGGCGCAGATGCTCGGCGGCATGGCGGGCGCGCTGCTCGTGTGGATCGCGTATCGTCAACACTTCGCGAAAGAAGGCGATGCCGACGTGAAGCTCGGCGTGTTCTGCACGTCGCCCGCGATTCGCAGCGTGCCGCATAACCTGCTCACCGAAATGATCGCGACGTTCGTGCTGATTCTCGGCGTGCTGTACCTGGCTTCGCCGCAAGTCGGCCTGGGCGCGCTCGACGCATTGCCGGTCGGCCTGCTGGTGCTCGGCATCGGTATTTCGCTCGGTGGCCCGACCGGTTACGCGATGAGCCCGGCGCGCGACCTGTCGCCGCGTCTGATGCACGCGCTGCTGCCGATTCCGGGCAAGCGCGACAGCGATTGGCATTATTCATGGATTCCGGTGTGCGGCCCGCTGCTTGGCGGCGCGCTGGCAACGGGGCTGTATCTGTATTTGCACGCGCACTGATCCTGCAGCGCACACAGGGCACATATAGGGTGCATATAGCGCGCGCACGAGCCGCACTACGCGCACGCTCAAGGCGCAAATGTGCGCCGACGGAAAGCGATGGCGCCGCGCACGTGGCGCCAAAGCACGTATCATGACGCTTTCAATCTCCGCGTAAGAGCTTGCCATTGTCTTGCCCGCGCGCCTCTCGCTTTCCGCTTTAAAGCATGATCGACCACCTCATCTGTGACTGCGACGGCGTGCTCGTCGACAGCGAAATCATCGCTGACCGCGTAATGCTCGAAACGCTGTCCGCCACCTTCCCCGGCCTCGACTTCGAACCCGTTGTCAAAACGGCGTTCGGCCAGCAGACCTCGCGCTTTCTCGAAGGTATCGAGAAGTCGTTCGACATCACGCTGCCGGCTGATTTCTTCAATACGATCGAACACAACGTCGAGCTCGCGCTCGCGGCATCGCTGAGCCCGATCAACGGCGTGCGCGACGCATTGCAACGCGTGACGCTGCCGGCCGCGGTCGTGTCGAACAGCCGGATGGCGCGCGTGAATGCTTCAGTGCGGCGCGCGGGTTTGCAGCAGATTTTTGGCGAGCGGATTTTCAGCGCCGAACAGGTGGCGCGCCCGAAGCCTTTTCCGGATGTGTATCTGTTCGCTGCGAAAGCGCTCGGTGTGGAACCGGCGCGATGCGTCGTCGTGGAAGATAGCGTGGCCGGTTTGAATGCCGCGCGTGCGGCGGGCATGAAGACGATTGCCTTCGTCGGTGCGAGCCATATCCCTGACGGTTACGCGGATGCGCTGCGCAAGATGGGTATGACACGCATCATGAAGCATATGGATGAGCTGCCCGCGCTGGTCGAAGCCGGCGTGCGTGGTGAGTTTGGCGACGTGCAGTCTTAACGGGTGAGAGAAGAGAAAAGCCGGCTGCAATAGCCGGCTTCAGGCTTCAGGCTTCAGGCTTCAGGCTTCAGACCGCTGACTAACCCCACGTCTTTTCCGAGGTGGGGTTTTGTTTTTTTCAAACGCGCGCGAGAGTGCGTCGAGTTCGCGCTGATCGGCGCCGTCGTCCAGCGCGACAAAGCGTTCGCGATCAATCGCCAACCGGATCACCTCGCCGCACGCGGCACACCCTTAACGCATCAAGCCTCATCGGCCACGCATTCGCGCGCCGTCGCCAGCGCCTGGCGGAATTCCACCAGCTCGGCGATCGTCAGCATCGGCAGATTGTGTTGTTGAGCGAAGCGCTCCACATCCGCGCCGCGCGTCATCGTGCCGTCCGCGTTCATCAGCTCGCACAGCACGCCGGCCGGCTTCAGACCCGCGAGAATCGCCAGATCGACCGTGCCTTCGGTGTGGCCGCGACGTGCCAGCACGCCGCCCGGCTGCGCACGCAGCGGGAACACGTGGCCCGGACGCACGATATCGGCAGGCTTCGCCGTATCGCTGATGGCTGCGCGGATTGTCGTCACGCGATCGAGTGCGGACACGCCGGTGGTCACGCCATCGCGAGCTTCGATCGAGACCGTGAATGCGGTGCCATGACGGCTTTCGTTATTGACGGCCATCGGCGGCAGTTCGAGTGCGCGGATTTTGTCGTCGGGCAGGCACAGGCAGACGATGCCGCTGCATTCGCGGATCAGCAAGGCCATGGTTTCGACGGAAAGACGCTCGGCGGAAACGATCAGATCGGCTTCGTTCTCGCGGTCGTGATCGTCTTGCAGGACGACTGCGCGGCCATCGCGCATGGCTTGCAAGGCGGCGGCGATACGTGGCGGAACGGGCTCGGTGGCGAGCAGGGGAAGATCGAGGAATGCATCGTCCGCAATCGTCGACGGTGCAGGAAAAGTTGCAAAAGACATAGTTGAAACGCTCATCGCAAAAGTTGGGCGAGAAACGTTTCAGGGCATTGCAAATAGACAAAGACGCGCCGTTGAACGCCGCGCAAAGCGGCGCTCGTGCACCGCTCCAGCCTCTAGCGGCGCCACGGAAACGAACATGACTATCTGCACATCTTCTTCCGTCCGGACTCTAACCGTCGGCTCTGGCTTCTCACCAGATCTGCTGACCCCGTGTCGACCAGAGTTAGCGCTTTAGCTGTCGATCAGAGTTAGCGCTTTAGCGCTTACTCTGATCCCATGCAAAGCTCTTACTCTGGTCCCATGCAAGTGCTGTCGACCAGAGTTAGCGCTTTAGCTGCCGATCAGAGTTAGCGCTTTAGCGCTTACTCTGGTCCCATGCAAAGCACTTACTCTGGTCCCATGCAACGTAGTTGCACAGTTCCAAACACATTGACGACGCGGGCGCTCGCGGGCTCACCGGCTCACGCTTTCGCGCTGCCGGCATACCGCCGGTGGGGAATTTCGCCCCGCCCTGAAGACGCACTGATTGCCGGATCGACCGGCTGGCAAAGAATACAACAGTCGCGCGAAACCTGCAGCGCAACCCCACTGATTAGACGGACATTGCTTCACAGCCGATCCTCACAGCACATCCGCCTGAAAAACCTCATTCGTCAAACCGGCGCTGCCTAGCGCGTCAAATCATGCGGCGCAGGCACGTCCCAGCGCGGCGGCGTTTCCGCCTTCAGCGTCACGCGAAACGCGCGTGCTTCGGTGTCACCGGGATTGCGCAAGCTGTGCGGCTGGTCGGCGTCGAACACGATCGCGTCGCCGGTTGCCAGCAATTGGCGCTGGTCGTGCACGCTGACTTCCAGCGTGCCTTCGCTCACCACCAGATTCACCGTGGTGCCCGGCGCGCGGCGCGTACCGGCCTCGGTATGCAGCGGCGCGATACGCAGCTCGTGGAACTCGGCGGCGGTCGGCTCGGCATCCGGATACAGCGGCCGGGCTGAAAAGCGCCCATTCGAACTGACGAGCCGCGACGAACGCTCCGCCGGCAAATGCTCGAAGCCGTTGATCGCATGACGCCGCAAGAACGCGGCCACCGAGACCTTCAACGCCGATGCCACCTTGCACAGCACCTTGATCGACGGCACGCTGCGCGCTGACTCGATCTGCGCGAGCATCGCCCGCGAAACGCCCGAAGCACGGGCCAAGGCGTCGAGCGAAAGTTGGCGCTCGGCGCGCAAACGGGCGAGATTCACGCCGACCAGATGTTCAAGAGCATCGAAGGGTTCAGCGGCACGCGGCGATGCATCGATATCAGCCGCGGGATCGCGAACCAGTGCCAGCGGGGAATGCATGATTGCCTCCAGAAGCGCCGCCGGACGGCGGGCAAGCGGTTAGTGGAAGCAAGATAGCATCGCGCCCTGCCACGCCCAACGAAGTTATCTTCACACTGTTATCAGCATTGCGGATGACGATTCTCGCAAAGCTTGTGCGAATTATTCAAATGGACGTGTCCAGCCTCAGATGCGCTCAAGCACGTACACACACTCAAGCACATCTCGGGATATCGGATGCGCCGCACCGACACTCACGCGCGCTGCGCGACTGCCGATGCCGGCGCATCCATCCGCGCCGCGAACCACGTGAGCAGCAATGCCGCCACGCTGACCGCCGCCGCGACCCACGGCAACGTATCGAGCGAATGGCCGTGATTGATTACCAGACCGCCGAGCCACGCGCCGGCCGCGTTGCCCATGTTGAACGCACCGATGTTCAGCGTCGAAGCCAGATTCGGCGCCGCAGCGGCCTTCTCGACCACGCGCATCTGCAACGGAGGCACCGTGGCGAACGCAGCAATGCCCCACACGAAAATGGTAATCGCCGCGGCCACCTGCGAATGACTGGTGCGCGCGAAGATCGCCATCACGACCGCAAGCGCCACCAGAATGCCCATCAACGAAGGCATCAGCGCGCGGTCCGCGAGCTTGCCGCCCACGGTATTGCCGATAGTGAGGCCCATACCGAACAGCACCAGAATCAGCGTCACGCCACGCGGCGAGAAGCCGCTGACCTGCTCGAGAATCGGCGCGATATAGGTGAACACGACGAACACGCCGCCAAAGCCGAGCACCGTCATCGCGAGCGCGGTCCAGACTTGCGGGTCTTTCAGCACGCGCACCTCATGGCCCAAACCGACCGGGCCGGAATCGTGACGATTTGGCACCAGCAACGACACGCCCGCCAGCGACAGCACCCCAAACGCGCTGACGATCCAGAACGCCGCACGCCAGCCGAACTCCTGGCCGACGAAAGTGCCGAACGGCACGCCGAGCACATTTGCGAGCGTCAAGCCGGTGAACATCAGCGCAATGGCGCTCGCCCGCTTTTCAGCCGGCACGAGCGAAGCGGCCACTACCGCGCCAATGCCAAAGAACGACCCATGCGCGAACGACGTCACCACGCGCGCGACCATCAGCACGGAATAGCTGGACGCGATCGCGCACAGCGTATTGCCGACGATGAACAGCCCCATCAGCAACTGCAACGCGAGCTTGCGCGGCATCTTGCTGGTGACTACCGCGAGCAGCGGCGCACCGACCGCGACACCAAGCGCATAGCCGCTCACCAGCAAACCGGCCGACGGAATCGACACGGCCAGATCGCGCGCAACCTCAGGCAGCAAGCCCATGATCACGAACTCGGTCGTGCCGATCGCGAAAGCGCTGATCGCTAGCGCCAGTAATGGAATGGGCATTTTTCTACTCCAGGTTCTAAAGTTAAGCGTGTTAGCTACGGTGAACGTGACGCAGCGCCGTCACGAATTCGATGACCACTCCCGGCGCGAGCGCGACGAACAGCTGCAATTCGGCTTGCTGAGGACCTATCTGGGGCACTTCGGCGAGCTGGTAAGGCATGTCCGCCGCGTGCAGGCGGTGCAAGAACGCCTGCCATTCGTCGGCGCTCTCCAGCCGGAAGGCGATATGGTCGATGCGTGGCGCCGCCCTTCCCGTCTGTGCAGGCACCGTCGCGTCAATCAGATGAATCGCCGGGCGGCCGCTTGCACACAGCCAGTAGCCGTCGATCGAAAACGGCGGACGCTTGCCTTGCGTCAGTCCGGCGACGTCGACGAAAAAACGACGCGCGGTCTCGAGGTCAGCGGTGACGATCGTTGCGTGATCGAGTTGCATGGCGGGGCTGCACGGAGCACAAAGGGTTTACGAGGAGTGCATTGTGAGCGGAACGGGTCGATTTGATAATTGGCGTAGCATTTGAAGCATTTTCAAATATTTTTGAAATATCGCGATGGATAACCTCGGTGCAGCACTTCAAGGTGCCATTCGGGAGCGGCTGCAGCCAAGGGCCGCGGCAGAAACCGCATCCGATGAGGGGCTATAATGCTTAGTTACGCTGCGAACGTGCATTGAAAGCGGACCGAAATCGGCCCTGGCGGACTCAAGCAAGCCCAACCGCCCCCCCGTGGCCCGTCCACACGCTACCGGTACGTTCGACCCCTCTTCACCTTTTAAACGACGCCCCCAGGTTAACCACTGCGACCGGCGAAAATCGATGACCAAGAAAGTTTATGTAAAGACCTTTGGCTGCCAGATGAACGAGTACGACTCCGACAAAATGGTCGACGTACTCGGTGCGGCTGAAGGGCTCGTCAAGACCGACACGCCGGAAGACGCGGACGTCATTCTGTTCAACACCTGCTCGGTGCGCGAAAAAGCCCAGGAAAAGGTCTTCTCCGACCTCGGCCGCGTGCGCGAGCTGAAGGAAGCGAATCCGAATCTGATCATCGGCGTCGGCGGCTGCGTGGCGAGCCAGGAAGGCGCGTCGATCGTGGCGCGCGCGCCGTATGTCGATCTGGTATTCGGTCCGCAAACCCTGCACCGTCTGCCGCAAATGATCGACAAGCGCCGCGAAAGCGGCCGCGCCCAGGTCGACATCTCGTTCCCGGAAATCGAAAAGTTCGATCACCTGCCACCGGCGCGCGTCGACGGTCCGAGCGCGTTCGTGTCGATCATGGAAGGCTGCAGCAAGTACTGCAGCTACTGCGTCGTGCCGTACACGCGCGGCGAAGAAGTGTCGCGTCCGCTGGACGACGTGCTGACCGAAATCGCCGGCCTTGCCGACCAGGGCGTGCGCGAAGTCACGCTGCTCGGCCAGAACGTGAATGCCTACCGTGCCGGACTCACGCTCGGCTCGAGCGAAATCGCCGATTTCGCACAGCTGATCGAATACGTCGCCGATATTCCAGGCATCGAACGGATTCGCTACACCACGTCGCATCCGAAGGAATTCACGCAGCGCCTGATCGACACCTACGCCAAGGTGCCGAAGCTCGTCAGCCATCTGCACCTGCCGGTGCAGCACGGCTCCGACCGCATCCTGATGGCGATGAAGCGTGGCTACACGGTGCTCGAATACAAGTCGGTGATCCGCAAGCTGCGCGCGATCCGTCCTGACCTGTCTTTGTCGACCGACATGATCGTCGGCTTCCCCGGCGAGACGGAAGAAGACTTCGACAAGATGATGGCGTTGATTCACGAGATGAAGTACGACACCAGCTTCTCGTTCATCTACAGCCCACGTCCAGGCACGCCAGCCGCGAATCTGCACGACGACACACCGCGGGAAGTGAAGCTCAAGCGTCTGCAACATCTGCAGGCTACGATCGAAGAAAACGTGCAGCGCATCAGCGACTCGATGGTCGGCAAGGTCGAGCGGATTCTGGTCGAGCGCCCGGCACGCAAGGACCCGAACGAACTCGCAGGCCGCACCGAGAACAACCGCGTGGTGAATTTCCCGGCGCCTGTCGCATCGCACGCGCGGCTGATCGGCCAGATGGTGGACGTGAAAATCGTCCATGCGTACCCACATTCGTTACGTGGCGAGCTCGTGCTGGTGCACGACGACGCACACGCGACCACTCATTGAGCGACGCCCGCCCGGCGTCACGAACCCGACAGGATCGATCCACCGCCTTGAAGACCACTCAGCAGCATCTGGAATTCACCGCACCGCGCGACGACAACGCGCGGCTCGCCAACCTCTGCGGACCGCTCGACGAGAATCTGCGGCAGATCGAGCAGGCGCTCGACGTGACGCTGCAACGCCGTGGCCACCGCATCACGATTCGCGGGCGCGGCGCGAAACTCGCGCTCACCGCGCTTGAAAACTTCTACAACAACGCGCGCGAGCCGCTGTCGGTCGACGACATCCAGCTCGCGCTCGTCGAAGTGCGCCACCCGGCGCGCCATCGTGCGAACGGCAACGGCCACGGCGCGGACGCGGCAGACGCGCGTTTCCCCGGCAACCCGGATCATCCGTTCGATCAACCCGCCGACGCCGGCGAAGACGACCTCGAAGAACTCGGCCCGAAGCTGTACACGCGGCGCGCCGACCTGCGCGGCCGCACACCGGCGCAACGCGAGTATCTGAAGCAGATCATTTCGCACGATGTGACGTTCGGCGTCGGCCCGGCGGGGACGGGCAAGACGTATCTCGCCGTGGCTTGCGCGGTGGACGCGCTGGAGCGTGACCAGGTCAAACGCATCGTGCTGACGCGTCCGGCCGTCGAAGCGGGCGAACGCCTCGGCTTCCTGCCGGGCGATCTGGCGCAAAAGGTCGATCCGTATCTGCGTCCGCTGTACGACGCGCTGTACGACCTGCTTGGCTTCGACAAGACCGCCAAGATGTTCGAGCGGCAAATGATCGAAATTGCGCCGCTCGCGTACATGCGCGGCCGCACGTTGAATCACGCGTTCATCATCCTCGACGAGGCGCAGAACACCACGCCCGAACAGATGAAGATGTTCCTCACGCGGATCGGCTTCGGCTCGAAGGCCGTGGTCACCGGCGACACGACCCAGGTTGACTTGCCGCGCGGCGCGAGAAGCGGGCTGATCGAGGCACAGCAGGTGCTGGCGGACGTGCGCGGCATTGCGCTCACGCGCTTCACGAGCGCCGACGTGGTGCGGCATCCGCTGGTCGCGCGAATTGTGGAGGCGTACGATGCGCATTCGCAGAAAACCGCCAGTCCGGCGGATTCACGCTAATTTCCGGCGCTGATTTGCGGCGCGAATTAGCGCCAAATCGCACTGAATATGCCGCAGCAACCCAAGCAACAAGTCGACACCGCATGAGCCGCGCCCCGAAACTGACGTTGAATCTGCAATTCCCCGCCGCCAAGGCCTGGCCGGAACACAAGGCGCTGCTGCCGCGCGCCACCGTGGCCGGCTGGATCAAGGCGGCGCTCTTCGCAGACGGCGAACTGACCGTGCGTTTCGTCGACGCCGAAGAAGGCCGCCTGCTTAACCGCACCTACCGGGGCAAAGACTATTCGACCAACGTGCTGACGTTCGCGTACGCCGAATCGGAAGACGATCCGGTGACCGGCGACCTGATCCTGTGCTGCCCCGTGGTGGAAAAAGAAGCCGCCGAACAGGGCAAGCCGCTGCTCGCGCACTACGCGCATCTACTGGTGCACGGCACCTTGCACGCGCAAGGCTACGACCACGAGGTCGAGGAAGAAGCCGAGGAGATGGAAGCGATCGAAACCGAAATCCTCGGCAAGCTCGGTTTCCCGGATCCTTACCAATAATCTTTCCCAACGTCTTTACCATCTCCGTCAGAAACCACAGTGAGCACGTCCTCCCCTGAAGCCGATACGCGCAACACGCGCTACACGGACTATCCGCCCGCGCTCGGCGAATCGCGGCTGCTGACGGACGAGGAGTTGCGCGCGTCGCTTGAATGCACCTTGCGCGACTGGGACCGCAAAAGCGATCTGTGGCTGTTCGGCTATGGATCGCTGATCTGGAATCCCGGCCTGCCCACCGTCGAAGCCGCCCGTTCGAAAGTGCACGGCTATCACCGCGGGCTATATCTATGGTCGCGCGTGAATCGCGGCACGCCCGAGCAGCCGGGCCTCGTACTCGCGCTCGATCGCGGCGGCTCGTGCTCCGGCATCGCCTTCCGCCTCGCCGCGGAGGGTGCGATGCCGCATCTGGAAGCGTTGTGGCGCCGTGAAATGCCGATGGGTTCGTACCGCCCCGCTTGGCTGCCCTGCGTGCTCGCCGACGGCCGGCGCGTCGACGCGCTCGCGTTCGTGATGCGCCGCGACGTGCCGAGCTACACCGGCAAGCTGCGCGACGAGGTCGTCAAAGCCGTGCTCGGCTGCGCGTGCGGCCGCTACGGCACCACGCTCGACTATGTCACCCGCACCGTCCATGCGCTGCGCGAAAGCGGCATGCCCGACCGCGCGCTGGAGGCACTGCTTGAGCGTTGCCGTGAGGAAAGCCGCGAGGCCGGGCAGAAATAGGGCAAACGCGAGGCCAAACGCGAGGCCAAACGCGAGGCCAAACGCGAGGCCAAACGCGAGGCCAAACGCGAGGTTTTTCAACCGCGAGGGCAATCGCGTTTTTTTGGTCGAAAACGCTTTTCCCCGCGTAATCAGTTAGGATGGACCCACGCCCTGCCGCACGCGGGTGGGCGGTTTCGTCACATCACTCATCGCCCAAGCCAGGCGGGACACGGTCCTGCCATGTGCCTGGTGTATCCTTAATGCTCTGCAACAGCGCGCTCAGTTTCGCCGGGCGCACTACCATGAACGACACGTATCCCAGTCGACACCGAACTAGCGACAAACCACAGGAAAAACGCTCACTCCTCGAGCGTCTGACCGACTTCATCTCGCCCGAGCCCGACTCGCGCGCAGAACTCCTGGAAATCCTGCAGGACGCGCACGAGCGCAACCTGATCGACGCCGACTCGCTGTCGATGATCGAGGGCGTGTTCCAGGTGTCCGAACTCAGCGCCCGCGACATCATGGTGCCGCGCGCACAAATGGACGCGATCAACATCGCGGACAATCCCGCCGAATTCATCCCCTACGTGCTGGAAAAAGCGCACTCGCGCTATCCGGTCTACGAGGGCAATCGCGACAACATCATCGGCGTGCTGCTCGCGAAAGATCTGCTGCGCTACTACGCCGAAGAGGAATTCGACGTGCGCGGCATGCTGCGCCCCGCCGTCTTCATCCCGGAGTCGAAGCGCCTGAACGTGCTGCTGCACGACTTCCGCGTGAATCGCAATCATCTCGCGGTGGTGGTCGACGAATACGGCGGCGTGGCCGGCCTGATTACGATCGAAGACGTGCTGGAACAGATCGTCGGCGATATCGAAGACGAATACGATTTCGACGAGGAAAGCGGCAACATCATCGCCTCGCCGGACGGGCGCTTCCGCGTGCGCGCGCTCACGGAAATCGAGCAGTTCAACGAGGTCTTCGACACGCATTACTCGGACGACGAAGTCGATACGATCGGCGGCCTCGTCACGCATCATTTCGGACGGGTGCCGCATCGCGGCGAAAAAGTCCGCATCGACGATCTGATCTTCGAGATTCTGCGCGGCGACGCCCGCCAGATTCACATGCTGCTGGTGCGCCGCGACCCGCTCGCCGGCCAGCGCGAGCGCGAAGCGCAGCACGTGCAGACCTGATCCGCTTCCTTTCTTCGCTTCTCCAACTCCTCACGCCGACCGCGCAACAATGGCCGACCCGATTACATCCCGTTCGCGCCGCGGCGTGAGTGTCCCTGCCGCCCGAGAAGCGCGCGGCCGCGCACTGCCCCGCTGGCATTACCTCGTCGCGTTGGCCGCCGGTGCGGCCAATACGCTGTCGTTCGCACCGACGCCGCACGGCGGCTGGCTCGAACTCGTGATCTTCGCC
This sequence comes from Paraburkholderia sp. GAS348, assembly GCF_050434205.1. NCBI lineage: Bacteria > Pseudomonadati > Pseudomonadota > Betaproteobacteria > Burkholderiales > Burkholderiaceae > Paraburkholderia > Paraburkholderia sp. GAS348. The sequence goes on from NZ_JBNPVT010000007.1 coordinate 137,827, forward strand.
TTCTTCTTTGGGTGGCTGACGCGCACCACCGGCTGGAAAAGCGCAGCGCTGACGGGCGGCGCTTTCGGCTTCGGCAACTTCGTCACCGGTGTGTGGTGGCTGTACGTCAGCATGCACGACTACGGCGGTATGGCCGCGCCGCTCGCGGGCGCGGCGGTCGCGCTGTTCTCGCTGTATCTGGCGGTGTATCCGGCGCTCGCTGCTGGCATCTGGTCGTTCTGCGCGGGGCACGCGAGCAATGGCGCGTCCGATACCGACCAACCGTTCTCGCCGACCTGGCACGGCGCGCTGGCTTTTGCGAGCGCGTGGGCGATCGGCGAATGGTTGCGCGGCACCGTGTTCACCGGCTTTCCGTGGCTTGCGAGCGGTTATGCGCAGGTGGACGGCCCGTTCGCCGGGTTTGCGCCCGTGGCGGGCGTGTACGGCGTCGGCTGGATGCTGGCGCTGGTGGCGGCGTTGATCGTGCAGGCGCTGTTGCCGCTGCTGCCCTCGCGCGGGCAACGCGATGCCGCTGCAGTCGGCAATGCTGGAAATGCCGGCAGTGGGACTAAACGCCGTATCGCGCGCGTTGCGGCGCCAGGGGGAATCGCGGTTGCGCTGATCGCGGCCGGCCTGTTGCTGCCGCTCGCGCAATGGACCCTGCCGGCCAACGCGCCGCTGACGGTGCGCCTCCTGCAAGGCAACGTCAAACAGGAAATGAAGTTCGAAGAAGCCGGCATGCGCGCCGCGATCGACCAGTATCAGCAGATGATTACGTCGAAGCCGGCCGACCTGATCGTCACGCCGGAAACCGCCATTCCGGTGCTCGCGCAGCAATTGCCGCCGCAGTTCGCCTCGGCAGTGCGCAACTTCTCGGATAGCACGGGTACCGCGATCGTGTTCGGCGCGATCGGCGGCACCATCACGCCGGAAGGCCAGGTGGTCGACTATACGAACAGCCTGTTCGGCGTCACGCCGGGCGCGCGCGACGTGTATCGCTACGACAAACACCATCTCGTGCCCTTCGGCGAATTCGTGCCGTGGGGCTTCCGCTGGTTCGTGAATCTGATGAACATTCCGCTCGGCGATTTCGCACGCGGCGCGCCGGTGCAAAAGCCGTTCGTCGTGCACAACCAGCCGGTCTCGGTCGATATCTGCTACGAGGATATTTTTGGCGAGGAGATTGCGCGGAACATTCGCGAGAGCGATACGCCGGCGGGTGTGCTGGTCAACTCGACCAATCTCGCCTGGTTCGGCGACACCATCGCGCTGGATCAGCACTTGCAGATTGCACGCATGCGTTCACTGGAAACTGGGCGCCCGATGCTGCGCGCCACCAACACGGGCATGACGGCCGCGATCGACGCCAACGGTAAGGTGATCGGACGCCTGATGCCGTACACGATCGGCTCGCTCGATGTGACGGTGCAGGGTACCTCAGGCAGCACGCCCTATGTGACGAGTGGGAATAACACGGTGCTGGCTGTTTCGTTGCTGCTGCTGGCGTTCGGGTTTGCGTTCGGGCCGGGGATCGTACGGCGTCAAAACGGCAAGAAATGAGCTGCCAATAAGCGTCGATGAAGCGATCTGGCCGCTTCTACACGGAAACCCTGTTCAATCACGGCCGAAAAAACCACCATAAAAAACGCGCGCTTCGGGAAAAACCGAGCGCGCGTTTTTTATTCGAAAGCAACCCGGCCGATCGATGTCGATTGCACGACACAAGCAGCCGCGACACGCCGTTCAGTGAACTTGACTCAGGCCGGCACCGTATCGATAAACGACTGGCGCAGTGACAGTTTCTGGAAATGCTTATCCAGATTCGGATACCCTTCGCGCCAGTTCAATTCGGGCATGCGGAAATCGAGGTAGCCCAGCGCGCAGCCCACCGCGATGTCCGCGAGTGTGTAGTGATTGCCCGTGCACCACGGCTTGCTGCCCAAGCCTTGCGACATCGCGATCAGGCCTTCGTCGATCTTGCGTTGCTGCCGCGCGACCCACGCGTCCACGCGCTGTTCGGGCGTGCGCTGGGTGCCTTCGAGGCGAATCAGCACCGCGGCGTCGAGGATGCCGTCGGCAAGTGCTTCCCAGCAGCGCACTTCGACGCGTTCGCGCCCAGACGGCGGAATCAGCTTGCCGACCGGCGACAGCGTATCCACGTATTCGCAAATCACTCGCGAGTCGAACACTGCTTCGCCGTCTTCCATCACGAGACACGGCACCTTGCCGAGCGGATTGAAGGTGTGAATCGCGGTATCCGGCGCCCAGACGTTCTCGGGCACGAGTTCGTAGTCGATCTTCTTGTCGGCCAGAACGATCCGCGCTTTGCGCACGAACGGGCTGGCGAGCGAACCGATGAGTTTCATCATGACCATCTGCCTTTTCTTGAATTCGGCGAAAGTATAAGTGGTTGGCGCCATTCCCGAGCGCAGAGTAGCCACTTCGCAAGCCGCACGGATGCTCGCCGTGCATGGATTGCAACATTGCCGCGACGCCCGCGCGCCGTCTACCCGGCCAAATGGCTAACGCGGCTGGGGCGCCCCCTCCCCGCCAGTATCCGCGCAAAATAAGTCTCCGCATTGGGCGCTACAATCGCAAAATGAACCAGCCGACCGAACCCACCATCGCCATCGACGTCTACCGCACGCGTCGCGAGCGCGTACTCGCCGCACTGCGCGCAGCGGGCGCGGGCGTCGCCATCGTCCCCACCGCGCCGGAAAAGCTGCGCAACCGGGACGCCGACTACCCCTACCGGCACGATAGCTACTTCTACTATCTGACGGGCTTTACCGAACCCGAGGCGTGCCTCGTGCTCGATTCAAGCGCCGCGCCTGGCGAGCCGGCTTCGATCCTGTTCTGCCGCGAGAAGAATGTCGAGCGCGAGACGTGGGACGGTTTCCGTTTCGGGCCGGACGGCGCGCGCGAGGCGTTCGGCTTCGACGCCGCCTTCGCCGTGGGCGAAGTCGATACGCAACTGCCGCACATTCTCGCTGACAAGCCGGCGCTGCATTACGCGCTCGGCACGTCGGCGGAACTGGACGAACAGGTGCGCGGCTGGCTCGACGCCGTGCGTGCGCAAGGCCGCAGCGGCGTCGCCGCCCCCACCGTCGCGCGTGATCTGATTCCGTTGCTCGACGAGATGCGGCTCATCAAGGATCCCCACGAACTCGCCATCATGCGCCGCGCCGGACAGATTTCGGCGCAAGCGCATCGCCGCGCGATGGCCGCCTGCCACCCCGGCGTGCGCGAATACGAACTCGAAGCCGAGTTGCTTTACACATTCCGCAAATTCGGCGCTCAGGCGCCGGCTTACACGTCGATCGTCGCGGCGGGCGCCAACGCCTGCGTGCTGCACTACCCAGCCGGCAACGCGATTGCCCAGGACGGCGACCTGATCCTGATCGACGCCGCCTGCGAACTCGACGGCTACGCTTCCGACATCACCCGCACCTTCCCGGCGAGCGGCCGCTTCACGGCGGCGCAGCGCGAGTTGTACGACCTCGTGCTGGCCGCGCAGAAGGCGGCCGTCGACGCCACCCGCGTCGGCGCCACCTTCGACGATCCGCACGAGGCCGCCCTGCGTGTGCTGTCGCAAGGTCTGCTCGACACCGGCATCATCGACCGCACGAAGTTCGCCTCGGTCGACGCGGTGATCGCCGAGCGCGCCTACGCGCCGTTCTACATGCACCGTACCGGCCACTGGATCGGCATGGACGTGCACGATGTCGGCGACTACCGCGAACGCGGCGCGCCGCGTGACGAAGCGGGCGCGCTGCCGTGGCGCACGCTGCAGGCGGGAATGACGCTGACCATCGAGCCCGGTCTGTATATCCGTCCGGCCGAAGGCGTGCCCGAGCGCTACTGGAACATCGGTATCCGCATCGAAGACGACGCGATCGTCACGCCGGCCGGCTGCGAACTGATCACGCGCGACGTCCCGGTGGCCGCCGACGAGATCGAGGCGCTGATGCAAGAGGCCCGCGCGGCCCAGCAAACAAAACGGTAAGCCAGGCAGTAACCCAAGGAAACAACCCGCCATGAACGACGTCCCCCAGTCGACGGTGATTCTGAAACCCGCCGTGTCCGACCGCCCCTTCGATTTCGACGTGACGATCGTCGGCGCCGGGCCGGTCGGGCTGGCGCTTGCCGGCTGGCTGGCACGCCGCAGCGCGACGCAGGCGCTGAAGATCGCACTGATCGACGCGCGCGAGCCGGAAGATTCGATTGCCGATCCGCGCGCGATCGCCGTGTCGCACGGTAGCCGGATGATTCTCGAACCGCTGCGCTGGCCCGCCGACGCCACCGCGATCCAGCGCATCCACGTGTCGCAGCGCGGCCATTTCGGCCGCACGCTGATCGACCACGGCGAGCACGGCTTGCCGGCGCTCGGCTACGTGCTGCGTTATGGCGCAATCGTGCACGGTCTCGCCGAGGCGGTTCACGCGACTTCCGTGCACTGGTTCCGCTCCACCTCCGCCGCGGCGCCGACTCAGGAACTCGACGGCGTCACGCTGCCGATCGAAACCGCGGGTGTCACACGCCACCTGCGCACGCGGATTCTGGTCAATGCCGAAGGCGGCCTGTTCGGCGACCAGAAAACCGCCAGGAGCGCGGCTAGCAGCGCCGGCGGCACACGCGATTACGGGCAGACCGCGCTGGTCGGCACGGTCAGCGTGTCGGCGCCGCAACCGCATGTAGCGTGGGAACGCTTCACGTCGCAAGGACCGATCGCGCTGCTGCCGATGGGCGGCGTGCGCGGCGCGAATTACGCACTGGTCTGGTGCTGCGCACCCGAAGAAGCCGCGCGGCGCGCCCAGCTCACGGACGACGAATTCCTGCGCGAACTCGGCGCCGCATTCGGCAGCCGCATGGGCCGCTTCACGCAAATCAAGGGGCGCGCGTCGTTCCCGTTGGGGCTGAACGCGGTCGATACGCTGGTGAAGGGCCATGTCGTCGCAATCGGTAATGCGGCGCAGACGCTGCATCCGGTGGCGGGTCAAGGCCTCAATCTCGGCCTACGTGACGCGCATGCGCTCGTCGATGCCTTGTCGGCGGAAGGCCCCACCCCACTGGCCTTGGCAACGTTCGCGCAACGCCGCGCGCTCGACCGGCGCCTGACGATCGGCGCGACCGATACGCTCGCACGCCTGTTCACCGTCGACTTCGCGCCGCTCGCCGCCCTGCGCGGCCTCGCTCTCACCGCGCTCGAATTCGTGCCGCCGGTGAAAACCGCGCTGGCGCGGCAAATGATGTTCGGTCAACGCCGTTGAGCGCGCCACCCGCTCGCGGCCGCACGGCCGCTGCAGGCTTTTTAGGCGCCGTAGGTGGGCACATAAGCGGCGCCGCGCAAGCGGTGCCGGTTCTATGAATCGGGCACTTTCATAGAAGATTTAATGAGTTACGGCAGACGCAAGTCAGGTGTCGGCTATCTGTTAACGCTAAAATAGCGGTTTTCCCTCGCATTTCGCGAACGCTCCGATTGACAGAATCTGAAAAGACACTGAAACAATCGGTCGCAGGCGCGTCCAAGTCATGCCTACTCTCGGCTCCCACAATCTGCGTAACAACTTGTTCGTCGCCCCCATGGCCGGCGTGACCGACCGGCCGTTCCGGCAATTGTGCAAACGGCTGGGCGCGGGCTATGCGGTGTCGGAAATGGTCGCCTCGAATGCGCAGTTGTGGAAAAGCGAAAAGACCATGCGCCGTGCCAACCACACGGGCGAGGTCGAGCCGATCGCCGTGCAGATCGCCGGCGCCGATCCGGCCATGATGGCCGAAGCCGCCCGCTACAACGTGGCGAATGGCGCACAGATCATTGACATCAACATGGGCTGCCCGGCCAAGAAGGTGTGCAACGTGGCCGCGGGTTCGGCCTTGCTGCAGAACGAACCGCTGGTGCAGCGCATCGTCGAGGCGGTGGTGGGCGCGGTGGGCGTCGGCCCTGATGCCGTGCCCGTCACGCTGAAGATCCGCACCGGCTGGGATCGCGCGAACAAAAATGCTTTGACGGTCGCGCGTCTGGCCGAGGCCGCCGGCATTTCCATGCTGACCGTGCACGGCCGCACCCGCGCCGACCTGTATCACGGCGACGCCGAATACGAGACCATCGCTGCCGTCAAAGCGGCGGTGCGCATTCCGGTGGTCGCCAACGGCGACATTACGTCGCCGCAAAAAGCCCGCGAGGTGCTCGCCGCCACCGGCGCCGACGCCATCATGATCGGCCGCGCCGCGCAGGGGCGTCCGTGGCTGTTCCGCGAGATCGAGCATTTCCTGCAAACGGGTGAGTTGCTGCCGCCGCCGCGCATCGACGAAATCCAGCAGGTCATGAACGAGCATCTCGAAGATCACTACGCGTTCTACGGCGAATTTACGGGTGTGCGCACAGCGCGTAAGCATATCGGCTGGTACACTCGCGGCCTTTCTGGCGCCAACGTGTTCCGGCACCGCATGAATACGCTGGACACCACGCGCGAACAACTCCTCGCCGTCAACGAATTCTTCAACGCCCAAAAGGCGATCTCCGACCGCCTCGTCTACGTCGACGAGACGCTCAGCAAGAACGACGGCGAGCCGGACCATACCGACCGACTAGCAGCATGAGCAAGAACAATATCGAACAATCTGTCCGCGACAGCCTGGGGATATATTTCCAGGATCTCGACGGCTCCAATCCGCATGACGTCTACGACATGGTCATTTCATGCGTGGAAAAACCCTTGCTCGAAGTGGTGCTCGAGCAGGCCGGCGGCAACCAGTCGCTGGCCGCCGAGTATCTCGGCATCAACCGCAATACGCTGCGCAAGAAACTGCAACAGCACGGTCTCCTGTAGCTCGTTTTAGTTTCTTTCGCGCCCTGCCACGTTTCCCTTCGGCTTTTCGTCTTCATCATGATCAAGCAAGCGCTCATCTCCGTTTCCGACAAGTCCGGCATTGTCGACTTCGCCAAGTCGCTGTCGGACCTCGGCGTCAAGATCCTGTCGACCGGCGGCACCGCGAAACTGCTCGCGGACGCGGGCCTCTCCGTCACCGAAGTCGCTGACTACACGGGCTTCCCGGAAATGCTGGACGGACGCGTGAAAACGCTGCATCCGAAGGTGCATGGCGGCATTCTGGCGCGCCGCGACCTGCCGGAACACATGGCAGCGCTTGAAAAGCACGACATTCCGACGATCGACCTGCTGGTCGTGAATCTGTATCCGTTCGTGCAGACCGTGTCGAAAGAAGAGTGCTCGCTGGAAGACGCGATCGAGAATATCGACATCGGCGGCCCGACCATGCTGCGCTCAGCCGCGAAGAATCATCGCGACGTGACGGTGGTGGTTGATCCGACGGATTACGCAGTCGTGCTCGACGAAATGCGTGCAAATAGCAACGCAGTTTCGTACAAGACGAACTTCCGTCTGGCCACCAAGGTGTTCGCGCACACCGCGCAGTACGACGGTGCGATCACGAACTACCTGACGAGCCTGACCGACGAATTGCAACACTCGTCGCGCAACACTTACCCGGCTACCTTCAACCTGGCCTTCGACAAGGTGCAGGACCTGCGCTACGGCGAAAACCCGCATCAGAGCGCCGCGTTTTACCGCGACCTCTCCGTGCCGGCGGGCGCACTGGCGAACTACAACCAGTTGCAGGGCAAGGAACTGTCGTACAACAACATCGCCGATTCCGATGCGGCGTGGGAATGCGTAAAAACGTTCGACGTGCCGGCTTGCGTGATCGTCAAGCACGCGAATCCGTGTGGCGTGGCAGTGGGCGCGGACGCCAACGAAGCGTATGCGAAGGCGTTCCAGACCGACCCGACCTCGGCGTTCGGCGGCATCATCGCGTTCAACCGTGAAGTCGACGAAACGGCGGCGCAAGCGGTGGCCAAGCAGTTTGTCGAAGTGCTGATCGCACCGTCGTTCAGCGCGGCGGCTCGCCAGGTGTTCGCGGCCAAGCAGAACGTGCGTCTACTGGAAATCGCTTTCGGCGAAGGCCATAACGCGTTCGATCTGAAGCGCGTCGGCGGCGGCCTGCTGGTGCAATCGCTCGATTCGAAAAACGTGCAGCCGCATGAGTTGCGCGTGGTCACGAAGCGTCACCCGACACCGAAGGAAATGGACGACCTGCTGTTCGCATGGCGCGTCGCGAAGTACGTGAAGTCGAACGCGATCGTGTTCTGCGGCAACGGCATGACGCTCGGCGTCGGCGCGGGCCAGATGAGCCGCGTGGATTCGGCGCGTATTGCGAGCATCAAGGCGCAGAACGCCGGTTTGACGCTGGCGGGTTCGGCTGTGGCGTCGGATGCGTTCTTCCCGTTCCGTGACGGTTTGGATGTAGTGGTTGCAGCAGGCGCGACCTGCGTGATTCAACCGGGCGGCTCGATGCGCGACGACGAAGTGATCGCTGCGGCTGACGAGCACAACATCGCGATGGTGGTGACCGGCGTGCGTCACTTCCGGCATTGATTTCGGCTTCGCGGAGACCGCCTGATACTTTGTGGCGCGGTAATCGCTAACGTAGCTTGAGCGAAACGGCTCGGTGGACATTTCCGCCGGGCCGTTCTCTTTTGCGTGTGTGTGCGCCGCCTTTCAACGCCAACGCATGCGACAGCAGTTTTTATTCCGCCGGCGTCGCTGCACACCGACCGCCACACGGCGCGTTCGTTGTAGTATCGCAAGCACCTGATTTTCACCGCGCATGCGGCACCTCATGAGAATTCTCGGCATCGACCCCGGCCTGCGCGTGACCGGCTTTGGCGTAATCGATCAAACCGGACACACGCTTAGCTACGTCGCAAGCGGCGTGATCAAAACCGCCGACGCCGATCTGCCGTCGCGTCTCGGCACCATTTTCGAAGGCATTTCGACGCTGATCCGTCAACATTCGCCGGATCAGTCAGCGATCGAAAAGGTGTTCGTCAACGTCAATCCGCAATCCACCCTGCTGCTTGGTCAGGCACGTGGCGCGGCGATCTGTGGACTGGTGGCGGGGGGGGTGCCGGTCGCCGAATACACGGCCTTGCAGTTGAAGCAGGCCGTGGTCGGTTACGGCCGCGCGACGAAGGAGCAGATGCAGCAGATGGTGGTGCGGCTGCTCAACCTCTCCGGCGTGCCCGGCACCGACGCCGCCGACGCCCTCGGCATGGCGATTTGCCACGCGCACGGCGGCACGACGCTTAGTACGCTGGGCGGCATTGCGCCTTCGTTGGCGAAGAAGGGGTTGCGGGTGCGGCGCGGAAGGTTGGTGGGGTAGAGATTCGGTGCGCTACACTCGCCCTTTCTCTAAAGATTGAATCCGCCATGATCGGTCGCATTGCCGGCGTTCTGCTGGAAAAAAACCCGCCGCATCTGCTCGTCGACTGCAACGGCGTCGGCTACGAAGTCGATGTGCCGATGAGCACGTTCTACAACCTGCCTTCGAACGGCGAACGCGTCGTGCTGCTCACGCAAATGATCGTGCGCGAAGACGCGCATCTGCTCTATGGTTTCGGCACCGCCGAGGAACGCTCGACTTTCCGCGAGCTGCTGAAGATCACCGGCATCGGCGCGCGCATGGCGCTCGCCGTGCTCTCCGGCATGAGCGTGCATGAACTGGCGCAGACCGTCACGATGCAGGACGCAGCGCGCCTGACTCGCGTGCCTGGCATCGGCAAGAAAACCGCGGAGCGGCTGCTCCTCGAACTGAAGGGCAAGATCGGCGCCGACCTCGGTGCGATGGCGGGCGCGGCGTCGGCATCCGACCACGCCTCCGATATCCTGAACGCGCTGATCGCATTGGGTTACTCCGAAAAAGAAGCGTTGGCGGCCATCAAGAACGTGCCGGCCGGCACCGGCGTTTCCGAAGGCATCAAGCTCGCGTTGAAGGCGCTATCCAAGGGCTAAAGCTCGAACTCGCGCGCGGTACAATGACCGCATGATCGAAACCGACAAACTCGCCGCCGAGCGCATCATCGCGGCCACGCCCGTCTCGCCGAACGAAGAAGCGTTCGAGCGCGCGTTGCGCCCGCGCCAGCTCGAAGAATATGTCGGCCAGGAAAAAGTGCGCGGTCAGCTGGAAATCTTCATCGAGGCGGCCAAGCGCCGGTCGGAATCGCTCGACCACGTGCTGCTGTTCGGACCGCCGGGTCTTGGCAAGACCACGCTCGCGCACATCATCGCGCGGGAAATGGGTGTCAATCTGCGGCAAACTTCCGGTCCGGTGCTCGAACGCGCCGGCGACCTCGCTGCGCTGCTCACCAACCTCGAAGCCAACGACGTCCTGTTCATCGACGAAATCCACCGGCTCTCGCCGGTCGTCGAGGAAATTCTGTATCCGGCGTTAGAGGACTATCAGATCGACATCATGATCGGCGAAGGACCGGCCGCGCGCAGCGTGAAGCTGGATCTGCAACCGTTTACGCTAGTCGGCGCAACCACCCGCGCGGGCATGCTGACCAATCCGCTGCGCGATCGCTTCGGGATCGTGGCGCGGCTCGAGTTTTATAACGCCGAAGAACTCGCGCGCATCGTCACGCGCTCGGCATCGCTGCTGCATGCGCAGATCCATCCAGATGGCGCGTTCGAAATCGCCAAGCGGGCCCGCGGCACGCCGCGGATCGCGAACCGGCTGTTGCGCCGCGTGCGCGATTTCGCCGAGGTGAAAGCAGACGGCAACATCACCGCACAGGTGGCCGACGCCGCGCTCAGAATGCTCGACGTCGACGCAGTCGGCTTCGACCTGATGGACCGCAAGCTGCTCGAAGCGATCCTGCACAAGTTCGACGGCGGCCCGGTCGGTGTCGACAACCTGGCGGCGGCAATCGGCGAAGAACGCGACACGATCGAAGACGTGCTCGAACCGTATCTGATCCAGCAAGGATTCCTGCAACGCACGCCGCGCGGCCGCGTCGCCACGCTGCTCACGTACCGGCACTTCGGTCTCGCCGCGCCGGACGCTTCGAGCCCCATCCCCGGCCTGTGGGATTCGGCCGCGCCTTGAACCGGCAGCCCATCCGCATCGCGTGAGGCCGATCTAGCAATGTCCGATCAAGCCAGGCAACCCAGCTCACGCGCGGGTCTCGCACAATTGCTCACGAGCGGAATCCGCTCGAAACTGGCTGCCGGTGTCACGCATCTGACAACCGGGAGCGGCCCCACACTCGATTACTCATCGCCCCCCGGAGACCCCGGCCTCTTCGGGCCCGACTCCGTGTGCTGGAAAGTCCACGCCGACTTTACGTCGATGATGACGGGTGGCATCAGCGCACTGCTGCTCCAGGCACTGCATCCGCTGGCACTCGCCGGCGTATGGGACCATTCGACGTTTCGCACCGATATTCTGGGGCGGCTGCGCCGAACCGCGACTTTCATCTCCGGCACGACGTATGGCAACCGGCACGATGCTTTAGCGCTGATCGAGCGCGTGAAGCGCATTCACCTCGGCGTCACTGGCATTGGGCCTGATGGCCAGCCGTATCGCGCAAGCGATCCTGCCCTGCTGACTTGGGTGCACGTGGCCGAGGTGTCGAGTTTCATGACTGCGCACTTACGGTACGTGAATCCGTTGCTGCCCGTTGCCGCGCAGGATCGGTACTTCGAGGAAACCGCGCGCATCGCCGAGAAGCTCGGCGCGTCGAATATTCCGCGCTCACGTGCCGGGATCGACGCTTACCTGCTCGCCATGCAACCCGAGTTGGTGGCCAGCGAGCGTACTCGAGAAGTCGTGAAGATTCTGATGAATGCGCCCGCACCGACCGCCGCGATGGGGCCCGCGGGAGCATTGATGTTGAACGCCGGCGTTGATCTGCTGCCCGATTGGGCGCAGGCGATGCTTGGGTTCGAGCGATTCGCTGGTCTTCGTCGCGCGCTCACCCGACCCGGTGTGCGGTTGGTCGCGCCGGTGATCCGCTGGGCGCTGGCAAACGGCGTATCGAAGCGGGCACGCCACCGCGTTGCTGCTGCGCGCGAATCCAGGTAAGCCGCGCGAAATAACCACTGCGAGATAGCTCGCCGCAGGATAGATTTCTGCGAGATAGCTTTCTGCGAAAGAGCTTCGGCGAGTAGCGGCCCCCTGAGTGTCGCGAGCGAGGCAAGCCGTGCAAACCGGCTCCATGCAAATGGAACCGCTCCGATCAACGCCCCGGTTCCGGCGTCCTTTTGAAGCTATCGTCCGCACTCGGCGCTTCGAGATGCGACACGTCCGCCCACGACACGATCGTCGCCTTGTGACCGTCGTCGGCGTAATCCACCACGTTGACGCTCGTGTTCAGCAACGCGTAATCACGCGGCGCATCGAGTGATAGACCGCACGCAAAACGACGCACGCAATCTAGCACGCCGCCATGCGCGACGACGGCGATCCGCCCGCCCGGATGCGCGGCCACCAGAGGCTCGATCGCGTGCAGCACGCGGTGATAGAGCGTGCGCTGCGATTCGCCTTCAGGCGGCGCGAAGCCTGGATCACGGGTTTGCCAGTGCGCGTATTCGTCGGGGAAACGGACGGCGATCTCGTCGCTGTCATGCCCCTGAAACGCGCCGTATGAGCGCTCGCGCAAACCTTCACGCAGTTGCAACGGCAGGCCGAGCGCGTCGGCGATCGGCTGCGCGGTCTGTTGCGCGCGTTGCAGATCGCTCGAATAGATCGCATCGAGCCGCGCGCCCTCTTGCACCTCATTCGCGATGCGGCGTGCAAGGCGCTTTGCCTGCGCAAGGCCGGTCGTCGCGAGCGGAATGTCAATGTGACCTTGAATGCGCTTGATGCGGTTCCAGTCGGTCTCGCCGTGGCGGATGAGCAGAATCTGCGTGGTCATGGGATGAACGTGGGCGCCAGTAGCCGGTTATGCCGAGCCGCTATTGTCGCAAAAAGCGGCCGGTGGCGTAGCGGCGTGCCACCGCATACCCCATGCGGCGGCAGTTGAGACTCAAGCGTTTGTCTGCAGCCAGAACGTGACCGGCCCGTCATTGACGAGCGACACCTGCATGTCGGCGCCGAACTCGCCCGTCTCGACGATCGGGTGCTTTGCGCGGGCTGCCGAGACGAAGTAATCGAATAGCCGCTTGCCCTCGTCGGGCGGTGCGGCGGGCGTGAAACTGGGACGCAGGCCGCTGTTGGTGTCAGCGGCCAACGTGAACTGCGAAACGAGCAGCAAGCCGCCCGCGCGCCCGGCGCCGTCGAGATTCTGCACGGAGAGATTCATCTTGCCGGCGGCATCGCTGAAGACGCGGTAGCCGAGCACCTTGGCGAGCAGCCGGTCAGCTGCGGCCTCTGTGTCGCCACGTTCGGCGCATACGAGCGCCAGCAGGCCCGCCTCGATCGCGCCGGTCACGCGGTCGTCCACGCGCACTTCCGCGCGCCGCACGCGCTGGATCAGCGCGATCATCGGCTCGACTCCGAATGCAACAACGCTCGAATCACCATCGCGTTATCGTTGAGTCCGCTGAGGTTGAGTCCGCTGAGCCGTCAAGCCGTCAGCGTGACGCGCGCAAAACGGCGCTTGCCGACCTGCACGACGTACTCGCCTGCTTCGACCTTCAGGCCCTTGTCCGATACCGTCGTACCGTCGATCTTCACGCCGCCTTGTTCGATGTTGCGCAGCGCCTCGCTGGTCGACGGCACGAGGTTGGCCTGCTTGAGCAATTGGCCAATAGCGAGCGGTGCGCCCGCGAGCGTGACCGACGGAATATCGTCCGGCACGCCGCCCTTCGCGCGATGATTGAAGTCTTCGAGCGCGCGCTCGGCATCGGCTTGCGAGTGGAAGCGCGCGACGATTTCCTGACCGAGCATCACCTTGAAATCGCGCGGATTGCGGCCCGCTTCAATCTCTTTTTTGAAGCCGGCAATCTCATCCATCGGACGGAACGACAGCAGTTCGAAGTAACGCCACATCAGCACGTCGGAGATGCTCATCAGCTTGCCAAACATGTCCGTCGGCTTTTCGCTGATACCGATGTAGTTGTTCTTCGACTTCGACATCTTCTCGACGCCGTCCAGGCCTTCGAGCAACGGCATGGTCAAGATGCACTGCTGATCCTGACCGTACTGCTTCTGCAGTTCACGGCCCACCAGCAGGTTGAACTTCTGGTCCGTGCCGCCGAGCTCGAGGTCGGCATTCAGCGCGACCGAGTCGTAGCCTTGCATCAGCGGGTAGAGGAATTCGTGGATCGAGATCGGCACGCCGCCCTGGAAACGCTTGGTGAAATCTTCGCGCTCGAGAATCCGCGCCACCGTGTAGCGCGATGCGAGCTTGATCATGCCGTCGGCGCCGAGCGGCATCGACCATTCGCTGTTGTAGCGGATTTCGGTCTTGTCGCGGTCGAGCACGAGTGCGGCTTGCTCGAAATACGTTTTCGCATTCGATTCGATCTGCTCGCGCGTGAGCGGCGGGCGCGTGGCATTGCGGCCCGACGGATCGCCAATCAGCGACGTGAAGTCACCGATCAGGAAAATCACCGTGTGACCGAGGTCCTGCAACTGGCGCATCTTGTTCAGCACGACCGTGTGCCCGATGTGGATGTCAGGCGCGGTCGGATCGAGGCCGAGCTTGATACGCAGCGGCTTGGCCGTAGCCGCGCTCTTCGCGAGCTTTTGCGCGAATTCGTCTTCGATCAGCAGTTCGTCGACGCCGCGCTTGGTGACGGCGAGTGCGTGACGGACTTCGTCGGTGATCGGGAAGGCGGGGCTGGGCTTAGTGGACTCGGTTGTCATGCTGGAAACGTGAAGTCGCGAAAAAGAGAGATTGTCCCATAGATGCGCGCCGGCGCGCCCACTGACTCAGCCATAAGCGCGCCGCCGGCGTACGATTTCGGCTTGTCGGGGCGCGCCATTGGCGTCGTGACGCTTTATATTCGGCCGCGCTTGCACCGATAATCTGCTAAAAGAGATCGCAACGAATCATCGAGAGGAGCAGCAACGTGGCGCAAAACCCCGCAGACGGCGTCTACTTTGGATTGATGTCCGGCACGAGCATGGACGGTGTGGACGGTGTGGCCGTCAAATTTGCCCAAGGCAAGCCGCCGGTGGTGCTGGCCGAGGCGTTTGTCGGGTTCGCGGCGGGCTTGCGCGAGGCCCTGTTCGCACTTCAACAGCCGGGGGACAACGAAATCGAACGCGAAGCGCTGGCCGCTAATGCGCTCGCCACGCGCTACACCGTGTGCTGCCACGAATTGCTGCAAGGCAGCCGCGTGCCAGCCTCGGAAGTCCGTGCAATCGGCGTCCACGGCCAGACGGTGCGGCATCGGCCGGAAAAAGGTTACACGCGCCAGATCAACAACCCCGCGCTGCTCGCGGAAATGATGCACATCGACGTGGTCGCTGACTTCCGCTGCCGCGACGTCGCGGCCGGCGGCCAGGGCGCGCCACTCGTGCCGGCGTTTCACGCCACCGTGTTCGGCGCGAAAGACGAAACGCGGGTGGTCTGCAATCTGGGCGGCATCAGCAATATCACGATCCTGAACGCGACCGGCGGCGTGCGCGGCTTCGACTGCGGGCCGGCGAACGTACTGCTCGACGAGTGGGCGCAGCGCCATCTCGGCAAGCCTTTCGACGAAAACGGTCACTTCGCCGCGAGCGGCCAGGTCGACCGCACGCTCCTTTGTGCATTGCTCGACGAACCCTTCTTCTCGCAACAACCGCCGAAAAGCACCGGCCGTGACTTATTCAACGCGCAATGGCTGGATGCAAAGCTCCAACCGTTCGCCGCCCTCGCCCCCGCCGACGTACAAGCCACACTGGTCGCGCTGACCGCGGTAACGGTTGCCCGCGAAATCGAACGACATGCATCGGACGCCAGGGCGGTCTATGTGTGCGGCGGCGGGGCGCGCAATCCGGAGATTCTCAAAGCCCTGCGACAGGCGCTGGAGGACAGCGGCGTAAGCGGCGTGCCCGTGATGACAACCGACGCGCTCGGCGTCCCGCCGAGCCAGGTCGAGCCGCTGGCGTTCGCCTGGCTTGCCATGCGCTGCGTGGCGCGCTTGCCGGGCAATTTGCCGGCAGTCACTGGCGCCTCAGCCGAGCGCGTGCTCGGGGCGATCTACCCGCGCTAAGCGAAGAGTCCGATGTTTGGCTCAGGCAATAAGAAACGGGGCCGAAGCCCCGTTTCCTTTACAACCTGTCGCCTAACCGGCCGGCCATCAAACCGAGAACGACGAGCCGCAACCACAGGTGGTCGTAGCGTTCGGGTTCTTGATAACAAACTGCGCGCCGTTGATGTCGTCCTTATAGTCGATCTCAGCGCCGACCAGATACTGGTAGCTCATCGAATCGATCAGCAGCTGGACGCCGCTCTTGTTCATGACGGTGTCGTCTTCGTTGACGGCTTCGTCGAACGTAAAACCGTACTGAAAGCCCGAGCAGCCGCCGCCCTGCACGAAAACGCGCAGTTTCAGGTCCGCATTGCCTTCTTCTTCGATCAGTTGCTTGACCTTGTCAGCCGCTGCGTCGGTAAAAACGAAGGGGGCGGGCATCTCGGTCACGGGTGTATCGGTGACTGCGTTCATTCGAACTCTCCAAAAAGCTTCTAACCGCTATTGTAGGGCTGATCTCAATATCGTGCTGAAGCCCACAAAATCAATGGGTTCTTCCAGGAAATTCTATCGATCGACGCCGGCCGCCATCAGCCTGCCTGAGCGGACAGAACCACCGCCCCTGCGAGAAAACCGTCGTCGCCAACCCAGCGCGGAAAAACCATAAAAAAAGCCGCCTTCGCGAAAGCGTTGGCGGCTTTTGCAGCATTCCAGCCCGAAAGCCGGATTGCACACGAAGCGATTAACGCTTCGAGAATTGCTTCCTGCGACGTGCCTTGTGGAAGCCGACCTTCTTACGTTCGACTTCACGAGCGTCACGCGTCACGAAGCCAGCCTTCGACAGTTCCGGCTTCAGCGTTGCGTCGTAGTCCATCAGTGCGCGGGTGATGCCGTGGCGAACCGCACCGGCTTGACCCGTTTCACCGCCACCCGTCACGTTGACTTTGATGTCGAACGTAACGCCGTGGTTCGTGAGTTCCAGCGGCTGACGCACGATCATCAGCGACGTTTCGCGCGAGAAGTAATCGGCGATAGGCTTGCCGTTCACAACGATATCGCCCTTGCCTGCCTTGATGAAGACGCGTGCGACGGCGCTCTTGCGGCGGCCCGTGCCGTAATTCCAGTTACCGATCATGTGGGCTCCCCTTAGATCTCGAGCGCTTTCGGCTGTTGTGCCGAATGCGGATGCGTTGCTTCAGCGTAGACCTTCAGCTTCTTGATCATCGCGTAGCCGAGCGGGCCCTTCGGCAGCATGCCCTTGACCGCTTTCTCGAGCGCGCGGCCCGGGAAGCGTTCTTGCATCTTGCCGAACGTCGTTTCATAGATACCGCCCGGGTAACCCGAGTGACGGTAGTACTTCTTGTCAGTAGCCTTGTTGCCCGTGACGCGCAACTTGCCGGCGTTGATAACGATGATGAAATCACCGGTGTCGACGTGCGGAGTGAATTCAGGCTTGTGCTTGCCGCGAAGACGGTGTGCCACTTCGCTGGCGACACGCCCGAGAACCTTATCCGTCGCGTCAATCACGTACCATTCACGCGTAACCTCATGGGCTTTTGCGGAAAACGTCTTCATGATCGATCCAAAAAAATTGCTGCGCCCAATGTGTTTTTTCCTGCTTGTAGTGTGCGCATCGAGGCGCGTGCAGGCTCTCCCTGGTTCTTCCTCCGCGGGCGCGGATGCGGAAAAGCTCTGAATTATAAAGGAATTTGTCACGCCGAGTCAAAGCTTGCAGGGTTTCGGGCGACAAGTTGCGTGCGGCGACGGCCGGATAGCGCCCTTTGACGCTCCTCGTGACACGCCGAACGGCATCGGCTCGGGACCCAAGCGCGGACGAAAAAAAACCCGAACGAGCGGTTCGGGTTTAATCCACCAAAGGAGGAGGCGGAGGAGACAGCGGAGGTTGCAGAACTGTTGCAACCGATGGGCTCGATTATAGGAGGCGGTCTTGTGCGACGCAAGAACATTTGCATTGCGAAATTCAATCCCACAATGTGGTATATCGTCTTGCAGACCGCAAAATAGCTAATTCTCTTTAAAATCAACCACCCATGCCGTTTTAAGCCAATATATAAGCAGACATCAGCTAGAGTAAAACCCCTAAACCGGTCAGGACTTACCCGAATCGGCGGAACATGCCGCACCGCAACACGCAAGTGGTCATTGGGCATAAGTTCCGGCGAAAGTCCCTTCGGGCGGACGCGCAAACACCGGGCTACAATGCGTTTTCGATATAAGCGCAGCGCGGTGGAGCACAGCATGGAATGCAAAGTTAGCTGGATGGGGCAAGACGGGATGGCGTTTGCGGCCGAGACGGGCAGCGGTCATCTGGTCACGATGGACGGCGCGCCGGAAGGCGGCGGCCGCAATCTCGCGCCGCGTCCGATGGAAATGGTTCTGCTCGGCACGGGCGGCTGCACGGCGTACGACGTCGTGATGATCCTGAAGAAAAGCCGCCAGGAAATCGCCGGCTGCTCGGTGACGCTAAAGGCCGAACGCGCCAGCGAAGATCCGAAAGTGTTCACCAAGATCCACTTCCACTTCACCGTTACGGGCAAAAATCTGAACCCGGCTACGGTGGAACGCGCGATCAATTTGTCGCACGACAAATACTGTTCGGCGTCGATCATGATCGCGAAGACCGCTGAACTCACGCACTCGTTCGATATCGTCGCGGGTTGAGCGCGGCGCGGCGGCTTCGGTGCGGGTAGCCACGCATCTGAGCAAACCAGCGCGTCAAAAGAAAAATGCCGGCGTCCGCAAGGACGCCGGCATTTTTTGTTAGGTGGCAAAGCAAGCCGATAAGCCGGATTCTGTGCACGCGCCCCGTCCGAAAACGCGACGCGCGTAGCAGTCATTCCTCTAGGCGCGCCATTACTGACGCGCTCAAGCTTCCTACCCGCAGACGTGACGGGGGCCCCGTCCTGCATCTCGAAGATGCTAGCCTGCCTACTTGGAATTGCTCCGGGTGGAGGTTACCGTGCCGGTCTGCCTTGCAGCAGCCGCGGTGCGCTCTTACCGCACCGTTTCACCCTTACCTGATCCCGGCTTGCGCCGGGCCATCGGCGGTTTGCTTTCTGTTGCCCTGTTCCGCGTGTCGCCACGGATGGCCGTTAGCCATCACCCTGCCCTATGGAGTCCGGACTTTCCTCGCCCTCTTTGGCCGAAACCGCAGAGGCCGCGACTGCCTGGCCTGCTTTGCTGGGGCGCATTTTAACACTGCGGCGGATACGTGCGGCCTCGACGGCTGGAACGGCCGGATGGCGCCGCTATCCCGCTCAAACCGGATCGCCCCTTCGACCCTTCGACCCTTCGACCCTTCGACCCTTCGACCCTTCGACCCTTCGACCCTTCGACCCTTCGCCCCTTCGCCCCTTCGCCCCTTCGCCCCTTCGCCCCGACTCTACGCGCGGCAAACGCCCAAGCCGCTTGAACCGGGGCATATGCACTGCGGGCCATTAGCGCGAACGCCGCCCGGCGCGAAAGACGGACGTGTCATCGTAAAACGCGGCGTATTCGTTCTCCGCCCACCAGCCCGGAATCCCCAGCACCGGCAGCGGCGCAAACATGCGGCTCGTCAATGCCTCGGTGCTCAGAAGTGCCGTGCTGACAGACTCGTCGAGGCATTTGTCGCGCGCGGCGGCGTCCCAGCCGAAATATTCGGACGGCACGTCGACGATCCATGCGTGGCCCGTGCAGGCCTTGAACGGGGCAATCAGCTTTTCCAGCAGCGCGTGACCGAAGCAACGCACTTCGCAGCGCGCGCCCCAGACATCACGATGAGCAATCAGCAGCGTCTGCCAGTCGAACCCGCGCAATGCCGCGCTCAACGCCGGATCGGCACAGGCGAACAGCAACGCGTTTTCGTCGAACAAGGTCAGCGCATCGCGCACGCCGCCGCGGGTCGGGCCGACGCCTAACACGTCGATCGCCGCAGACTGTCGCGCGTTCAGCGCCGCCTTGATACGCGGAAACGCAAACCACATCGACCCGTTGAAAAAATCATGCAGGTTGTGGCGCGTCGGCACGCAGCCCGTCGACGCGATGTGCGCCTCGTAAGCCGCACCCGGCGGCAGCTCGTCCTGCGCAATGAACGCGAGGCGCTGGCCGCGCCCTGTCACCTGCCGCATCTCGCCGGCATCGGCATTCATTTCTGCGAGCAAGGCGGCGTAGCTCGTTAGCGCGCCCCGCTGCCAGCGCTCGCCGCGCGCCGCGAACTGCGCGAACCACGGCTTCGACCAGTCGATATCGGCGAAACCGAAGTCCACGCGCACCGCCTCTTGCACCTGCATCTAACGCAACCTCAGACGAGGCGCCAACCAATCGACTCACCGCCACGCAGCGGCACAACAGGCGTGTCGCCGACCGGCAATTCAGCCGGCAACGTCCATTCTTCGCGACGCAGCGTGACCTTCTCCTCGCTACGCGGCAGACCGTAGAAATCCGCACCGAAGAAGCTAGCGAAGCCTTCGAGCTTGTCCAGCGCGCCGGCCTTGTCGAATGCTTCCGTATAGAGTTCGAGCGCATGCAGTGCCGTGTAGCAACCCGCACAGCCGCACGCGTGTTCCTTCAGACCCTTCGGATGCGGCGCGCTATCCGTGCCGAGGAAGAAGCGCGGATTACCCGAGGTCGCCGCCTCGACCAGCGCCACGCGATGCGTCTCGCGCTTCAACACCGGCAGGCAGTAATAATGCGGGCGAATGCCGCCCTGGAAAATCGCGTTGCGGTTGTACAGCAGATGATGCGCGGTGATCGTCGCACCCAGCAGCCCCGGCTCCACGCCGGCTTCACGGATGTAGTCGACGGCATCCTTCGTGGTGATGTGCTCGAACACCACCTTCAGCGCCGGAAATTCGCGCCGCAACGGCGTCATCACGCGGTCGATAAACACCTTCTCGCGGTCGAACAGGTCGATCGACGAATCCGTCACTTCCCCGTGCACCAGCAACGGCATGCCGGTTTCCTGCATCACTTCGAGCGTTTTGGCGCACTTCATGATGTCGGTGACGCCCGCGTCCGAGTTGGTCGTCGCACCCGCCGGGTACAGCTTCACGCCATGCACGAAGCCGCTTTCGCGCGCGCGGCGGATTTCGTCGGGCGGCGTGTTGTCGGTCAGGTACAGCGTCATCAGCGGTTCGAACTTCGCCCCGGCCGGGATCGCGGCGACGACGCGCTCGCGATACGCCTGCGCCATTGCGGTCGTGGTGACCGGCGGTTTCAGGTTAGGCATGATGATCGCGCGACCGAACTGGCGCGCGGTATCCGGCAATACGGCAGCGAGCATCTCGCCGTCGCGAACGTGCAGGTGCCAGTCGTCCGGGCGGGCGATCATAACAGTGTCGATGGTGTCGATCGAATCGAGGGAGGCGTTGGAAGCGGTCATGGCGAGAGGGGAACGAGATTCGGCGGCAAAAAAGCCAATCGGCATGCTCAAAGCGGTACAAATCACAGCAATTCGCAACGCTAGAGCCTAAACACACGTCAATTTTGCTGTTTGGCGCTTCTGGCTCGGTGATATGCTTGGAAAATCATCATTGTAACGGCTCGCCCCGTTCACAGGCTTACCCGCAACATGTGCCAACTTCTCGGAATGAACTGCGCCGCGCCGACGGACGTCACGTTCTCGTTCACCGGCTTTGCGGCGCGCGGCGGCGTCACCGATCACCACGCGGACGGCTGGGGCATCGCCTTCTTCGAAGACAAAGCCTGCCGCCTGTTCATCGACCATCAATCGTCGGCCACCTCGCCGATCGCCGAGATGGTCAAGCGCTACCCGATCAAATCGAAGAACACGATCGCGCATATCCGCAAGGCGACGCAAGGGCACATCCTGCTCGAGAACTGCCATCCGTTCATGCGCGAACTGTGGGGGCGCCACTGGATCTTCGCGCACAACGGCGACCTGAAAGATTATTCGCCGGCGCTTAACGGCGTCTATCAACCGGTCGGCACGACCGACAGCGAACTCGCGTTCTGCGCGTTGCTGCAAGGTTTGCGCAAAGCTTTCCCGGGCACGCAGCCGCCGCTCGGCGAACTGTTCGCCGCACTCGAGACCCTCACGCGCGAGATCACGCAGTTCGGCGTATTCAATTTTCTGATGTCGAACGGCCAGGCGCTGTTCGCGCACTGCTCGACGCATCTGCACTACATCGTACGGCGCTGGCCGTTCTCGACCGCGCATCTGGTCGATGCGGACGTGTCGATCGATTTCGCCAAGTACACGACGCCGGAAGACCGCGTCGCCGTGATCGCGACCAAACCGCTCACTGATAACGAAGTGTGGACCGCTTTCGAACCGGGCGATCTGATGATGTTCCAGCACGGTGAAGTGATCGACCGAGTCAACGTGCCCGTGCCGGCTTCGGTGCTGGAGAAGCTGCGCAATCCGGCGTTGGACGCCTCGGCTTCGGCAACTACGATTGCGGCTTCGATTGAGGCGGTGGCCACTGCCGAGGTCGATCTCGAAGCCGCGGACGACGCCGCCGCTTTCGAATCCTGATCTGCGCGTGCGTTCGCTAACGCCCGAATGGCTGGAACCCGCACCTACCAGCATTCGCCAACTGAAGAACGCCTGAACGGCGGCCGCCGTCGCAAAGGCCCCAACGTCAGAACGTCAGAACGTCAGAACGTCAGAAATAAAAAAGCCGCTTCTTTGAACTGTCCAGCCTTTTGGGTGCAGTTCAAAGAAGCGGCTTTTTTGCATGGGTCACGCCAACCAGTCAGCGCGGCTCAAGAACAACCTCAGTGCAGGATCTTCGCCAGAAAATCCTTCGCGCGATCCGACTTCGGATTCGCGAAGAAGTCTTCCTTCTTGTCGTCTTCCACGATCAAGCCCTTGTCCATGAAAATCACGCGGTGCGCGACCTTCTTGGCAAAGCCCATTTCGTGCGTGACGCACATCATCGTCATGCCTTCCTGCGCGAGTTCGACCATCACGTCGAGCACTTCGTTGATCATTTCCGGATCGAGCGCGGAAGTCGGCTCGTCGAACAGCATGGCGATCGGGTCCATCGACAGTGCGCGCGCAATCGCCACACGCTGCTGCTGACCGCCCGACAGTTGCCCCGGAAACTTATCCGCATGCGCACGCAGACCAACGCGATCAAGCAGCTTGTAGCCCTTGGTCGTGGCCTCGTCCTTCGAACGGCCGAGCACCTTGATCTGCGCAAGCGTCAGGTTCTGCACGATCGACAGATGCGGAAACAGTTCGAAGTGCTGAAACACCATGCCGACCTTCGCACGCAGCTTCGACAGATTGGTTTTCTTGTCGGTCAGCGATTGGCCGTTGATGACGATCTCGCCCTTCTGGAACGGCTCGAGGCCGTTAACGGTTTTGATCAGCGTGGACTTGCCCGAGCCCGACGGCCCGCACACCACTACCACTTCACCTTTTTTGACTTCCGTCGTGCAGTCGGTCAGCACTTGAAACTGACCGTACCACTTCGAAACATTCTTGATAGAGATCATCTTGCGACCTTTTTCTGAAGACCTTTGACGAGGCTCGACGCGATCACGCAGATCACGAAATAACACGCGCCCGCGAACAGTACCATTTCGACATTCGTACCGTCACGGTCGCCAATATTCGTGGCGGTGCGGAAGAAGTCGGCAAGGCTGATCACGTAGACGAGCGACGTATCCTGAAACAGCACGATACCTTGCGTAAGCAGCAGCGGCACCATCGCGCGGAACGCCTGCGGCAGCACGATGAGGCGCATCGCCTGCGGGTAGCTCATGCCGAGCGCAAACGCGGCATTGACCTGCCCGCGCGGCACCGCCTGAATGCCGGCGCGGATGATCTCCGAATAGTACGCAGCCTCGAACAGCGAGAAAGCGACCATTGCCGAAGCCAGCCGGATGTCGATATCCGGCGACAAGCCCAGCACGTTCTGCAGCACCTGCGGCACGATCAGGAAGAACCACAACAGCACCATCACCAGCGGGATCGAACGGAAAACCGTGACGTAAGCCTTCGCGAACCATTCGAACGGCTTGATCGGCGAGAGTCGCATGATCGCGAGAAGGGTGCCCCAGACGATGCCGATCACGATCGCAATCAGCGTGATCTTGATGGTGACGATAGCGCCGGTCCACAGCGTAGGCAGTGCGCCCGGAATACCGCTCCAGTCGAAATGATGCATCACTTACCTCCGATATAGCCGGGCAACCGGGTCTTGTGTTCGACCCAGCGCATCAGTTGCATCACGATCAGATTGATCAGCACATACGCCAGCGTGACCGCGATGAACGACTCATACGTCTGCGACGTGTAGTCGACCAGTTGCCGGGCTTGAGCTGACAGATCCAGCAGACCGATGGTCGACGCGACCGCCGAGTTCTTGAAGATGTTCAGAAACTCGGACGTAAGCGGCGGCACGATGATCCGGTACGCGACCGGCAGCAGCACGTAGCGATACGTCTGCCATTGCGTGAAACCCATTGCCAGGCCCGCGGCGCGTTGGCCGCGCGGCAACGCGTTGATGCCCGAGCGCACCTGCTCGCACACGCGCGCAGCGGTGAAGAGCCCGAGACAAATGATCGACGACGAGAAGAACTGCGCACTCGGCGGCAGTTGCTTGTACCAGGTCCCGATCGACACCGGCAGCAACTCCGGTATCACCAGATACCAGATGAAGAACTGCACGATTAGCGGGATGTTGCGGAAGATTGCGACATAGAGCGTGCCGATACCCGACGCCCATTTATTCGGCACCGTGCGCAGCACACCAAAAAGCGAACCGACGATCAGCGCGATCACCCATGCCGAAAGCGACACGGTAATCGTCACCCAGAAGCCGGACATTAGCCAGCCGAGATAGGTAGTCGGCTCGCCGGTGGAGACCGGACTCAGCAGAATGCCCCAGTTCCAGTGATATGACATGACCAAGACTCCAGCAAAAAGAAACGGAAGAAGCGCGTGGCCCCTTCCGTCTCGTTCAGCGTTTCAAAAGAACAGCTGAGGTTTAATCGATTGCCTTGTCATTCGGGCTCTTGAAGAGCGCCTTCATGTCATCGCTTTCCGGGAAGTTCAGGTTCAGGCCCTTCGGCGGAATCGGCGATTCGAACCATTTCTTGTAGATCTGATCGGCTTCGCCCGAGGTTTCGACCTTGGCGATTGCTTCGTCGACGACCTTCTTGAATTCCGGATCGTTCTTGCGAATCATGCAGCCGTACGCTTCATGCGATTGCGGCGTGCCGACGATCACGAAGTCGCCCGGGTTGTTCGACTTGGCGCGTTCGCCTGCCAGCAGTGCGTCGTCCATCATGAACGCAGCGGCGCGGCCGGTGGAGAGCGTCAGGAACGACTCACCGTGGTCTTTCGCGCTGATGATGTTCATGCCCATGCTCTTGTCCTGGTTCATCTTGCGCAGGATACGCTCGGATGTGGTGCCGGCGGTCGTGACGACCGTCTTGCCCTTCAGGTCGGCCCAATCCTTGACGCCGGAATCCTTCTTGGTCATCAAACGCGTGCCGATCACGAAGATCGTGTTCGAGAACGCAGCCTGTTGCTGGCGCTCGGCGTTATTGGTGGTCGAGCCGCATTCCATGTCGACGGTGCCGTTCTGCACCAGCGGAATACGGTTTTGCGATGTGACCGGCGTCAGCTTGACCTTCAGGTTAGGCATGTTCAGCTTCTGCTTGACCGCCTCAACGACCTTCAGCGCGAATTCCTGCGAATAGCCGATGACATTCTGCTTGTCGTCGTAGTACGAAAACGGGATCGACGATTCGCGATGACCCAGCGAAATCACGCCTGTGTCCTTGATCTTTTTCAGCGTACCGGCGTCTTGCGCATGCGCGCCAACCGTAAACAGTCCGAGAGTCGCGAGCAGCAGCGCAGCTTTTTTAACCTTCATGTGTGATCTCCTTGGCAAGAACCGGCGCCAGTTTAGCAAAGTAATTATTCTGAAAGTATCGCTATAAACCATGTTTGTTGCGTGCTCCCGAGGGGACTTCCTCCGGGGCGCGCGCCGCTACGCGTATTGTCGTTTTATACGGCGCTTCCGGGTCGGTCAACCTTTCCGGACATACAAAGGCGGGCGGCATCGTATCGATGCCGCCCGCCGGGTCGAACACGCGGTCTTTTGAACCGCGTCGAAGCAAGGATCGGAAAGGCCCGCGAGGTAGCGGACCCGCCGTTTCACGCAATCAGATCAGGGATACAGACCGCGCAATTCGCGCGCTTCCAGGATCCGCTTACATGCGACGATAAACGCCGCGGTCCGCACGGACACCTTCTGTTCGCTCGACACCTGCCACACTGCGGCAAACGCTTCACGCATCACGCGCTCGAGACGCTGGTTGATCTCGTCTTCGGTCCAGAAGAAGCTCGAGAAGTCCTGCACCCATTCGAAGTACGACACCGTCACGCCGCCGGCATTCGCCACCACGTCCGGAATCACGAGGATGCCGCGGTCGTGCAGAATGTCGTCCGCTGCCGTGGTGGTCGGGCCGTTGGCGCCTTCCACGACGATCTTGGTCTTGATCTTGCCGGCGTTCTTTTCGGTGATCTGGTTTTCGAGCGCAGCCGGAATCAGGATGTCGGATTCGACGTTCCAGAATTCTTCGCTCGCGATCGCATCGGCTTCCGGGAAACCGCCCACGCCACCGTGCTTCGCCACGTAATCCAGCAGCGCGACCGCATCGATACCGGTCGACTTGTACAGCGTGCCGGTGTGATCCTGCACCGCGACCAGCTTCGAGCCCGCTTCCTGGAACAGACGCGCAGCGATGCCGCCCACGTTACCGAAGCCCTGCACGGCGATACGTGCGCCTTCGATGTCGACACCAATGCGGCGTGCGGCTTCGGAGGCGACCACGAACACGCCGCGGCCCGTCGCTTCACGGCGGCCCAGCGAACCGCCCAGCGTGATCGGCTTGCCCGTCACGACGCCCGTGGCCGTTTGGCCCTGGTTCATCGAGTACGTGTCCATCATCCACGCCATGATCTGCTCGTTCGTGTTCACGTCCGGCGCGGGGATGTCGGTATTCGGCCCGATGATGATGCCGATTTCGCTGGTGTAGCGGCGCGTCACGCGCTCCAGCTCGCCACGCGACAAGGTGCGCGGGTCGACACGAATACCACCCTTCGCGCCGCCGTACGGCACGTTCACAGCAGCGTTCTTCACCGACATCCACGCCGACAGCGCCATCACTTCCGACAGCGTCACGTCCTGGTGATAGCGCACGCCGCCCTTACCCGGACCGCGCGACACATTGTGCTGCACGCGATAGCCTTCGAAGTGCGCAACTGTGCCGTTATCGAGTTCGATAGGCACATCGACGATCAGAATGCGCTTCGGGCGCTTCAGGGTTTCAAGCCAGCGGGACAGTGAGCCGAGGTACGGCGCGACGCGGTCGACCTGACGCAGGTAGTTGCCCCACGGGCCGAGGTCGTCTTTATTCAGGTAGGAAGGAACCGACTGCAACGTTGATGCGGATTGTGCTGCTTGTTGCTGGGATGACATGAACGCTCCGGCGTTGATCGAGTGACAGCATTGTCGAAAAACGCCGTTTTGAAATCCAATGCCGTTTCCTTATCCGATTATGTTTTTTTTGCATAACCGTTGAGAAGCCGCAAATTCGCGTCGTGGGGACGCAGGTTTTCAGGCAGCGCTTGCGCCTTGCGCCAACTCCTCCGACACCACGTCCCATAACTGCCGCACGAGTATCTGCCGCGCATCGTCGCCTTTCGCGGCCAGCTTGTCGCGATAGAGGCGAATCTCCATGGTCAGCGTGAGCTGCCCCTCGGGCGTGCCACGCGTTGCGCGATCGAGGCGGATCAGCTTGCCGTCGGCAACCGCGTCTTCCACGGCGCTGTGGGGCAGAAAGGCGATGCCGTGGCCGGCCAACGCCATCGCTTTGAGCCCCTCGGCCATGTCGGTTTCGTACAAGCGGTCGAGATACAGGCGCTCTTGCGCATTAGCGAGGATCACTTCGGTCATGCGCCCGAGGTACGCGTTCGGCGTGTAGGTCAGATAGGGCGTGGGCGTTTCGGCCGTGCCCGGCAGCGTGTGCCGGGCACGGCCGGCGCGGCCCGGCGCCGAGAACGGGCTGATCGGCTCGTTGCCGAGCGTCAGCATGTCGTAGCGCGCCGGGTCAAGCGCGATTGGATGGCTCGGATGGTGATAGCCCATCATCAGATCGCAGCCGCCTTCCACCAGCGCCAAGGCCGCATCGTGCACGTTCAACGCCCGCAGCCGGGTGTGAATCGGGCCCATTTGCGCTTCGATGCGCTGCAGCCAGCGCGGGAAATACGTCAGTGACAGCGTGTGCGGGACCGCGAACTCGATGGTCGCCTGCGGCGTCGCCGTGTGCCCGCGCAGCAGGGCACGCGCCTCGTGGAACTGCGACAGCATCGCCAGCGCCTGCTCGTAGAACACCTGGCCTGCCGCCGTCAACCGCGTCGGGTAAACCGAACGATCGATCAATTCCGTGCCCAACCACGCTTCCAGTGCCTGAATCCGCCGCGAAAACGCCGGCTGCGTGACGTGACGCGATTCGGCCGAGCGGCTGAAACTACGCGTTTCCGCGAGCGAAACGAAGTCTTCGAGCCATTTCAGTTCCATGCGAAGCCTGCTGCCAGCGGGAGGGAGGAAGTCAGCATTCTAGATCGGTGTCGCGATGCATACCGCGGCCATTAACCTCCGTTCTTGCCCCACGGCGACATGCGACGACCGTGTGCCGGCAACAGGCCGGGTGCAAGAGACGCACTAGGCCTCGCCCCCTTCCATGACGCGATGGTTCCCAATACGCTCAACCTCACCGAGTCCATTGATCACGCATGCCTGGCCGATCAGCCCTTCGCGGTCCAAGCCGGAATCTTCGAGTTGTTGAGCCGTCAGGCTGCCACTCGCCACACCGATATACACCCAATACTGCAATGGCCGACAGCCAATGCCCAGTTCGCCGGCATCGCTGATAACTCCAAAATGCTTCAACGCCCGATAGTGATCGGGCCGGGCATTCTTGTCGTCATCCGACTTCCATTGCTCGATGAAACTGTCGTAGCGGTTCGCCCGCAACGCGACGAAATCGTACGTCCATGCGTCGTTGAACACCGATTCGAGAAAGGCCCGGCGGGCGCCGTCAGCACCCATGACCCTGCACATCTCGCCGAGTAGCCCGCAGTTGAGATTCGCCGTCGCATCGTTGAAGTGGACAGGCAATCCCACGACCATCCAGTTCGCGGCGCCCTCCCCTTCACTGGCTGCCGGCTGATCGAACTCCATACGAATACCACGCGCATCCCAGTCCAGAAATGCCCGCATCAGGCATTCAATATCGTCGGCGAACAGCCATTCATCCGGCCCGGCCTGGGCGCCGCCCGGGTCGTCGCCTCCACAGCTGACTGCGAACCGTGGACGTCCGATTTCGTTGATGTATTCCTCGAATTGTGCACCGCTGGTAATGACCGACCGGAAGACCGTTACACCCTGCCGGGGAGCTTTCATCATTTACAACCTCCTCGCTTTACTTGATTTTTTTGGAATACAGGAGCCGACACAATACTCAATTTTTTATAAATATAGAAGCATAGCCGTTAGATTCAGCAAATACTTCATTATTACGCCGGCAATGAACCGGATAGTTAATTGACGATGCCACACCATTAAAGCCGCTCTGCAACAGGTATTTCGTATTCGAGCATTACACCTCTACGGCGCCTCGCAACATGCTATTAATTTGAAAGGCTTAACGAAAATTACCTGGCGATCATGTATATCGCATATCGCGCAGTCGCCTTCGATAAGAAGATATTTAAAGCCATGGTGAAGCGTTGTCGACTTATTTCCTCCTTTTTTCCGTAGGAAGCTGACTGCAACCTTTTACGGAGATTAAGCTAGACTCCTGCAACAGTCCTTAGTCGTTCCTCGGTGCATGGCGGCCTCTCCCCGGGTCGCAGCATTGTTAATGCGCCCGTTAGTAGCGGGCGTCTTTTTTTTGAAGGTATTCGACGCCGCCCTCCGGGCGTCTCGGCATAAACAAGCGTGTCGTCATAAATAGCTTTCGCGCAGCGTAGTAGATGTGCTATGTGCAGTGAATAAAGTCGCGATCCGTATGTTCGACATTCAATGAACATTCTTGAGATTTGCTGGCAGCGATCGGTTCGATTTGCGGAGGTTCCGCCTATCCCCATTCGGGCGTTACATCGCCAGGTCACGCTTATTAAGCGATTTTTTTGCGCATATCGATTCCCGCACCACGGATTTGAGCTCGGCCGTTGGAATTATCCCGGTAAAAGTTTATTTTCCCGGGCACGCATCGGTCGCTCGATAGTGAGCATCTGTTTCGAAGGCGAGGTTTTCTTGTGGGATTGAGTGGCCTGCTTCCGGCAGCCGGATGATTACCCCGTAGATGACCTGAGTGGCACATCGCTATTACTGGTACTGGTTTGTCGTCTCCGGGCTATTGACTCCACAGCGAGGCATTGCGAAAAATCCATGTCAACGATCAGCCCTTCCGTACGGATCGAAGGCAGCATCAGCCAGCCCAGGTTACGTGCATCCGACCCGTTCCTCCCACCCTTCGGCAACGAGTGGGCGTTGCTGCCCCCCGAGGGCAACTTGCGCGCTGAACTAGGCGCGCTTCTGCGGACGTTCTGTCTACATGATGAAACTATCTGGTCGATGTGCCACTGGGCGTCCCCGTGGCCGGAATCGCCGTCTGCGCCTATGGCGGTGCCGCCCCCGCTCAACGACGCCATGCCGCTTGGCGCAAGTGTCCTGCCGGACGCGTCCGCCATGCGCATGACGCCGGATGTAGCTCGAGTGCCCGGCAGTTCTGCTCACCATGTTGTGGTAAGGGCCGCCTGCGCCATCGGCGCCGCCGCGGTCCTGATATGGGTCGCCTTCGACGATTTGCCGCAGCGTCACGCGAAACCCTACGCCACTTCGGCGCAACTACCCGATGTCGCAAAACACACGCCCGCTCAGGCACACCCACGTGACGTCGGGTTCCCTACCAGCGGGCAGACTCTTGCGCCGGCCACCTTACAGCCGCATCGGGTTGAAGCGCGCCCCGCGCACCGCGTGATGCGTGACGAGATTCACGTTATGCGCTTCGAAGCCCACCACCCCGATTCGCGGACTGTCAGCAGTGCGCGGCGCTCAGGTAGGGCTGTATTGTCTACAGCCTCGCCCAAACTCGCGCCGGCGGCCATCACGCACCGGTCGTTGGCTCGCCCGTCGGCAGCGGGAAGGTACTCGTCATTCGCGCCGGTAACGCTCGGCATCGACGAATATGCGGCCGTCACGCTGCCCACTGATGCGCCTCTTCACGACGCTGCGTTGGTGCAGCCGGCAGTACATCGCGGCAACTTCGGCGATACCGAGTGGATGAGCCATCTACCGCAGCGGCGCATAACCGAAGTGCCCGGCGAGTTTTCGAAGTAGCCGTGGCGAGTACGGAACTGGGGCAGAAAGGATTCGGACAGGCCGGAACGATTCCTTGGCGATCCGCGCGCAAATCTGGCGATAACGCTAAATGCCAGAAATCGGATTCCGCCGGTTGGCTCACCGCAGGAAAGCCAATATTTTGCGTTGGGTGACGCAGCACCTTATCAGGCGCTCCGCCATGAGCATCAGCGGCAAAATCAAGCTTTTCCTCTGTGCCGCCGGAACGCCCCGCGGGCGTCGCGATGGAATCAGGGGTCCAAGCGTCCGGTGGTAAAATTCCGGGTTCCCGCAGTTTCCCCGCGTTTTCACCCTTGCGTCACGCCCCCATCATGTCCGACACCCGCCCCGACACCCTGTTCGCGCTGAACGCGCTCTCCCCGCTCGACGGCCGTTACGCGTCGAAAACCGAAGCCCTGCGCGAGTGGCTCTCGGAAGCCGCTTTCATGCGCAATCGCGTGACGGTTGAAATCCACTGGCTGATCGCGCTCTCGCACGCCGGTTTCGCCGAAGTGCCGCGCTTTTCAGCAGCGGCCGAGCAATTCCTGCTGCAACTGGCCGAGCGCTTCACCGCGCACGACGCCGCGCGCATCAAGGAAATCGAACGCGTGACGAATCACGACGTAAAAGCGGTCGAGTACTGGCTGAAAGAATCGGTCAAGGGTCAGGAAGAACTGGAACGCGCGAGCGAGTTCATCCACTTCGCCTGCACGTCGGAAGACATCAACAACACGTCGCACGGCCTGATGCTCGCCGGCGCGCGTGAACACGTCATTCTGCCGGCACTGCGCTCGGTGCATCAGCGCCTCGTCGCGCTGGCTCACGCGCAGGCCGAACAGCCGATGCTGTCGCGCACGCACGGCCAGCCGGCCAGCCCGACCACGCTCGGCAAGGAAATTGCGAACGTCGCCGCGCGTCTGGAACGCGCGATCGACCGTATCGCGAAGGTCGAACTGCTGGGCAAGATGAACGGCGCGGTCGGCAATTTCAATGCGCACCTGTCCGCGTATCCGGAATTCGACTGGGAAGCGTTCTCGCGCGAAGTGGTCGAACAGCGCCTGAAGCTCACGTTCAATCCGTACACGATCCAGATCGAACCGCACGACTACATGGCCGAACTGTTCGACGCCGTGTCACGCGCCAACACGATCCTGCTGGATCTGGATCGCGACGTGTGGGGCTACATCTCGGTCGGTTACTTCAAGCAACGCACGAAGGCCGGCGAAATCGGTTCGTCGACGATGCCGCACAAGGTCAATCCGATCGACTTCGAAAACTCGGAAGGCAACCTGGGCTTGGCCAACGCCACGCTGCGCCACCTCGCCGACAAGCTGCCGATTTCGCGCTGGCAGCGCGACCTGACCGACTCGACGGTGCTGCGCAATATGGGCGTCGCGTTCGGCTACTCGCTGCTCGCGTACGACTCGCTGATCCGTGGTCTCGACAAGCTCGAAGTGAATGCGCAGCGTCTGAACGAAGACCTCGACAATTGCTGGGAAGTGCTGGCCGAGCCGGTGCAAACGGTGATGCGCCGTTACGGCATCGAGAACCCGTATGAGCAGTTGAAGGAACTGACGCGCGGCAAGGGGATCACGCGTGAAGCGCTGCAAACTTTCGTGACTGGTCTCGCGATTCCGCAAGATGCGAAGGATCGTTTGCTCGCCATGACGCCGGGTTCGTATATCGGCAAGGCAGTCGAACTGGCTAAGCGGATCGCTTAAGCTTCAATCGCCGCCGCCTCATCGCCTCTTTGGGTACGTATTCTTCAGAGGCGTAAAAATGCCGCTCCTCGGAGCGGCATTTTTTCATTCGGACCCAAGCGCTACAAGCTCACCGAAGCTTGATCTGCACCAACACCTCTTCGACGATCTCTTCCGGCGACAACTCGATGCTCACCGTGATCGCCTCGTCCGGGCCCGGCTCTTCGAGCGTATCGAGCTGACTTTGCAGCAGCGATGGATCGAAGAAGTGACCGGTACGCGTGGTCAACCGCTCGCGCAGCACCTCAAACGAACCCTTCAGATAGACGAAGCACACGCCCTTATCACCGTTGCTACCGCCGCGCAGAACGTCGCGATACGAACGCTTCAGCGACGAACACGTGAACACCGCCTTCTCGCCCGCCCTCTGCTTTTCTTCGATCGCCGCACGGATGGTTTGCAGCCACGGCCAACGGTCTTCGTCGGTAAGCGGAATGCCGTGGTGCATTTTCTCCTTGTTGGCGGCGCTGTGAAATGCATCGCCGTCGGTGAACGCGCAGTGCAGGCGTTCCGCCAGCATTTCGCCAATCTTCGTTTTGCCGGCGCCCGACACGCCCATTGCGATCAGAATCATCAGAAACTCCTTACACGACCGTCGCGAGCGCGAAAGTCAAACCCAAGCCCATCAGTGAAATGATGGTTTCGAGGAGCGACCATGTCTTGAAGGTCTGCCCCACCGTCATACCGAAGTATTCCTTGATCAGCCAGAAACCGCCGTCGTTCACATGCGAGAAAATCAGCGAACCCGAACCCGTGGCGAGCACCAGCAATTCCGGCGTGACCTGCACGCCGCTGGCGGCGGTGATCGGCGCGACGATGCCGCAAGCGGTGGTCATGGCGACCGTCGCCGAACCCGTGGCCAGACGAATCAGCGCGGCCACCAGCCAGCCGAACAGCAGCGGCGACAGGTGCATGGCCATCGCGACGGCGACGATTTCCTTCGAAATGCCGCTATCCATCAGCACGCGCCCAAAACCGCCGCCCGCGCCGACGATCAGCGTGATGCCCGCGATCGGTGCGAGACATTCGCCGCAGAACTTCTGGATCTGCTCACGATTGAAGCCGCGGCTCGCACCGAAGGTCCAGAAACTAACCAGCACGGCAATCAACAGTGCCACGTCCGAATTGCCGACGAAATGCAGCAGATCGTTCGGCAAGGTCTTCGGCGTGGAGACGAGGTCGGCCCAGCTGCCGATCAGCATCAGAATCACCGGCAAGAGGACCGTGAACAACGTGACGCCGAAGCTCGGCAGTTCGCGCTTCGGCGCCGCGCTCTTCGCGTTATTTTGCGCGTCGTCACCATGGCCGAGGAATTGCGCGGCAAGCGGGTTGTTGTTCGGCAGCTTGATGTAGCGGCTGATCAGCAGCGCGAACAGCGGACCGGCCACGATCGCCGTCGGCACACCCACCATCAGACCGTACGCAATCGTCTTGCCAATGTCGGCGTGATACGCCTGCACCGCGAGCATGGCAGCCGGGTGCGGCGGAATCAGACCGTGCACGACGGACAGACCCGCGACCATCGGCAAGCCGACCAGCAGCAGCGACTTGTTGGTGCGTTTAGCGACGTTGAACGCGATCGGAATCAGCAGCACGAAACCGACTTCGAAAAACACCGGCAAACCGACGATGATCGCCACGACCATCATCGCCCAATGAATGTTCTTCTCACCGAACCACTCGATCAGCGTGGTGGCGATGCGCTCCGCGCCGCCCGATTCGGCCATCATTTTGCCGAGCATCGTGCCGAGGCCGACCACGATCGCGATGTGGCCGAGCGTATTGCCGTTACCGGTTTCGAACGATTTGACGATCGTGCCGATCGGCATGCCGGATACGAGACCCAACAGCAGCGAAACTATGATCAGGACGAGGAACGGATAAACCTTGTAGCGGGTGATCAGCAGGATCAGCAGTGCGATGGCGATCACCGCGAAAACCAGCAGCATGCTGCCGTGGACAGCTTCCATGAAGCGCCTCCTTTGCGTTATTGATTGTCGGTGCGGAACACGGCTGGCACCTGTCTCACTGCGACCTGAAGCGGTGCCTGAAAACCCGGCAAGCCGCGCGGACGCCGAATTTTACTGTTTGTTGTCTCTAAAAGCGCGCGAATCTGGCACGCATATCGAAAAGGAGCCTCGCCGCGACAGCCTGACAGACTGTTTCGACGAGACCCCTTTGCGTAGGACCTGGCTAGCGAATTATCGTATCGTGCGCCGATGCAGCTTAGTGAGCAGATGGGACGAGCTCGCTGGCGGCACGCGCGAGGCGCGTGACTTCGTCCCAGTTTTGCGCGGCGAGCGCGGCTTTCGGCGTGAGCCACGAACCGCCGACGCACACCACGTTCGGTTGTGCGAGGAAATTGATAGCGCTTTCGGCAGTGATACCGCCGGTTGGGCAGAATTTTAGCGTTGGGAACGGGCCGTAAAACGCCTGCAGCATCGGGATACCGCCGGCTTGCTGCGCCGGGAAGAACTTCACGATCTCGTAGCCGAGTTCCAGCGCGGTGATGATGTCGGTCGGTGTCATTACGCCCGGCAGCAGCGGCAAGCCGGCGTCCTGCGCTGCCTTGTGCATGTCTTTCGTCAGACCCGGCGAAACGCCGAACTGCGCGCCAGCTTTCTTCGCCTGAGCGCAGTGCTCCGGCTTCGTGATTGTGCCGACGCCGACCACGATGTCTTCCGCCAGTTGACTCGCGCGCTCGATCGCTTCCAGGCCGGCTGCAGTGCGCAGCGTGATTTCCAGCACCTTCACGCCACCCGCGTGCAGTGCGCGCGACACGTGCTCACCCTGCTCGACCGAGTCGAACGCGAGCACCGGAATCACCGGACCGAGGCGCACGATATCGCTTACTGTTTTCGCTGTCATAGTCAGACTCCTTGTTTCTGCAGCGTTTAGCTGGCTTGAGTGGTGCTTGTGTGTTTTTTGGCGTGTGCTTTGGCCCGCTCGCCGTGGTGCGCCGCGTGCTCGCCCACCATCGGACCGAACACCGAGGCGCCCTGCTCCGCCGGCGCTGCCGCCGCGCGGAACACGCCGAACAGTTCACGGCCGAAGCCGACTTCGTTTTCCGCCTGATGCTGCGGCAACGCTTCTGGCCGCGCCGCCCATTCGGCCGCATCGATTTCGATGTCGAGCACGCCCGCGTCCGCATCGATCACTAGCATGTCGCCGGTGCGGACTTTGCCGATCGGACCTTGCAGCAAGGCTTCCGGCGACAGGTGAATCACCGCCGGCACCTTGCCCGACGCGCCGGACATGCGGCCGTCGGTAACCAGTGCAACGTGGAAACCTTGATCCTGCAACACACCGAGCAACGGCGTCAAACGATGCAACTCGGGCATGCCATTTGCGCGGGCGCCCTGGAAGCGCACCACGGCGATGAAGTCGCGTTTCAGTTCCCCTTTGTCGAATGCTTCCTGAACTGCTTCCTGCGAATCGAACACGATGGCCGGCGCCTTCACCTTGCGATGCTGCGCTGCCACCGCGGAAATCTTGATCACGCCGCGACCGAGCTTGCCCTGCATCAGACGCAAGCCGCCGTCCGGCTGGAACGGTTCCTTGATGCCTCGCAACACCGCCGTGTCTTCGCTCTTTTCCGCACCCGGCACCCATTGCAGCTTGCCGTCGATCAGCTTCGGTTCTTCGGTGTAGTGATGGAGACCCTTGCCGGCGACGGTGTTCACGTCTTCATGCAGCAAGCCTCCTTCCAGCAGATTGCGGACCAGGAACGCGACGCCGCCCGCAGCATGGAAATGGTTCACATCGGCCTTGCCGTTCGGATAGATCTTCGCGAGCAGCGGCACGGCTTGCGACAGCGTGTCGAAGTCGTCCCAATCGATCACGATGCCGGCCGCCCGTGCAATCGCGACGAGATGCAGCGTGTGATTGGTCGAACCGCCCGTTGCCAGCAATGCGACGATGCCGTTGACGATCGCTTTCTCGTCGACCACGTGACCGATCGGCATGTAGTTGCCGCGATCCACCGTCAGATCGAGCACGCGGCGCGCGGCCTGCGCGGTTAGCGCGTCGCGCAGCGGCGTATGCGGGTGCACGAACGCCGAGCTCGGCAGATGCAGGCCCATCACTTCCATCAGCATCTGGTTGCTGTTCGCGGTGCCGTAGAACGTGCAGGTGCCGTGACTGTGATACGCGGCGGCTTCCGCTTCGAGCAGCGCGTCGCGGCCGCATTGGCCGGTGGCGAAGAGCTGACGGGTCTTGGCTTTGTCGTCGTTCGACAGGCCGCTGCCCATCGGGCCAGCCGGCACGAAAATCGTCGGCAGATGGCCGAATTGCAGCGCGCCGATCAGGAGACCCGGCACGATCTTGTCGCAAATGCCGAGGCACAGCGCTGCGTCGAACATGTTGTGCGTGAGGGCGACTGCTGTGCTCATCGCGATCACTTCACGCGAGAACAACGACAGTTCCATGCCCGCGTTGCCTTGCGTGACGCCATCGCACATGGCCGGCACGCCGCCGGCGAATTGCGCGACACCACCGTTTTCACGCGCAGCCTCTTTGATGATGTCCGGGTAGTTTTTGTACGGCGCGTGCGCGGACAGCATCTCGTTGTACGAGGACACGATGCCGATGTTCGGCTGGCGGATCTGCTTGATGACGAGCTTGTCGTGGCCCTCGAGACCCGCAAACCCGTGAGCCAGATTGGCGCACGAGAGCGCGCCGCGTGCCGGGAATTTGCCCTGAGCGTGCTCGATACGGGCCAGATACGCCTCGCGAGTGGGCTTGCTGCGCTCGACCACGCGTTGCGTGACCTTCAACAATTGCGAATGCGGGGAAACCATCGGAGCTCCTTCGTCGCTGGCGTGAGGCGTAGGCGCACTATGCCAGGCAGGTATCGCGGGGATGTCGAAACGGTCGACGTCGCAATGTTAGTAGAAAAACTACATGATCGCAATCACGACTACCGTTGCGTCGCCGCATCTTTGAATAGCTGTACCGCCTTACTGGCTTTACCTTAGCGGTATAGGCATCAAAACCTAGGGAATACACCTACCGCCATATATGTAGTTTTTGTACCTTATTTTGCAATCAGATATAGTCCATGCATTCTTCAGCATAGTGCGAGTTTTTCAATGATGCTGTCCCAGGTGGAAGAGATGCGCGACCAGTTGCGCCCGTCCGAGCGCAAGCTGGCCGATTACGTGATCGAAGCGCCGCGCGAGGTGCTCGATCTCTCGATGACCGAGGTGGCCGCGCGCGCCGGCGTCAGCCAGCCGACCATCGCGCGCTTCTGTCATGCGCTCGGGTTTTCAGGCTTTCGCGAGTTCAAGATCCGTCTGGCGCAGGGCATTGCGGCGGAAGTGCCGGCCGTCTATCGGGACGTGCGGCCGGACGAGCCGACGCCGGGCGTCGCAGCGAAG
Organism: Paraburkholderia sp. GAS348; assembly: GCF_050434205.1. Classification (NCBI taxonomy): domain Bacteria; kingdom Pseudomonadati; phylum Pseudomonadota; class Betaproteobacteria; order Burkholderiales; family Burkholderiaceae; genus Paraburkholderia; species Paraburkholderia sp. GAS348. Next base: position 176,325 of record NZ_JBNPVT010000007.1, read on the forward strand.
GTGCTCGACCGGACTATCGGCGCGCTGATCCAGGTGCGCAACAATCTGTCGTCGGACAGCGTGGCGGCGGCGATCACGCTGCTTGCGCAGGCGCGGCGCATCGAGTTCTACGGCGCGGGCGGCTCGGGTATTGCTGCGCTGGACGTGCAGCACAAGTTCTTTCGCCTCGGTATGCCGAGCGTTGCGTATTCGGATCCGCATACGTTTCTGATGTCGGCGGCGCTGCTGGGCGAAGGCGACGTGGTGGTGGCGATTTCAAACACCGGGCGCACCCGCGATATCGTTGACGCGGCGAAGTCGGCGCTGGCAAGCGGCGCGAAGGTGATTGCGATCACGCACGGCAATTCGCCACTCGCGCGGCTCGCGACGGTGGGTCTGTTTGCGAACGTCGATGAAGATACGGATATCTTTTCGCCGATGACCTCGCGCGTCTCCCATCTGGCGATCGGCGACATTCTGGCAGTAGGGGTGGCGCTGAGCCGGGGACCGGAACTGGTCGAGAAGCTGGCGCAGGCGAAGGAAGTGATCAACCGCCGAAGGATCGATCCCCGCGGATAACGGGTGACCCTGCGCGCCTGACCATTCCTCCGCGAGCGGTGCATGCGAGGAAAATGCGCTTGCCAGGCATCGATGTGCCGAGGCGCAAAAAAGGCGGGCTCCCCGAAAAGAGCCCGCCGTTCAAACCACCTACCTAAGATCGGTTCACGAAAAGCACCCAAACCGCAGCGCTTTTCGCGACCATCACCCAATGCTTACCACTGATACGACGCGCCTGCGCCGTAGGTCGTATCCGCCGCGCTGATCCCCGCGCCGACCTTGACCTTCAGGTTCGCGGTTACACGCGCCGACGCGCCCAGTGCCACGGCCTGATAGCCCTTGTAGCTGCCCCCGGCAACGCCGACTGCGAGCGTCTTGCCCGGATCGACTTCCGGAATCATCGTCAACGCGGTAGCAGCTGCAACACCGCTATAAGCGTTACGCGCGACCGAGCCCAAGCCCGACTGGAATTGACGCATGTTCACGGCGTCGGTCGGGCCTTGGCCGTCAGCGACGTTCGTGATACGGCGTTCGTTGCCCAGCGAACCCACCGATACGGTGTTCGCCTGATCGGCCACGGAGCCCGCGCCAATCGCCGCCGAGTTGTCGCCGCTCGCCTGCGCACCACCACCCATCGCGATCGCACCGCTACCGGTCGCCGTAGGGGCCGGAGCACCGGACGTGTCGATCGCCAGCGCGCTGCTGCCAGTCGACTGCTGGTTTTGCACCGCCTGGTTCAGATCGGACAATTGCTGGTTGGTCGTCCACAACTGCGAGCCGGTCACCGCGTCGGTGCTGGTCGCCGACAGTTCGCCATCCTGCAGGTTGGTCAGCTTGACCTTCGGCGCGCTGGCCGAACCGCCCAACGTCACCTGGTTGTGCGCCGCATTGTCGTACGACACCGCGTTCGCCACCGAGCCGGTCATCGTGCCGACGGTAGTCTGCAGGCTAGCGATGTCCGAGGTGTTCTGCGTTACACGACCGTCGACATTTGCGATTGCTGCGCCGACGCCGTTCACGGTCGTGCCGCCCATGCTGTACGTTGGCATCGAGATCGTGCCGTCATCATTGACGGTCGAACCGCCGCCCAAGGCGTCTGCCGTACTCTTGGCGTTTGCATGCAGTTGCTCGCCGTTCACTGCATCGCTGCTTGACGCATTGACCGCACCTGCCGCTACCCCCGTCACGACACGGTTACCCGCCGTGCCGGCCATATTGACTCGCAGGCCGTCCGTCGCCGCACCGACAAGGATGTCGCGCGAGGTCTGATCTTGCGTGACCACGCCGATACTGCCGTTGCTAATCTGCGTCTGGAGGGACGAAAGACCGTTGTCGAGCGAATCGAGTGCACCGCCGACCGTGTTCTGCGTGCCGCCCTGGACGTGATACGTCGGGCCGGTGATCGAACCGTCCGCATTCACCTGAGCATCGCCGCCGAGCGACGCGACAACTGGGCTCAACTGCCCCAGATTGACCGCGGAGCCAGCCGTCGTGCCAGCAGCAACACCGAGCAGTTCACGTGCGCCTGCGGTACCCGCAAAGTTGACGTGCGCGCCGTCCTTGTCGCTCGCAACCATCAGGTCACGTGAGGTCTGGTCCTGTTGCACCAGGCCCAGTTCGCCGTTGTTGAGCTGGTTCGTGATGTTGCTCACCGAACCTTCAACGTTCGTCACCCGCGAATCGATTTTCGTGATGTCGCCAGCGTTCTTTGCAATGTCAGTCGAATTCTGGGCGATGTCGTCTGCGTTCTTTGCAATGTCGCTCGAATTCTGGGCAATGTCGCCTGTATTCTTTGCGATGTCGCTGGTGTTCTGCGTAAGCGCTTCGCCGTTCGCCGCCACGTCCAGGTTCGTCTTGTTCAGCTGCGAGCCATTCACCGCGTCGCTGCTCGTCTCGCTCAGCGTGCCATCTGCAATACCCGTCACCACGCGGTTGCCCGCCGTGCCGGCCATGCTGATCTGCAGACCGTCCGTCGCTGCACCAACCGTCAGGTTACGCGTGGTCTGATCCTGTTGCACCAGGCCCACTGCGCCGCTGTCGAGCTGTTTCGTGATGTCGCTCACCGAGGCGGCAACGTTATCGATCGCGTCAGCGTTCTTCGTGATTGCATCGGTATTCTGCGCAATCGCGTCGCTGTTCTGGGCGATGTCATCTGCGTTCTTTGCAATGTTGCTGGTGTTCTGCTCCACGGTCTCGTTCGTCGCAAACAGTTGCGAGCCGTTCACCGCATCGCCGCTCTTTGCATTGAGCGCACCGGCTGCTACACCCGTCACCACCCGGTTGCCCGCCGTGCCGGCCATGCTGATCTGCATACCATCCGTCGCCGCACCAACCGTCAGGTTGCGCGTGGTCTGGTCCTGTTGCACCAGACCAAGTTCGCCGTTGTTGATCTGGTTCGTGATCTCAGTCACCGAGCCTTCAACCGTCTGCACACGCGAATCGATCTTCGTGATGTCGCCTGCGTTCTTCTCGATATCACTCGCGTTCTGCGCGATGTCGTTGGTGTTCTTCGTGATCGCTTCGCCGTTCGCCGCCACGTCCAGGTTCGTCTTGTTCAGCTGCGAGCCGTTCACTGCGTCCGTGCTCGATACCGACACCTCACCAGCCTTGACGCCCGTGAGCGTCGTACCCGATGCGCCGCCGAGCGAGATCTTGTCCTTCGTCGTATCGTCGTAGGCGACGAATGAGTTCGTCGCATTGCCGTCCGTGTCGATTTTCAGGCCGGCTGCCTGCAATTGCGCGTAGTTCACTGCATCGGTGCCTTGCGTACCTGCTGCGACGTTCACGATCTGGCGTTTCGCGCTCGTGGAGCCCACGGACACTGTGTTGGCGCGGTCTGCGAGGGCATTCGCGCCAAGGGCGACAGCGCCGGTGGCGCTGGCAGTGGTCGAAACGCCAAGTGCCATCGCATTCTCTTCGCTCGCAACGGACGAGGTGCCAAGGGCAACAGCGCTGGCGCCACTGGCGCTAGTCAAGGCGCCCAAGGCGATGGCACCCAGACCCGATGCATTGGCCGCATCACCGCCAGCGAACGACGAATTGCCGGACGCATTGGACCCTTGTCCAAGTGCGACCGAGGCAATTCCGCCTGCCACTACGTTAGGACCGAAGGCCACGGCATAGCTCGCGGTTGCGCTGCTGTTCAAACCGATTGCAACCTGACCGTACCCATCTGAATAACCACTCGTTTTTTTCCCGGAAACGGAGGTGCCAATACCAATGCCACTGGATGTGCTGCGATTCCCGATCGCGATCGAGTTCGCCCCTTGGGCTGAGGCGCAGCTAGTGTCGGACTGGCCTGCAATTGCGATACCAGAGACTTCAATGGTGCTGGTACTGGCACACGCACCGAGCTCTGTCCCCCTACCGGTAGCCGTAGCATCCAATGACGCTCCAGAGCCCGTCACCAACATGGCGATCACCAAAGCCTTCTTGCTCACGCTCGACTTGCCGCGGCTCCTTGTCACTTCAGACGCGGCGACATACGTCCCGGTGCTTTCATTCCATACGCTCTTGTACGACTTGTTCATGATTTCATCCTTCTGAATATCAGTTATGGGTTTTGATGTCGCGGGAGGTGTCTTACCGAAGTCCTGCGCGCGTCACTGAGTAGCAGAAGGATTAAAAATAGGGCCGTCGCAATTGGCATTTTTTGGCCATCCCATTAATCCTTCTGGAATGAAACCACTATATGACCGGGCAATTCTCAAATTAATAGGACAGCTCTTAAATCCTGATGTGATGATAGGAATGCACCTACGACAAATTGACAAAAATAGGACTCACGAACAGGAAGCTGTCTACTGCGTATGGCTGGCAGACAATGGACACACGGAGGGACTCAGCGCAAGTGCACGAGCGATGTCACGCTCAGATTAAGAATAACCTGAACGAATCACCTACTACGGAAGCACTTTGACGGGAAGAGATTGGCGCAAAAACAGCCAAATTAAATCAACACTTCTTGATGAATGCCAACCACCCAACATTCGATTATTGAATCGCATCCCGCACGATGTTAAACACCGCGCAGGCGGATAAACAAATCCCATCAGAAAAAATAAATAGGAGAATTCCTATTTATTAAAATGGCTTAATCACAACCAACGCCACTGCCGCCAGCATCCCCAACACGGGCAGTTCATTAAACATCCGATACCACTTATCCGAGCGGCGATTCTCGCCACGCTCGAACGTCCGCAGCAGCACGCCGCAGTACGCGTGGTAGATGATCAGCAACACCACCACGCCGACCTTCGCGTGAATCCAGCCCTGCCCGCGTCCGATGCCGATCGCGAGCCACAGCCACAGACCGCAAGCGAGCGCCGGCACCGCGATAAACGTCATGAAGCGGAACAGCTTGCGCGCCATCGTCAAAAGGCGCGCCGTGGCGGCGGGTTCCGTCTCCATCGCCAGATTGACGAAGATGCGCGGCAGATAGAACAGGCCGGCAAACCAGGAAGCAATCAGAACGATGTGAAACGTCTTTACCCAAAGCATCAGCGGTCCTCGTACTGCTTGTCAGCGTGGAAATGAACAGGGGCCACCAGGGCGCTGAAGGGAAAGCCTGGGTCCGTCCGAGAGATGGCGGCAGCGCGTCGACAGTGCGTCGGCAACGAACCACGTTATTGCCGGCCCTCGCCATGCCCCAGCACAATGTATTTCAGCGACGTCAGCCCTTCCAGCCCCACCGGCCCACGCGCATGCAGCTTGTCGTTCGAGATGCCGATCTCCGCACCCAAACCGAATTCAAAGCCATCGGCAAAGCGCGTCGACGCATTGACCATCACGCTCGCCGAGTCGACTTCGCGCAGGAAACGCATCGCGCGGTCATGGTCTTCGGTGACGATCGCGTCGGTGTGCTGCGAGCTGTAGGTGTTGATATGGTCAATGGCCGCATCGAGGTCGTCCACCACCTTGATCGCCAGCACCGGCGCGAGATATTCGGTGCGCCAGTCTTCTTCGGTGGCCTCGACGAGCGGGCCCACGCCCGCATCCGACAACACCGCGCGCGCTGCCGCGTCCACGCGCAACTCGACTTCCTTGTCGCGATACAGCTTGCCCAAAGGCGGTAGCACTTCAGCCGCAATGCCACGCGCTACCAGCAGCGTTTCCATCGTGTTGCAGGTGCCGTAGCGGTGCGTCTTGGCGTTATCGCAGACGGTCAACGCCTTCGCCACATCCGCGCGATCGTCGACATATACGTGGCAGATGCCGTCGAGATGCTTGATCATCGGCACGCGCGCGTCGTTCATCAGCCGCTCGATCAGGCTCTTGCCGCCACGCGGCACGATAACGTCGACGTATTCGGTCATCGTGATCAGCTTGCCGACCGCGGCGCGGTCCGACGTGGCCACAACTTGCACTGCGTCCTGCGGCAAGCCGGCGGCTTCCAGCCCTTCGCCGATCAGCTTGGCCAGCGCCGTATTGCACTCCAGCGCTTCCGACCCGCCGCGCAGGATCGTCGCATTGCCCGACTTCAAACACAGCGCGGCCGCGTCGATCGTCACGTTCGGACGCGATTCGTAGATGATGCCGATCACACCGAGCGGCACGCGCATCTGACCGACCTGAATGCCGCTCGGCCGATACTTCAGATTGCTGATCTCGCCAATCGGATCGGCCAGCGCGGCGACTTGCCGCAAGCCTTCGACCATCGTCCCCAGCGCCTTGTCCGACAGCGTCAAACGGTCGATGAACGCAGCGTCGAGCCCTTTCTCGCGTGCACGCGCGACGTCGCGCGCATTGGCATCCTTGAGCAACGCAGCATCGCGTTCGATTGCCTGAGCGACGGCCGCAAGCGCGGCGTTCTTCGCCGCCGTCGACGCCCGCGCCATCGCACGCGATGCGTGGCGGGCGCGGCGGCCGAGGTCGGTCATGTACTGGTCGATATCCATGGTGATTCTCATAGCGCCGCGCACGTCGAGGTGCGGCGGACAGGCAAAATTAGCGATAGATCAAACGATTGTAAGTCGGGTGGCGGAGCTTTGCTTGACGCGGTGGCCGGAGTGGCTGAGGTGAAATCCTTTGCGCCACCAACGTCGACGCTGCGGGACCTGGTACTGCGCCGACATAGACTGTGACGCGTCTGGATGCCTGCTGCTAGTTGGGAAAACCTCGCCGGCCCCTCGTCAACCTGTCAACCTCATCAGCGACTTCAGCTGCGCCGATAGTCCAGATCAGACTGGCCTTCGTGCTGGTGCGGCCACCGCAGAGCGAGGTCGCGGCGGCGGCACGGGCGCCGCCTTTGCCGGCGACGCCACCGTCATCGCCAGTTCGAACAAGCCGGCCCACGGATCGGGCGGCGGATCGTTGCGATGATTGCCCGGCGTGCCGCCGGACAATCCCTTCACCTGCCGATCCAGCCGCGCCGCCAAAGCGAGCGCCTTTTCAAGCGCGCTTTCCGTGACACGCGACAGCGCCGGCCCGATCAGCCGCTCACGCGGCCCCCACACACGGTTCTCGCGCACCAGCATCGCGAGCGGCTTGCCCGCCGCCACGCCGCGCTTGATCCGCAATAGCGTCCGCACTTCTTCAACCACCGCCCACAGCACAAGCACCGCTGCCTCACCCTCGCCGCGCAGGCCGTCGAGCATGCGTGACAAGCGACCGACATCGCCCGCCAGCATCGCCTCGTTCAGCTTGAAAACGTCATAACGGGCGACGTTCAGCACAGCGTCCTGAATCTGTTCGAAGCTCAGCGAACCAGCCGGATAAAGCAGCCCGAGCTTCTGGATTTCCTGATGCGCCGCCAGCAGGTTGCCTTCAACACGTTCGGCGATGAACGCCAGCGCGCGGCGCCCTTCTTCACCGGCAACAACCCGCTGGCCTTGAACCGCGAGCCGTTGACCAACCCAATTCGGCAACTGCGCGCGCTCGACCGGATCGATCTTCAACGCGACGCCGGCATCGGACAGCGCGGTGAACCATGCCGATTTTTGCGTGGCCGCATCGAGCCTCGGCAGCGTGATCATCGTCAGCACGTCGTCATTCACGGCGGCGGCCAGCGCCTTCAACGTCTCCGCGCCTTCCTTGCCGGGCTTGCCGGACGGAACGCGCAATTCGACCAGTTGACGATCGCCGAACAGCGACATCGACTGACTCGCGCCAAGCAGCGAACTCCAGTCGAAACCACGCTCGACGGTGAACACCGAGCGGTCGGTAAAACCGGCTGCACGCGCCGTCGCCCGAATCCGGTCGCACGCTTCCTGCGCGAGCAGGTGCTCGTCGCCGTACACGACGTACAGTCCGGCGAGTCCCTTCGCGAGATGCGCTTCGAGCGCGTCAAGTCGCAGTTGCATGGCTACCGATCGGCGAGGTTAAACGAGTGCATAAGCGAATGCATGAGCAAGTGCTGCAAACAAAAACGACGACACAGCGCGACGCTCACAGCGGCGGCGGCGGCAACGGCGCGCGCGGCGCAACCGACGGCACCTGCTGACCCGGCCCCGGATGCAGCGAGCGCACCAGCGACAGACGGCGCGTCAGCTGGTCGATCGCGTCGTTTTCCATGTCCGCGAACAGAAGGTCGGCTTCCGCAGCCTTGGCCTGCGAGAACTGGTCGCTGTAGGTCATCGCGCGGTTCAGCGCGATCACGCTCGCCGGAATCAGCACCGTACCGTCCTTGCCAACCAGCGTATAGGTCATCGAGAGATTCATTGCATATTCTTCGACGACACCCAGCGAGTTCAGCGTAAGCGTACTGACACCGCGGCCTTCGGTGATCTGCAACGTTGCGTCCGCATTCGCTACGGAAGTGACCACAACCGTGTCGCTGCCGCCCTGCACGAGGCGGGTCAGCCGCGCGCCGGCCGCTGCCGAACCGCCGGAGATATAGAGTCGTTTGAATGCGTAGTCCTGCTGGCCGCGCAGCTGGAAGCCACAGGCGGACAACATCAGCACGCTGCACACCAGCGTCAATAACGATCTGCGAGTCACGTTGGCTCCTGGTTCGCAGTAAATTCCGCGGCGAGAGACAAGCGCCGCCATGCGCGACGGCGTCCTGCCTGCTGTCATGTTTCGGTGGGCTGTCAAACGACCACGTTCACGAGACGGCCCGGCACCACGACGATCTTCTTCGGTGCCTTGCCTTCGCTGAACTTCTCGACCGCCTCATGCGCAGCGGCGAGCTGTTCGATCGCTTCACGCGTCGCGTCTTTCGCCACCGTGAGCGCGCCGCGCACCTTGCCGTTCACCTGCAGCACGAGCTCGATTTCGGCCTGTTCGAGCGCCTGCTCGTCGACCTTCGGCCATGCTGCGTCGAGCAGCGAGCCGAATTCGTCGGCGTAACCCAGTTCCTGCCACAACTGGAACGTCTGATGCGGCACGACCGGGTACAGCACGCGCAGCATCACGCTGTACGTCTCGCGCAGCACTGCCGGTTGCGCGCCCTTCGCGCTGTCGAGCGCGTTGAGCATCTTCATCGCCGCCGACACCACCGTGTTGTACTGCAAACGCTGATAGTCGAAGTCGGCCTGCTTCAGCACGCTGTAGATCTCGCGGCGCAGCACCTTGTCGACTTCGCCAAGTTGCGCGGCGTCGAACTTACCGCCGGCGCGCAGCGCAGCTTCGTTCGCGTGACCAAAGCTCCACACGCGGCGCAGGAAGCGGCTCGCGCCTTCCACGCCCGAACCGGACCATTCGAGCTGCTGCTCGGGCGGTGCGGCAAACATCACGAACAGACGCGCGGTGTCCGCGCCGTGTTGATCGATCAGCAATTGCGGATCGACGCCGTTGTTCTTCGACTTCGACATCTTCTCGACGCCGCCAAGCACCACCGGCTGGCCGTCCGAGTTCAGCACGGCGCCGACGGGGCGGCCTTTGTCGTCGAACGAGACGGTGACGTCGGCCGGGTTGTACCAGGTCTTCTTACCCGCTTCGTTTTCGCGGTAATAGGTTTCGTTGAGCACCATGCCCTGCGTCAGCAGGTTCTTGGCCGGCTCGCCGAAGTTGACCAGACCCATGTCGCGCATCACCTTCGCCCAGAAACGCGAGTACAGCAGGTGAAGAATCGCGTGCTCGATGCCGCCAATGTACTGATCCATCGGCGCCCAGTAATCGGTGCGCTCGTCGACCATGGTCTTCGCGTCCGGCGCCGCGTACCGGTAGAAGTACCAGGACGAATCGACGAAGGTGTCCATCGTGTCGGTTTCGCGCTTGGCCGCGCCGCCGCAGGTCGGGCAGGTGCAGTTCACAAACGCTTCAGACTTCGCGAGCGGATTGCCCGTGCCGTCCGGCACGAGGTCTTCCGGCAGCACCACCGGCAGATCTTTTTCCGGCACCGGCACGTCGCCGCAGGTCGGGCAGTGGATGATCGGGATCGGCGTGCCCCAGTACCGCTGGCGCGACACGCCCCAGTCACGCAGACGCCACGTGATCTGCTTGTCGCCGAGGCCGAGTTCTTTCAGATCGGCGGCGATCGCGTCGACCGCCTGCGTGTAGTTCAGGCCGTCGTACTTGCCGCTGTTGATGCAGACGCCGCCTTCCTTCTCGCCGTACCATTCCTGCCAGGCTTCGGTGGAGAATTCCTTACCCTCAATCGCCACCACCTGCCTGATCGGCAGACCGTATTTCTTCACGAACGCGAAGTCGCGTTCGTCGTGCGCGGGCACGCCCATCACGGCGCCTTCGCCGTAGCTCATCAGCACGTAGTTGCCGATCCATACTTCGACCTGTTCCTGCGTCAGCGGATGCGTGACGTAGAAGCCGGTGCCCATGCCCTTCTTTTCCATCGTCGCGACATCGGCTTCAGCCACACCGCCGCGCTTGCATTCCTCGATGAAGGCTTGCAGTTCCGGCTTGTCTTTGGCGAGACGCGTGGCAAGCGGATGCTCGGCGGCGATCGCGCAGAAAGTCACGCCCATGATCGTGTCGGCACGCGTGGTGAACACACGCAGCAGCTTCTGTTCGCCGTCGATTTCATACGGGAAGCCAAAGTTCACGCCGAAGCTCTTGCCGATCCAGTTCTGCTGCATGATCTTGACGCGCTCGGGCCAGCCGAGGCCTTCGAGGTCGTTCAGCAGCTCATCCGCGTACTGCGTGATGCGCATGTAGTACATCGGGATTTCGCGCTTTTCGATCAGCGCGCCCGAACGCCAGCCGCGGCCGTCGATCACCTGCTCGTTGGCGAGCACGGTCTGATCGATCGGGTCCCAGTTGACGGTGCCGGTTTTCTTGTACGCGATGCCCTTTTCGAGCATCTTCAGGAACAGCCACTGGTTCCACTTGTAGTAATCGGGGCTGCAGGTTGCGACTTCGCGCGACCAGTCGATCGCGAGGCCCATCGACTGCATCTGCTTCTTCATGTAAGCGATGTTGTCGTAGGTCCACTGCGCCGGCGGCACGTTGTTCGCCATCGCGGCGTTTTCCGCCGGCATGCCGAACGCGTCCCAACCCATCGGCATCAGCACGTTGTAGCCGTTCATCCGCAGATAGCGGTACATCACGTCGTTGATCGTGTAGTTGCGCACGTGCCCCATGTGCAGCTTGCCCGACGGGTACGGCAGCATCGAGACGCAATAGAACTTGGGCTTATCTGTGGTTTCCGACGTCTTGTACGCGTCGATGGCGCGCCATTGCCCTTGCGCAGCGGCTTCGACGTCGGAGGGAACGTATTTTTCGTGCATGGTGTGATGGGATCGCTGGGTTCGGTGCTTTCGCACCGGGCCTGGTGCTCTGCTGGATGAAATGGCGTCGTTTCCCCTTCTGCAGGGGAAAGGGCTGATTATACCGTTCGCGGACGGGTGCGCCGCGGTGCGCGGTGCGCGGGGGCGGCAGGGTTGAGCCGGAGCGGGGCCGATGCGGTGACGTTACCGTCTGGCTCGGTGCGGTAACGGTAACGGCAGCAGTAACGGCGACCCAACTGGCTCGTGCCCGGTGACACGATGCGAGCGTTGCTATTTGCTTGCCGCGGGCGGCGGCGGGTCCGTCACGAAACCGATCCGCTCGAGCCCGGCCTGTTGCGCTGCGCCCATCACCTGCGCGATCACCTCATAGCGCGTGGAGCGCTCGGCGCGCAACTGGATCTCCGGCTGGTCGGCCTGCCCTGCCTTGCCCGCTTCCACGAATCGCGCACGCATCTGCTGCAGCGTGATGACATTGCCGTTCCAGTACAGCTTGCCGGCGGCGTCGATTGAAAGAGAAATGGTTTGCGGCGTTTGCCGCGCGGGCGCTGCCGCGACTTTGGGCAAATCGAGCCGGATCGCGTGCGTGAACAAAGGCGCGGTAATGATAAAAATCACCAGCAGCACGAGCATCACGTCGATTAACGGCGTCATGTTGATCTCGGCCATCGGCGCGGCCGTCTGCTTTTTCTCGAGTCCGCCGAATGCCATGTCGCCTCCTTCCGTCTTCCAGTCTCAGCGGTGCGTCTGGTGGGTGCGGGCGGGGGCTTGCTGAGGCTGCGGCTGGGGGCGGGGCTGATCCGCCGGCGCGCACACGTAGACGTGCAGATCGTGCGCGAAGCCGTCGAGTTCCTCCGACAACTGCCGCACCATCCGCCCGAGCACGTTATAGGCAAGCACCGCCGGAATCGCAACCACGAGGCCGAAAGCCGTCATGATCAGCGCCTCGCCGACCGGTCCCGCGACGTTCTCGATCTGCGCCTGGCCGCTCGCCGCGATGCTGCCGAGCGCATGATAAATGCCCCAAACCGTGCCGAGCAGGCCGACGAACGGCGCCGTGCTGCCCACCGAGGCCAGCAGCACCTGGCCGAACTCGAGCCGCCGCTGCGACGCGTTGAGCGCCTGACGCAGCGCCCGCAATACCCGCTCGCCGCGCTCGACGCGGGCGAGCAGCGCGCCGGGAATGTCCACTTCAGCCGCGTGCAGCGCGGCCTCGGCGAGCGGCGTGAAGACGCGCTCCCGGTCCACGCGCCTCATTGCCGCGACACCGTCCGACAAGGTCGACGCCTGCCAGAACTGCGCAATCGCCGGCACGGCCTGACGCCTGGCGCGTGTGAGGATCCAGCTTTTGACGATCAGAAAGCACCAGCTCGCAATCGACATAGCCAGCAACACATACGCGACGCCATGCGTGATCGCGTCGCTGGTTTCCAGGTAATGGATGATGCCGCTGCTGCCTGCCATCTGACCTCGCCGTTGGAAAGTGCTTAAAGGGTTGCGCGTTGCGCGAACGGACGTTCAGGGGAGCAAAGCGGGGCCGCAACCGGCCCCGTGACACGCTCAACGCAGGCCGAGCACGTCCTGCATGTCGAAGAAACCCGTATCGTGGCCTTCGAGGAAACGCACAGCACGAAGCGCGCCTTGCGCGTACGACAGTCGGCTCGCCGATTTGTGCGTGATTTCGATACGCTCACCGATGCCGGCAAACAGCACCGTATGGTCGCCGACAATGTCGCCGCCGCGAATCGCCGAAAAGCCGATCGTGGACGGATCGCGTTCGCCCGTCACGCCTTCGCGGCTATAGACCGCGCAGTCGTCGAGATCGCGGCCGAGCGCATGGGCGATCACTTCGCCCATGGTCAACGCCGTGCCGGACGGCGCGTCGACCTTGTGACGGTGATGCGCCTCGATGATTTCGATGTCGTAGCCGGTCGCGAAATGCTTCGCGGCGTATTCGAGCAGCTTCAGCGTGACATTGACGCCCACGCTCATGTTCGACGCAAACATGATGGCGATCTTGTCCGCCGCGGCGCGCAGTTGCGCTTTCTGCTCGCTATCGAAACCGGTCGTGCCGATCACCATTTTGACGTTGTGGCGCTGCGCGGCTTCCAGATGCATCAGCGTGCCTTCGGGCCGCGTGAAGTCAATCAGGTAATCGGATTCGGCGAACACGCGCTCGACGTCGTCCGTCAGCAGCACGCCCGTCTGTTTGCCGAGAAACGCGCCGGCGTCCTGACCGAGTTGCGGGGAGCCCGCACGGTCGAGCGCGCCGGACAGCGTAGCTTCGGGGTGGTTGAGGACGGTTTCGATGAGCATCCGGCCCATCCGGCCCGATGCGCCAGCAATGGCAATTTTCATGGCTACGAGGGTTCGAAAAGGGGTAAAACGCGGCAAATCCCGGCAAACGCGGGCAAAAGCGGCGGCGGGCAGCACGCCCCGGCGCCACGCCTACTGGAACAGCAACGGCCAGCACCGGTACAGCAGAAAGGCTGACGGGCGCTGCGCACGGTGCATTCCGACGCAGCGCCCGTCTTAACCGTCCCAAGAGAAGGACAGCGTGCTTAGCCGCCCGTTCCCGTAGTGGACGAAGTAGACGTCAACGGCGCGTTATGCGTCGGGCCGCCGTTATTGCTTTGCGGGCCCGTCGGTCCCACCGGGTTTTCCTGCGTACCCGGAACCTGCGGCGGCGGCGGACGATGGAACTGGAACTGCGGCTGCCCGGCGGCCGTTGGGCCTTGCGGCGGAACCCCGCCACCGTTGGCGGTCGGCGCGGTAGAACGCACCGACGACTGCCTATTGCCCGACGGCGCTTGCACGGCGTTGGTCAGCCGATTCGCGGCCTGCGCGGCTTCGGCGTTGGCGTCCGTTGACGGCACGGCCGCTGCTGCGGCGGCGTCGACGGACGGCGAAGGCGTGGTGTCCACGGCAGCCGGCGCCGCGGCTACCGGCGCGCTAGCGCCAGTTGCCGCGCTTGCCACGTTCGGGACGGCAGCCTTCTTCTTGCCGAGCTTGTCACCGTCGATTTCCGCCAGCAACTCGAGGTTGGAAGGCAGATCGTCGCCACCCGACCAGCTGGCGACGCGGTCGCCCGCGAATATGATCACGAAGTCGCGCTGTTGCACGACGTTAGTCGAACCGCGCTTGAAATAGAACACGTAGTCCCAGCGGTCCGCGTGGAACATGTCGGTCAGCAAGGGCGTGCCGAGCAACTGCTTCACCTGCGCGCGCGACATGCCGACCTGCAGCTGTGCAGCCGCTTCTTTCGAGACGAAATTGCCTTGCACCACCGTAATACGGTACGGCGTAATGCTCTGGGCAACGCGCTGCGTCAGGCTGTCGTAGGTGGAACATCCGGCAAGAACCGCGACAGTCGCAACAGCGATCAAGGTACCCCGCATGCGGCTCCCCCGGTAGATCAATTGAGATTTTGAAATCATTTCACTCACCGTGCGGGCCCGCTGACGAGCCGCGCGAGTTTCATTCCATCGAAGATGACCAGAACGGCAAAAACACATTACTATGAGAGCCCAGCATTGTACTCTAGGGATCCCTTGTCATGACCAATCCAACCGATCTCAAGAATATCGGGCTCAAGGCGACCCTTCCGCGCCTCAAAATCCTTGAGATTTTCCAGCACAGTGCGGTGCGCCATCTGACTGCAGAAGACGTCTACCGCAACCTGCTGCACGAAGAACTCGATATCGGCCTCGCAACCGTGTATCGCGTGCTGACGCAGTTCGAACAGGCCGGCCTGCTGTCGCGCAGCAATTTTGAATCGGGCAAAGCGGTGTTCGAATTGAACGAAGGGTCGCATCACGACCACCTCGTTTGCCTCGATTGCGGGCTCGTCGAAGAGTTTTTCGACTCCGAAATCGAGAGCCGTCAGCAATCCATCGCGAAGGAACGCGGCTTCAAGCTGCAGGAACACGCGCTGGCGCTGTACGGCGCGTGCACCAAGGAGGATTGCCCGCATCGTAAGCACCAACGTTGAATTGATGCAATGCCGGCCGCGTCGGGGTGCGCGGTTCGGTGGGCAACGAGAAAACCCGGCCGATGAAAATCGGCCGGGTTTTTTTATGTGTGCGGCGCTGCGGCCGCGCCGGGAGGCTAGCGCCTCTTTGCATGTGCGGCGTTGCTTTGCCGCCGCGTTGCGACTCCAGCCTACTCCGCCAACTCGACACTCGCCTCAAACAGCAGCCGCCACGGCTCGGCTAACGACAATTCATCGCAGTTGGGCTGCTCGCCGCCACGATCCACCACCACAAAATCGCTCACCTGATCGAGCGCAAGCAGCGGATGGTGCCAAACGCCTTTGGCGTAGTTCACGCCCTGCCAGCCGTCGCTCCAGAAGGCACGCATTCGCGCCGAATCGAGCTCGCCCGCCGGCGCGACGACCACCAGATAGCGGCGCGCCGTTAAGGGAATGAAAGCCTGACTGCCCAGCGGATGCCGCTCCATCATCGTGATTTCGATCGGCAGCGCGCGAGGCTGCGCCCGAAACAGATTGATCAGCGGCCGGCCGCCGTTCTCCGTCACGTCGACGTTCGCGAGGTCGTGATAGCGCTCGGTCGTGCCGCCGTTAATCGGGAAATGGCGCGCGCCGGCCAGTTCGATGACGTCGCCGAACGGCGCGAAGGCCGCGCGCGTCAGACGTTCCACATGCAAGGTCTTCATCGATGCAACTCCGTTATGCGAGCTCGCCCCACAAGCGCAGGCGCGACACGCCACCGTCCGGGAAGATGTTGAAACGCACGTGCGTCACCGGCCCGAGGGACGCGATGCCATCCGCGAATGTGTGCACGTGGTCCATCTGCAGCTTCTGTTCGCTGAGCAGCACCGGCCAGAACATCGCCTGCGTGACGAGCGAATCGTCCGTGCCGCCCGTCACCGAGGCCGCCTGAAGCGAACAGCGATCGGGGTAATTGCCCTTGAAGTGCGCCGTGTCCACTTCGATCTTGTGAATCACGCCCGGCCGCGCGAGCGCGACGATCGCCCAGTCGTTGCCCGGCTCGCGGCGGCGTCGCGTTTCCCAGCCATCGCCCATATTGACGCCGCGGCCCGGCATCAGCATCTGCGAGGCCGGCCCGAAGTGCTGGTTGTTCGCGGCGACAAGGTATGCGCCGTTTTCGATCGCGGCGAGATCCAGCAGCGTGCCGCGCTCGACGAGCTCCCAGTCGCGCTTCGGCTGGCCGTACACACGCAGACGCGCGAGACCGCCGTCCGGATACAGATTCACGCGCAGATGGGTGAAGGCGCGGGCGTCGTTCACTTCGATGTAATGGTGCTGGTTGCCCTGCAACGTGGTGGCCGGCACGAGTGTTTGCCAGTCGGCATTGTCGGGCGGAACGTCGCCGTCCACGTAGCACGCGTCGATCGACGCGGCCGGCGGGAAGTTGCCGGTGAAGTGACTCGTGTCCAGATCGACGCCGTACACGACGCCCGGCCGAGCGAGCCGGATCACGCAGTAGTCGTGGCCGGTGGTGCGCTTGCGGCGGGTTTCCCAGCCGTCCATCCATTTGCCGTGGTCATCGTATTTACCGGGAATGAACACCGCCGGCTGCGGCTCGAGCATGCGTTCTTTCGGCGCGAAGAATTCATCGCTCGCGTAGAGCGCCTGCGCGCCCAGACGCGGGTCGGCGAGGTTCATGTAGCGACGGGTGAAGGCGGGTGCGTTGGGGTCGAGGATCGGATTGGCCATAGTCTCGGTCAGGCAACGAAAAGTGAGGGAGAGCCGGCGGAGTCAGCGCATCCGCCGGGGCATAACGCACGCCGCGTTGGCGCGCTATTGAATAGCAATGAATCTGGCGACAGTGCAACGTGCTCGCGGCGGGTCAGACGGCCGGTACGTGTTCGCCGGCAGTGGACTCGACGCCCACGTCTTCGCCCGCGGGCACGTAGCGCAGCGCTTTGTCACCATTCAGCACGCGATGAGCGCGCGCCCGGTCGATATCGTTTTCCCACACGGCAACCACCACCGTCGCCACGCAGTTGCCGATCAGGTTGGTCAGCGCGCGGGCAATACCGACGAACCAGTCGACCGGCAGAATCAGCACGAGGCCGAGCACGGGGATCGCAGGAATCGCGGACAGTGTCGCGGCCAGAATCACGATGGCCGAGCCGGGAATGCCGTGCGCGCCCTTCGACGTCACCAGCGACACCAGCACCACCACGATCAGGTCATGGATGGACAGCGGCGTGTTGGTCGCC
The DNA here is from genome assembly GCF_050434205.1 of Paraburkholderia sp. GAS348. Taxonomy (NCBI): domain Bacteria; kingdom Pseudomonadati; phylum Pseudomonadota; class Betaproteobacteria; order Burkholderiales; family Burkholderiaceae; genus Paraburkholderia; species Paraburkholderia sp. GAS348. Next base: position 193,691 of record NZ_JBNPVT010000007.1, read on the forward strand.
TGCGCGATGAAAATCACAGCGAGCGTCAGATAGATGGAGAAGCCATCGAGATTGAAGGAGTAACCCGTCGGAATGACAAGCCCGACAGTCGAATCCTTGACGCCCATCCATTCGAGCTTGCGCATGATCTGCGGCAGCACGGCATCTGAAGAAGCCGTACCGAGCACGATCGACAGCTCTTCGCGCAGATAGCGGATCAGCTTGAAGACGCTGAAACCGGCCAGACGCATCACGATGCCCAGCACGACCGCCACGAACACGAAACAGCTCGCGTAGAACACCAGCACCAGCATGCCGAGTTGCTTGAGCGACTCGACACCGTAGGTGCCGGTCGTGAACGCGATCGCGCCGAGCACGCCGAGCGGCGCGAGCTTGATGATGAAACCCATCACGCGAAAGAACACCTGCGAAAGCTCGTCGATCAGGCTGCTGACGCGCTGCGCTTTATTGCCCAACAGCGATAGCGCGGAGCCGAACAGCACCGAAAACACGAGGATTTGCAGGATGTCGCCGGTCGCGAAGGCATTGATCGCCGTGTCGGGGATGATCTTCAGCAGAAAGCCGGCCGTGTCCTTGAGGCTCTTCGCGTGCTCCGTATAGGTCGACAGCGAAGCGGGGTCGAGCGAATGCAGGTTGATGTTCATGCCGACACCGGGCCGCGTGGCGTAGGCCAGCAGCGCGCCGATCACGAGCGCAATCGTCGTCATGACCTCGAAGTAGATCACCGCCTTCAGGCCGACGCGGCCGACTTTGCGCAGATCGCCGGCATGCGCCATACCGCTCACCACCACGCAGAAGACGATCGGACCGATCACCATCTTGATCAGCTTGAGAAAGCCGTCGCCGAGCGGGCGCAGCGATTGGGCGAAATGCGGGAACACGGCGCCGACCACGATACCTGCCACCAGCGCTATGACGACCCGGCCAAACAGCGAATTGAAGAATTTCAACACGGCTTCCTCCTGGTTACGATACACATCTGTTCAGACTGGTCCGACCAGTTCTGTTATCTCGAATAGTAGGAAGCCGATATACTGGCGTCAAGGATTCTAATCACGGTGTTTACCCGTTCCTTTCCCAGCGTTCCGGGGCCGGATTGTGCGCGTGTCACGACGCCCGTACGGGCGTTCAGAACGCGTATTACAATGCTGGTCAGACCGCAAACACCCAGGTGAGCCACGATGAAAAACGTTCCGCATACCGTCACCGATGCCGCCATTGCGACCATCCGCGAACGGATCGAAGGGGGCGTCTATCCGGTGGGCAGTTTGCTGCCGGCGCAGCGCCAGCTCTCCGAGGAACTGGCGATCAGCCGTGCCTCGCTGCGCGAGGCGCTCTCAACGCTCGAAGCGCTCGGTCTGCTGATGATCCGTCCTGGCAAGGGCGTTTATGTTGAGAGTGCGCAGGCCGCGGCGGCGCAACCGTGGCGCTTCGCGGCGCAGTCGTCGCTGCCGGATACGTACCAGATGCGCTTCGCACTGGAAGGCTTTATCGCGCGCATGGCGGCGCTGGCTGTCACCGATTCCGACCTCGCCTGGTTCGAAGACAACATCACGGCCATGCAAACGGCGCTCGCCTGCGATGAACTCGACGAAGCCGCCCGCCTCGACTACGACTTCCACATGCGCATCGTGAGCATTGCCGGCAACGCGGCGATCGAGTCGATCCTGAGCAGCGCCGCGGAAATCATGAAGGAAAGCCAGCGGATGCCGTTTTACCGGCGTGAACTGGTGCTGTCCACGTACACCGAGCATCGGGCGATTCTCGATGCGCTCAAGGCACGCGATTCCGCAGCCGCCGGCAAGGCGATCGAAACCCATATTTCGAACGCCGCGCAGCGCGCCGGCGTCTATTTCCCGACGCCGCAGGCGTAAAAAAACCGCTCCGAGGAGCGGTTTTTTGCAGTTGCCTTGCCACCGGCCCAAGACCAGCAGCAGAGGCACACGAAGCTAGACCAAGCTTACTTCGCGTTGGCCAGCGCCACAGCCGTATCCAGCATGCGGTTCGAGAAGCCCCACTCGTTGTCGTACCAGCTCGACACCTTCACCAGACGGCCCGACACCTTGGTCAGCGTCGCGTCGAACGTCGACGAAGCCGGGTTGTGGTTGAAGTCGATCGAGACCAGCGGTGCGTCGTTGTAACCGAGGATGCCCTTCAGCGAGCCTTCCGACGCTTCCTTCATGATCGCGTTGACTTCCTCGACCGTCGTGTCGCGCGCGGCGATGAACGACAGGTCGACGACCGACACGTTGATCGTCGGGACGCGGATCGCGTAGCCGTCCAGCTTGCCGTTCAGTTCCGGCAGCACGAGACCCACTGCCGAGGCAGCACCGGTCTTGGTCGGGATCTGGCTGTGCGTGGCCGAGCGCGCGCGGCGCAGGTCTTCGTGGTACACGTCCGTCAGAACCTGGTCGTTCGTGTAAGCGTGAATCGTCGTCATCAGGCCGTTCACCAGCCCGATCTTGTCGTTCAGCGGTTTCACCAACGGCGCCAGGCAGTTGGTCGTGCACGATGCGTTCGAGATCACCGTGTCCGATGCCTTCAGGACGTTGTGGTTCACGCCGTAGACGATCGTTGCGTCGACGTCCTTACCGCCCGGCGCCGAGATGATGACCTTCTTTGCGCCGCCCTTGATGTGCGCGCTAGCCTTTTCCTTGGTCGTGAAAAAGCCCGTGCATTCCATCACGACGTCGACGTTCAGCTCGCCCCACGGCAGTTCTGCCGGATTGCGGTTAGCCAGCACGCGGATCTTGTCGCCGTTGACGACCAGGTAGTCGCCGTCCACCGAGACTTCGCCCGGGAACTTGCCATGCGCGGTGTCGTATTGCGTCAGGTGAGCGTTGGTCTTGGCATCGCCAAGATCGTTGATGGCGACGATTTCGATATCGTGCTTCTTGCCGTTTTCATAGAAGGCGCGCAGCGTGTTGCGGCCGATCCGGCCGTAGCCGTTGATTGCGACGCGAATCGTCATGGTCTATCTCCTGATGGCTGAAAAAAATCTTCCATGTGGGTCTGATTTGCGGGGATTGCCGCGCGTGGGGTCCGCGCGGCAGCCGCGAATGCAGATCAGCCCAAGGCGGCTTTGGCCGTCGCTACCACGTGCTCGACGGTGAAGCCGAAATGCTTGAACAGCACGCCAGCCGGGGCCGATTCGCCGAACGTGTCGATGCCGACCACGCCGCCTTCCAGACCCACGTACTTGCGCCAGAAATCCGTGACACCCGCTTCGATCGCGACGCGGCGCACGCCATGCGGCAGCACGCGTTCACGGTATTCGGCGTCCTGCTTGTCGAACACGGTGGTCGACGGCATCGACACGACGCGTGCCGCGATGCCTTCGCGAGCGAGCGGCTCGACCGCGTTCAACGCCAGTTCGACTTCCGAACCGGTGGCGATCAGGATGACCTTGCGCGCGACGATCTCGTCGTTCCAGTCGCGCAGCACGTAACCACCCTTCTCGATGTTGGCGATCTGCGCGTCGGTACGCTCCGAGAACGGCAGGTTCTGACGGCTGAAGATCAGGCACGACGGGCCGTGGTGCTCGACCGCGTGGGTCCAGGCCACCGCCGTTTCGACCGTATCGGCCGGGCGCCACACTTGCAGATTCGGAATCAGACGCAGGCTCGCGACGTGCTCGATCGACTGGTGGGTCGGGCCGTCTTCGCCCAGACCGATCGAGTCGTGCGTGAACACGAAAATGGACGGCGCCTTCATCAGCGCGGCGACGCGCAGCGCGTTGCGGCTGTAGTCGGAGAACGTCAGGAACGTGCCGCCGAAGGCCTTGAAGCCGCCATGCAGCGCGATGCCGTTGATCGCAGCGCTCATGCCGAACTCGCGCACGCCGTAGTTCACGTAGTTGCCGGCTGCCTTGCCTTCAGCGTTCACCCGCACCGGCTTGGCGGCCTTCCAGTTGGTCAGGTTCGAACCGGTCAGGTCGGCGGAACCGCCGAGCAGTTCCGGCAACACGGCCGACAAACCTTCGATAGCTTGTTGCGAAGCCTTACGTGTCGCGACGGTTTCCGCGCGTTCGTTCGCACCGGCGATGATGGCCTTGGCCTTTTCTTTCCAGTCGGCGGGCAATTGCTTCGCGTCGCGGCGCTTGAATTCCGCGGCTTCCTGCGGGTATTTCGCTGCGTACGCTGCAAACGCCTTGTCCCAGTCGGACTCGATGCGCGCGCCGGCTTCCTTCGCGTCCCATGCTGCGTAGACTTCCTGCGGAATCACGAACGGCTCCCACTTCCAGCCGATCGCTTCACGCGTTGCTGCGATTTCCTTGTCGCCGAGCGGCGCGCCGTGCGAGTCGTGGCTGCCGGCCTTGGTCGGCGCGCCTTCGCCGATCACGGTTTTGCAGCAGATCAGCGTCGGCTTGTCCGACAGCTTGGCTTGCTTGATCGCGGCGTCCACCGCGTCGACGTCATGGCCGACCACGTTCGGGATCACGTTCCAGCCGTACGCTTCGAAGCGCTTCGGCGTGTCGTCGTGGAACCAGTGGACCACTTCGCCGTCGATCGAGATGCCGTTGTCGTCGTAGAACGCGATCAGCTTGTTCAGCTTCAGCACGCCCGCGAGCGAGCAGGCTTCGTGCGAGATGCCTTCCATCAGGCAGCCGTCGCCGACGAACACGTACGTGTGGTGGTCGACGATTGTCGCGTCAGGCTTGTTGAATTCGGTGGCGAGCAGCGACTCGGCGAGCGCCATGCCGACCGCGTTTGCCAGCCCCTGGCCGAGCGGGCCGGTGGTCGTTTCGACGCCCGGCGTGATGCCGTATTCCGGATGGCCCGGCGTCTTCGAATGCATCTGGCGGAAGTTCTTCAGCTCTTCCATCGGCAGGTCGTAGCCGGTCAGGTGCAGCAGCGAATACAGCAGCATCGAGCCGTGGCCGTTCGACAGAATGAAACGGTCGCGATCGGCCCACTGCGGGTTCTTCGGATTGTGGCGCAGATGGCGCGACCACAGCGCCACGCCGATTTCGGCCATGCCCATCGGCATGCCGGGGTGGCCGGAATTCGCTTTTTGAACAGCGTCCATGGACAACGCGCGGATTGCGTTGGCCATCAGGGAAGTGGGTGCGGGAGACGGGGTCGTCATGTCGAGTCCGGAGACAGAGTCAGAAAGCGGTACGCGCTTGAGGCCCGGCTGCTCGAATGCCAGTCCACTTCGGCGCACGGTGCGGCGCCGGGAGACGCGAGGCGGGCAGAGCAAACGGACAAGGCTGAAAGCGTGACATTCTAACAGAACGTTCACCGGCCCCCTCGCGGGGACGCCAGCCTCGCTGCCTGGTTCGTGGCCGGGTCGGGGTTGGGTCCGGGTTGGGTCCGGGTTGGGTCCGGGTTGGGTCCGGGTTGGGTCCGGGCTGGGTCCGGGCTGGGTCCGGGCTGGGTCCGGGCTGGGCCCTAGCTGGGTCTGCGCTGGGTCCTGGCTGGCTGCGAGCTGGTTCTGGGGTGGCCGCACGCTGGTTCTTGGGTGGCCGCGCCAGTTCGAGCCGGCGCTGCATGCGGACGGGGGTCACGCCGCGCATGCGCCTTTACAATTGAGCGACACCAACCCACCGCGCTCCGAAAGGAGCCCGCCATCCGTGAGCGCTCCCCTGCTGTTCCAACCAACCGCCGACGCAGTCTACGGATTTCCGAACGCGCGGCTGCTTGCGCGCGTCGATTCGCCCTACCAGCGTATCGAGGTGTGGGACACGCCGCAGCTCGGCCAGCTATTCACACTCGATGGCCGCCCGATGACCTCGACCGGTGACGAGTTCATCTACCACGAATGCATGGTGCATCCCGCCGCTCTGGCGCATCCTTCGCCGAAAACAGCGCTGGTGCTGGGCGGCGGCGATGGCGGCGCCGTGCGGCAATTGCTGAAGCACCCCAGCATTGAGCGGATCGTGGTGGCGGAGCTCGACGCCGAAGTCGTGCGCATGACCCGCGAGTATCTACCCGAGGTACAGGGAGGTGCTTTCGACGATCCGCGCGTCGAGCTGGTGATCGGCGACGCTGCGCATTATGTCGCGGGGGCCGCCCAAGGGGGGGCTGCCCAAGCAGGGACCGCCCATGCGACGACCGCCTTGGCAACTGCGGAGACCGCAAGGGCATCGGATTCGGCTCACGCGGCAGGACAGGCTGTGGCACAGGCACACGCGGCGACGACGGCTTCGGCTTCGGCTTCGGCTTCGGCTTCGGCTTCGGCTTCGGCTTCGGCTTCGGCGGCGGCGGCTTCGGCGGCGGCTTCGGCGGCGGCCACGGCCACTATGCAGTTCGATCTGGTCGTCTTCGACCTGACGCCGCCTGACTCGCCCGCCGCAGGCCTATACACACCCGACTTCTACATGCAGCTCAAACGCGTCATGAGTCCGGCCACCGTGCTCTCCCTGCATCTCGGCTCGCCGTATTTCCACGCTGAACGCGTCGCCGGCCTGCTCGACGATCTGCGCGACACATTCGCCGTCGTGCGCACGATGCACACCTTCATCCCGCTCTATGGCTCACTCTGGATGATGGCGACCGCCAGCGACACGCTCGACCCCGCCGCCCTCGCCGTCGAAACACTCGCTGAGCGCCTTGCCGCGCGCCGAATCGCCTCGCTGAAGCATTACGACCCAGCCCTGCACGCCGGACTGTTCTCGGCTTCCCGCTCCGTGCGCGATAAACTAAGTCAATTCTTAAAGCCATCAAGCTAACGCGTGGGCAAAATGCACGGCTCGGTCGGCGCGCGCTATCGGTGCATCGATACGCGACCGACCACCTGGCCTCGCAGCATGCATCCCGCAAACCCAATAGATCCGGAGAACCCCATGACCGCCCCCCGCCCAGCCGGTGTGCCCTGGTTGACCCCCTATCTGACGGTGCGCGACGCACGTGCCGCGACCGCGTTCTTCGAAGCGGCATTCGGCTTCGAGGTACGCGATAGCGTTCAGGACGACGGTGTCGTCATGCATGTCGAGATGACCTATCAAGGCCAGCTGATCGTGATGTTCGCGCCGGAAGGCGCGTTCGGCTCGGCGGCGAAAACACCCAAAAGCGCGGGCGCGATTGCGCCGCAATCGTTCTATGTCTATGTCGACGATGTCGACGCGGTTTACACGCGGGCACTAGCCGCCGGCGCAAAATCGCTGAGCGAGCCACAGGATCAGTTCTGGGGCGACCGGTTCGCCCAGGTCGAAGATCTGGACGGCTACCGTTGGGCGCTCGCTCGCCACCTTTCCTGAACCAATGAGTATTTTTCTGATGCCTCGCTTCTTCGTCGGTACGCCTCTCAAGCCCGACGACATCATGCAGTTGCCCGATGACGTCACGCGCCACATCCTCGTGCTGCGTTTGCAGCCCGGCGATTCGATCGTGCTTTTCAACGGCGAAGGCGGCGAATACAGCGCCGAACTCGTCGAGGTCGAGCGCCGCTCAGCCAAGGTGAGAATTCACGAATTTCGCAATATCGAAGTAGAAGCGCCGTACCACCTCACCCTCGCGCAGGGCATTGCCGGCGGTGACAAGATGGACTGGCTCATCGAGAAGGCAGTCGAACTCGGAGCCTCGTGTTTCGTGCCGCTGACCACCACGCGCAGCGTCGTGCGCCTTTCCGGCGACCGCGCGCAGCGGCGTCATGTGCACTGGCAGGGCATCGTGCGGGCGTCGTGCGAACAATGCGGGCGCAATCGCCTGCCGGAAGTGATGCCGGTGCGTGAGATCGCCACCTGGCTCGGCGCGCTGCCTCGCACGCCTGAAGAAGGCGAAATGCGCATTCTGCTGTCGCCGCGCGCCAGTATCAGTTTTTCCGCGCTGCCCGCCAATCCGCCGTTCGGGCGCGTGACCGTGCTGGTCGGCCCGGAAGGCGGCTTTTCGGCCGCGGAAGAAGCCGCTGCGACCGATCACGGATTTGCCGCAGTCGGTCTCGGTCCGCGTGTGTTGCGCACTGAAACCGCGGGCATCGCCGTACTTTCGGCGCTGGCAGCACGCTGGGGCGGCTGGTAAGCCAAAAGCAAAGGCCCGCCGATCGGCGGGCCTTTCTCTTTGTTTTGCTACGGCTGGCAGTGGGTTCGGGGAAACCGCTCGGGCAACCTTTCAGGCATGCCTTACGCAAACGAATAAAACACCCGGAACGCGACCTTGCGCTCGGCCCAGAACTCGGACGCTTCGCGGAACACGTCCAGGAGCGTCTCGCGCCCTTCCTTGTCGAACTTTTGTGCGACCGGCAGTTGCTCGAGAACAATCACGAACCCGGGTTGCGCGCCTGCCTTTTGGACCAGATCCGTCAGGCAATCGTAGAGCGCGTCGTAATTCTTGCCGAAATGTTTCGGAAACAGGAACGACGTAGCAATGGTTTCCAGCACTTCCTGTTTGGACTGCGCATTCGCACAGTACGCATACAGAAAATGCTGGCCGAGTTGATGGGCCTCGTCAGCTAGATCCTGCACGCGAAACGCGCGGATCGACTGTACGATGTTCGGTCGTACGGTCTTGAAAAGACTCATGGGCTCCTCGTTCGAAGAAAGCACAGTGCCAGCTTCGCTCTGGTTATCCCGGTCCTGGTCGCCGGCGCGCATCCGCATGACGCGCTGGAACAAATTGCCCTCGCCAGCCGCGAAAAGATCCGTCGCGACTCCGGTGTCGTGCGCGTAGACGTTGTCGCTCATGCCGTTCATCCCGATGTCATTCAACAATACGATTAAAACTGGTGTAATGGTCGTCCGAGTAGTAACAGTTGTCGATCCGCTGTAGCGGACCTCCGCAGACGATGCGACGCGCCCCGCGGTTTCGTGAGCGAGGCGTGGGGACGGTGTATTCGTGGTAATAGCCGCGCCGATGCGGCGGTAGCAACCGTTCGCGATTGCCGAATACGATGCCGTCCTTCTCATACGGGTAAGGCCCACCCGCGGCAATCAAGTTCAACGTATTGACCGCTTCGCGCGGCAACTGCGCCGCCGCGATGGTGCCCTGCACCTGTGCTTGTGTATCGGCGGGTGCCGTGTAGTCGCGCGCAAACGCGCCAGGCACGGAGCCAGACAAAGCGCAGAGCGTCAAAGCACCGATCAGCACGCCTTTGATGCGTTGCCACTTGCGTGCCATGAATCAAGGTTCCCCGCTGTTAGATCACGAGTTTGACGACCATGAAAGTCGTAAGGGTATCGCTAAAACCCCACAGAATCAACGTTCACCGGACAGGCAAAAGCTTCCAATCGCGCGGGAAAGAGCCACGGAACAGGCTTTGACGACTTTTGACAGAATATTTATCTCGTGTAAGCTAAAATTAACCTAACGAAGCAAATTTGGCGGGCCCAAACCCACGGGCCACCCATTGCGCAGCCCATTCCCTGTAGTGAAAGCCTTGCGGTTCCGGCGGTCTCTCGAAGGCGGAATGGTCTCATTCAGCCTTTTTTAGGGTGGCTATCCCCTGTTCACCCGCAGGCGTGCCCGTTGCGGGCACGCCTTTTTTTTACATGGCGCTTTAGTCACAACGCCACGCTTCAGTCCCGGATCAAGGATCAGCGGGCGGCGATCACGTCTGCCACCAGCAGCGCCGTCATGTTGACGATGCGGCGAACCGTGGCCGAAGCCGTCAGCACATGCACCGGTTTGGCCGCGCCGAGCAGCATCGGACCAATCGCGATGTTGTTGCCCGCGGCGGTCTTCAGCAGGTTGTACGAAATGTTGGCGGAGTCGATGTTCGGCAGCACCAGCAGGTTCGCGTCGCCTTCGAGTGTCGAGTCGGGCAGCACCTCGCGGCGCAGATTCGCGTCGAGCGCGAGGTCGCCGTGCATTTCGCCGTCCACTTGCAGCTCCGGCGCGCGCTCGCGCAGGATCGCCAGCGTGTCGCGCATTTTCTGCGCGGTCGGCGCATTGCTCGAGCCGAAGTTCGAATGCGACAGCAGGGCGACCTTTGGTTCGATACCGAAGCGGCGCACTTCGTCGGCTGCCATGATCGTAATCTCAGCGAGCTGTTCCGGCGTCGGATCGACATTCACGTGCGTGTCGACCAGGAAAATCTGGCGATTCGGCAACACCAGCGCGTTCATCGCCGCATAGACCTTCGCGCCTTCCTTCTTGCCGATCACCTGATCGATGAAGTGCAGGTGGCGATGCGTGGTGGACACCGTGCCGCAGATCATGCCGTCCGCCTCGCCCTTTTCCACCATCATCGCGCCGATCAGCGTGGTGCGGCGGCGCATTTCGAGCTTCGCCATCTGCGCGGTGATGCCCTTGCGGGACATCATTTTGTGATATTCCTGCCAGAAAGCGCGGTAACGCTCGTCGTGGTCGGTATTGACGACCGTGTAGTCCTGCCCTGCGACCAGACGCAGGCCATAACGCGCGATGCGCTGTTCGATCACCGCCGGACGGCCGATCAGGATCGGCTTTGCGAGCTTTTCGTCGACGATGATCTGCATGGCGCGCAGCACGCGCTCTTCTTCGCCTTCCGCGAACACAATGCGCTTCTTCTCCGGCTCGACGCCACGCGCCAGCTGGAAAATCGGCTTCATGGTCGTGCCGCTGTGATACACGAACTGCTGCAGATGCTGTTCGTACGCTTCCATGTCCTCGATCGGACGCTCGGCAACGCCCGAATCCATCGCGGCCTTCGCCACTGCCGGCGCGACCTTGACGATCAGTCGCGGGTCGAACGGCTTCGGAATCAGGTAGGCCGGACCAAACGAGAGATCCTGGATGCCGTACGCGGTCGCGACGATATCGCTCTGTTCCTGGCGGGCCAGTTCGGCGATCGCATTGACCGCGGCGATTTCCATTTCACGCGTCACCGTCGTCGCGCCCGCATCCAGCGCGCCGCGGAACAGGAACGGGAACACCAGCACGTTGTTCACCTGGTTCGGGTAGTCCGTGCGGCCCGTGCAGAGTATGGCGTCAGGACGCACTTCGAGCGCCAGTTCCGGCAGGATTTCCGGAGTCGGGTTAGCCAGCGCCAGGATCAGCGGCTTGTCAGCCATTTGCTTGACCATGTCCTGCTTCAGCACGCCGCCGGCCGACAGGCCAAGGAAAATGTCCGCGCCGCCGATCGCCTCAGCGAGCGTGCGAGCGTCGGTTTCGCGTGCGAAGCGTTCCTTGTCCGGGTCCATCAGTTCGACGCGGCCCTTGTAGACCACGCCGGCCAGGTCGGTGACGGTGATGTTTTCGAGCGGCAGGCCGATGTCGACCAGCAGATCCAGACACGCCAGCGCTGCCGCACCCGCGCCGGACGCCACCAGCTTGACCTTCTTGATGTCCTTGCCGACCACCTTCAAACCGTTGGTGATGGCCGCCGCGACGACGATGGCCGTGCCATGCTGGTCGTCGTGGAAAACCGGAATCTTCATGCGCTTACGGCATTCGCGTTCGACGATGAAGCAGTCCGGCGCCTTGATGTCTTCGAGGTTGATACCGCCGAAGGTCGGCTCCAGCGCGGCGATCACCTCGACCAGCTTGTGCGGATCGGACTCGTTCAGCTCGATATCGAACACGTCGATGCCGGCGAACTTCTTGAACAGGACGGCCTTGCCTTCCATGACCGGCTTCGAGGCGAGCGGCCCGATGTTGCCGAGACCCAGCACCGCGGTGCCGTTCGTGACGACGCCGACCAGGTTGCTGCGCGCGGTGAAACGGGCGGCGTTCAGCGGGTTTTCGACGATTTCCTCACACGCGAACGCGACGCCCGGCGAGTACGCCAGCGCGAGGTCGCGCTGGTTGATCATCTGCTTGGTGGGGGCGATCGCGATCTTCCCGGGGGTCGGGAACTCGTGATAATCGAGGGCGGCTTCGCGGAGTTTGCTATTGACGGGAGTCGACATAAGGCGGGCTTCGAAGGGCGGATTAGAATAGATGTTCGACGGCATTGTAGCCCCAATTGCCGGCGCAATTCCTTCAATACGGGTACAACTGCCGCGACTGAAACATAGCGAAAGGCAGATGTGGCACGCTCCAGGCCAACTACTCGTTGAATCGGGGTTGAGTGCGAATAGAGCGTTTACCCGCGAACATCCCCGTACAATGCCCGCCGTTAGCGGCTTTTCGTTGCACTTATCCGTTCACCCATTGCCACCATGCTCTCCGAGTTTTCGCTGATCGATCGCTTCTTCGCCCGCCGCGCAGCCGCTGCGTCATCCCCTGCGGCTGAAGGCGAGCTTGGCATCGGCGACGACTGCGCCCTGCTCGCGCCGCGCCCCGGAGAAATGCTGGCGATATCGACGGACATGCTGGTGGAAGGCCGTCACTTCTTTCCTGATATCGATCCCGAGGCACTCGGTCACAAGGCGCTGGCGGTGAACCTGTCGGACCTGGCTGCGATGGGCGCGCGGCCGCAGGCGTTCACCCTGGCGTTCTCCTTGCCGAAGGCCGACGAGGCATGGCTCGCCGCCTTCAGCGACGGCCTCTTCGCGCTGGCTGAGCGCTACGGCTGCGATCTGATCGGCGGCGACACGACCGGAGGGCCGTTGAATCTGTGCATCACCGTATTCGGCAGCGTGCAGCCGCAAGTTGCGCTGCGCCGCGACGCCGCGCAACCGGGCGATGACATCTGGATTTCCGGCACGCTCGGCGACGCACGTGCAGGGCTAGGCGTGCAGCGCGGCGAGTGGTCCGCCGATGCGAGCGACACTGCGACATTTAGTCGCGCCCTCGAACGTCCAGAACCGCGCGTCTCCCTTGGTCTCGCGTTGCGGGGCATCGCGCATGCAGCGCTCGATCTGTCGGATGGGCTCGCCGGCGACCTGCTGCACATCCTGGAACGTTCGAAAGTGCACGCCAGTGTCGACGTCGACGCCGTACCGCGTTCAGCCGCGCTATGCCGCCTCCCACCCGAGATCCAGCAACGTTGCACGCTAACCGGCGGCGACGACTACGAGTTGTGCTTCACCGCGCCAGCTGCGGCGCGCGCCAAGGTCGAAGCAGCCGGCCGCGAGGTCGCGATACCGGTCACCCGCATCGGTACAATAAGCGCTCTTCAATCGGCGGCTGACCGCCCGGCGATCGGTTGGCAGAATGCCGCCGGCGCGCCCCTTACTCTGACGTTGCAAGGCTTCGATCATTTCCATGCCGACTGATCCCCCGCTGGTCCCCGCCGACGACCTCATCGGCCATCCGCAGCCGCGCCGCGCCACCGCGCGCTTCATGCTGTCGCACCCGCTGCATATTCTGTCGCTGGGTTTTGGCAGCGGCCTGTCGCCGGTTGCGCCGGGCACGATCGGCACGCTGTTCGCATGGGCATCGTTTGCCGTCCTGAGCCGCTATCTGACCGTGGTCGAGTGGGGCGTGCTGATCGTCGCCGGCTTTTTCGGCGGCATTGCGATTTGCGGCTTTACCGCGAAGAAACTGGGCATCGACGATCCGTCGCCGGTCGTCTGGGACGAAATCATCGCGTTCTGGCTGGTGCTGCTGATGGTCACGCCGGTCACGCTGACCGGGCAGTTTGCCGCGTTCATCGTGTTCCGCTTCTTCGACATGGTAAAACCGCCGCCGATCGGCTATTTCGACCGCCGACTGAAAGGTGGCTTTGGCATCATGTTCGATGACCTGGTCGCCGCGTTTTTCACACTGCTCGTGATTGCGCTCTGGCGCATGTCGGTTTAGCCGTCGCCGGTTCGCCGGTGCGGGCCAACCGCTGCCAGCAGCCGGCCGCCTCCGCAGCAGTTCCTCGTTTTCCGGATTGACGTCATGCCTACCGATTCCGTGGTTCACCAGCTCGCAATTCGCGTGAGCAACCGTCTGCGCGACGAGCGCCTGATGCTCGTCACCGCCGAATCCTGCACAGGCGGCATGGTAGCGACCGCGATCACCGATATTTCCGGCAGCAGCGGCTGGTTCGAACGCGGCTTCGTTACGTATTCGAATCAGGCGAAGTCCGAAATGATCGGCGTGCCGGCCGACCTGATCGACAAGCACGGTGCCGTTAGCGAGCAAGTGGCGCGCGCGATGGCCGAGGGCGCACTGCGCAACAGTCGTGCGCAGGTGTCGCTGTCGATTACCGGCATCGCCGGCCCGGGCGGGGGCACTGAAACCAAGCCGGTCGGCATGGTGTCGTTCGGCTGGAGCAATCGGTTGCATACGTCGGTAGAAACCAAGGTCTTCAAGGGCGACCGCGAGAAGATCCGCGTGCAGGCCGCCGCACACGCGTTGCGCGGCATGCTGGCCCTGCTCGACGAGCGCGAACATTAACGTTCGGTTAACTTGCGGTTCAAAACCTGAAGTGCCGCCCACGATGCCCGACACGTCTACGCCACACTCAGCCAAAGACGAGCTGATCCGTCGCCTCGATCTGAAGCCGCATCCGGAAGGCGGATTTTTCAGCGAGACGTATCGGTCGGCGGAGGCCGTCCGCCGCGATGACGGTTCAACGCAGACGCGCTCGGCGTCCACTGCGATTTACTACCTGCTCTGCGACGGCGCGCATTCGGCGTGGCATCGGATCAAGTCCGACGAAGTCTGGCATTTCTATGCCGGCGAGCCGTTGAACGTCCACGTGCTCGACGAAGCGGGTTCGCTGACTACGCACAAGTTGGGCAATGCGCTGACGCATTCGGACGCAGTGTTTCAGGCGGTGGTGCCCGCAGGTCTGTGGTTTGCCGCGGAATGCGCGGACCCGGCTGCGTTCGCGCTGGTGGGCTGCACGGTGGCGCCGGGGTTTGAATTCAGCGAATTCGAGCTGGCGGATATGCATGCGCTGAAGGCGCAACATCCACAGCATGCGGCGTTGATTGAGCGGCTGGGACCGTTTGCCTGACCGGCCTCGACAGAGGCAAAGATTCAGGCAACGTTTGACCAGCCGGAACAAAAGCAGAAACCGATTCACAGGCCGTCGTTCAAAACGGCCCCCCTCCATCACCGGAATGCATTGATCCGGTCACGCGTTTCCATCGCGGCTTTCGCTGCGGCTTCAGCGAAATCATCGTCCTTGCCGGCGTAAATAATCGCCCGCGACGAGTTGATCAGCATGCCCGTGCCGTTCGCCGTACGGCCAGAGTTGACCGTCGCCTGAACATCGCCGCCTTGCGCGCCGATACCCGGAATCAGCAGCGGCATGTCGCCGACGATGCCACGCACCGCTTCGATCTCTTTCGGGAAGGTCGCGCCGACCACGAGACCCAATTGGCCGCTCGCGTTCCACTTGTCCGCCGCCAGTTGTGCAACGACCTGATACAGCGGACGCCCGCCCGTCTCCAGAAACTGCAGATCCGAGCCGCCCGCGTTCGAAGTCCGGCACAACACAATCACGCCCTTGCCCGCGTGCGCCAGGTACGGCTCGATCGAGTCGAAACCCATATACGGATTCACCGTCACCGCATCGGCCTGATAGCGCTCGAACGCCTCGCGCGCGTACTGCTCGGCGGTGCTGCCGATGTCGCCGCGCTTCGCGTCCAGAATCACCGGCAAGCCCGGATGGTTCGCATGGATATGCGCGATCAGCTGCTCGAGTTGGTCTTCCGCGCGATGAGCGGCGAAGTACGCGATCTGCGGCTTGAACGACGACGCGTACGGCGCGGTCGCATCGACGATGGTGCGGCAGAAGTCGAAAATCGCTTCGGGACGGCCCGCGAGCGCGCCCGGGAATTTGCTGGGCTCGGGATCGAGGCCGACGCACAGCAGCGAGTTCGTGCGCTGCCAGGCGTCGTTGAGTGTCTGGATGAAATTGGACATGGTGAGCTCGCGGCGAGCCGATAACGGAAGAGGCGCGTATTTTACCCGTCCTGTGCCGCAGCCCGCGGCCAGGCGTCATACCGGCTTGGGCCGGGGCGTGACGGGTGCGCCGTGCCGCTCCGCCCGGCTCGCCGGCTACTGCCGCCGCGACCCACGCGCACCCGGCATCGAGCGCAAACCGGTACGCTCGACGCTGAAGCGGAACATGCGCGTCAGGCACTCGCCGCGTTTCAGCATCGTCATGCCGTTCTCGCACGCGCCGCCCGCCAGATTCATCGCGTTGATCGGATGATCGACCGGCTCGAAGCAGAAGAAGTCTTCGCCCGGCGGCGTATACAGCACGTAGTAGTCGGTGTCGGCGGCGATATTCAGCGACAGGCGCCGCTTCGGCCACACCACCGCCGCTTGCCCGCTCCAGCCCGTGAATGCGTGATTGACGATGGCTTCCGGCAGCGGATACGCCACGCCGAATTGCCACGCGGGCGGTGCCGGCACGTGACGCACCGGCAGCCAGTCGCCGCCTGAGAGCCACAGGCCGCCGGCCGCCGCCGACAGTTCGGTGTCCGCATCACGCACGAAAAAGGGATGCACGCCAAGCCCGAAAGGCAACACCTCACGGCCGGCATTCTCGATTTCCAGCGTGATGACGAGCGTGGGACCGTCCAGCGCATAGGTTTGCGTCGCGCGGAACGCATAGGGTTTGCCGTCATGGCGATCGAGCGTCAGACGGACATTCTCACGGTCCGCCTCCGCGACCTGCCAGGCAGAGAGCCAACCGTCGCCATGAATCGGCAAGGGTTCGTCGGCGCGATTTTGCGGCACCTCGACACGCCGCCCCGCCACGTTGAAATGACCGCCGCCGATGCGGTTCGAATACGGCAGCAACGGATAGCAGGCCAGCTGGTTCGGCTGAGTATCGGCCGCGACGTGGCGGCAGCGCCGGAAAATCGGCGTGAGCGCACCGTCGTTGCGCCAGTCGAAACGGGTGACGCCACCGCCGAGCGTCGGCGCGACGTCGAGGCGCAAATGCGCGTTGGCAAGCGTGATGCACGCGAGCTCGCCGCCGCTTGTCTCGCCGAGCGCAACCGCCGACGTACTGGGGGTATTCACGCCCAGCCTCCGTCGACAACGATGTCCTGCGCGGTGATCATCCTGCTGTCGTCGGCGGCGAGGAACAGCGCCATGCGGGCAAGATCGGCAGGTAGCAGTTCAGCGTCGATGCACTGGCCTTCCTTGATCGAGCGGCGGCCCGCGTCGTCGAGCCACAAACGCTTCTGTTTTTCGGTCATCACCCAACCCGGCACCAGCGTGTTGACGCGAATGTTGAAGTGACCGAGGTCGCGCGCGAGGCCACGCGTCAAACCCTGCACTGCCGATTTCGACATCACGTACACCGGATAGCCGCCGTTCTTCAGCATCCAGCTGATCGAGCCGAGGTTGATGATCGAGCCGCTGTTGGCCGCTTTCATGTCTTCCATCACCGCTTGCGCCGCGAAGAACTGATGACGAATATTCACCGCGATGCCTGCGTCGAAAAACTCGCTCGTCACTTCACCAATCGTGTGGCGCTTGTCGTTCGCCGCGTTGTTCAGCAGCACCTCAATCGGGCCGAGCGCAGCCTTCACGTCGGCGATCGCTTTCTGCAGCGCGTCGATGTCGGTCAGATCGCACGGCAAAAACAGCGGCTTGTGTTTCGAATCGCCGAGTTCGTCGGCAAGCGCTTCACCCGCGGTCGCATCGATATCGAAGAACGCGACGCGCGCACCCTGCGCCGCGAAATGCTCGACGAACGATGCGCCGATACCGGTCGCGCCGCCCGTAATGAGCACGGTTCGGTCGACAAGACTCGGATAGCGGGCAAACGCGTTGTCCGCGAGACGGTCGTTTGCATTGGCCGGAGACGACATCGTTCGATTCCTTCTAGAGCAAAGTGAATAAGTCGCGGATCGAGCCGCGGGATTAGTCCCGCGATCCGCGGTTCTTCAACTGATCGAGCAGCACAGCGGCGAGCAGAATCGCGCCACGCACGAGGTACTGATAGAACGCGTCGATGTTCATCAGGTTCATCACGTTCTCGACCGTACCCATGATCAGCACGCCGATCACGACACCGGAGATCGTCGCGCGGCCGCCGAGCAGCGACACGCCGCCCAACACGCAAGCCGAAATCACGTTCAGCTCGAAGCCTTCCGCCGCATTCGGCTGACCCGACGTAATCCGCGAAGCCAGAATCACACCGGCCAGCGCAGTGACGGCGCCCTGAATCAGGAAGATATAAACGCGCGTGCGTTCGACATTGATACCGGCAAGACGCGAAGCTTCCGGATTACCGCCGATTGCCAGCGTATTGCGGCCGTACACGGTCTGATTGAGCATCACGCCGAACACGACGAAGCACAGCAGCGTGACCCAGATCGGCAGCGACACGCCGAAGAAGCTCAAGCCGCCCAGCGCGATAAACGTATCCGACGACACGCCCACGGCCTGCCCGTGCGACACGATAAAGCCGAGACCGCGAACGATTTCCATCGTCGCGAGCGTCGTGATCAGCGCGTTGATGCGCAGATACGCGATCACCGCGCCGTTGACGAATCCGATTACGGCGCCTGCCGCCACCGCGGCGACGATCGCGATGAACGTGTTACCGGTCGCGTTCAACACCATCGCGCACAGCACCCCCGCGAACGCGACCGTCGAACCCACCGACAAATCGAAATCGCGCGAGGCCAGACAGAACATCATCGTGCACGCGACCATGCCGATCTGCGAGATCGACAGCGCGAGACCGAGCATGTTCTCGATCGAGAAGAAGTGATCGACCGTCAGCGACATCGTGATGAACATCACGATGAAGATCAGAATCAGGCTGTACTCGGTGATCTGCTGCCACCATTTCGCCTTGTCGTTCGACTGCGGGATCAGCGCTTCGGCCGCGCCTTTGGCGGCTTGTTGCGCGAGGTTTTCTCTGGCTTGCATTTTGAAGACTCCTCCCGTTCCCCACGGGTTGCCGGACTTTCGTCCAGATAATGTTCAGGCCGCTTGCCCGGTGGCTGCGGTTCCGGCTCCCGGCAGTGCGGTCGAGCTTTGCGGCAACGCGAGGCTCAACACCGTTTGTTCCGTTGCGTCCTTGCGTGACAGTTCGCCGGAAATCCGGCCCTGACGCATCACGACGATCCGGTCGGACACGCCGAGCACTTCCGGCAATTCAGACGAAATCATCACGATCGCGCAGCCGCGTTCGGCAAGCTGATAAATCACGTTATAGATCTCGTGCTTCGCGCCGACGTCGATCCCGCGCGTCGGCTCGTCGAGAATCACCACCTTCAGGTCAGGCTCGGCCAGCCAGCGCGACAAAATTGCCTTCTGTTGATTGCCGCCCGACAGAAAGCGAATCTTCTGCCGGCGGCTCGGCGTCTTGATCTTCAGCAGCTTGATAAAGCGGTCGGCGGTTTCCGCTTCCTTCTTGCGGTCGAGGAACATCCCCGCGCGCAGATAGTGACGGCGGCAACTGATATTGATGTTCTCCGACACGGTCGCCATTGCGACGATGCCTTCTTCCTTGCGGTCTTCCGGGCACAGCACGATGCCGTGCCTGATCGCCTCACCCGCACTGCGCACCTTGATCGGCTTGCCATCGAGCACGATTTCGCCGCCCTTCTTGTGATCGGCGCCGTACACGAGGTGCATCAGTTCGCTACGTCCTGCGCCCACCAGACCGAAGAAGCCGACGATCTCGCCACGGCGCACTTCGAAGCTGGCCGGCTGAGCGAGCGCATGGCCTTCGATCGCTTTCGCCGCGAAGCGCACGTCGCCCAACGGACGCGCTGAATAGTTGTAGATATCGGCGATTTCACGTCCAACCATCTCGCTCACGATGGTGTCGCGCGACACGCCTCCGAGCGTCGGATGCGAGGCGATCTTGCGGCCGTCGCGGAAGATCGTGCAGGCGTCGCACAACTCGTAAATCTCGTCCATGCGGTGCGAGATATAGATCATCGCGCGGTTGTCGGCACGCAGATCGCGCACCAGCTTGAACAGCACTTCGGTCTCGCGATGCGACAGCGAGCTGGTCGGTTCATCCAGTGCGATCACGCGCGCGTTGCGCAGCAACGCCTTGCAGATTTCGACCATCTGCCGTTGCGCGATCGAGAGTTTGCGCAGCTTCGCGTTGGGATCGAGCGCCACGCCCATCGCTTCGAGGCGTTCACGCACGAAGCGCTTGGCTTCGCGCTTGTTGACCCAGCCGAGTGAATTCGGCAACTGGCCGAGCAGCAGGTTTTCCGCGACCGTCAGATCGGGCACGTATTGCAGTTCCTGGTGAATCACCGCGATCCCCGCCGCGATCGACGCCGCCGCGCTCGCAAAGCGCACCTCGTTGCCGTCGATCATCACGCGGCCGGAGTCGGGCTGATATTCACCGCCGAGAATCTTCAGCAGGGTCGATTTCCCTGCGCCGTTTTCGCCCATCAGGCCATGCACCTGGCCGACGTTGACGTCGAAGGACACACCGTCGAGCGCGCGCACGCCTGGAAAGACTTTGCCGATATTGTCAAAACGTAGCGTCGCTGACACTTCGCCTCCCGTGTCGACGGGAGTTAGCGCTTTAGCTGTCGATCGGAGTTCGCGCTTTAGCGCGCTACTCCGATCCCATGCAAAGCACTTACTCCCGTCCCATACAAAGTTATCGACCGGAGTTAGCGCTTTAGCGCGCTACTCCGATATTGCTGCTGCCGGTGCGTCCACTCCATGGACAATGACGCACCGGCCGTTCATTTCACTGCACCGCGGCAAAACAGCGGCTTATTTCGATGCGAGGCCCATCTTCTCGCGCACTTCACCCACGTTGTCGCGCGTGGCCAGCATGCCGGTCGTCAGCGTGAGCATCGGCGGTTCCTTGCCTTGCGTGATCCAGTCGTACATCAGCGTCGAGGTTTCTTCTCCGTGACGCTTCGGGCTGATGATGACCGTGCCGTAGAAGCCGGTCGGCGACGGCTTCTTGAACTCGTTCAATGCCGAGTCCGAACCACCGATGCCAATACCGATCATGTTGTCCGCCTTGAAGCCGCGGCCTTCCGCTGCGCGCACCGCACCGAGCACGGCTTCGTCGTTCAGACCGTAAGCGACCCAGTGCTTGAAATTCGGGTTCTTGGTGAGCGCAATGTTGGCGGCATTGAAGGCGTTTTCCGTGTCCGTCTTCGCTTGCGGCGCGGCGACGATGTTCGCCTTCGGGAAACCGGCGGCGACGAGCGCGTCGGTTGCACCGGTGGTGCGGTCAACCGCGGTGGGCAACTGGTTGTAGGTCACGTCGATCGCGCCGACGTCCTTCATGTCCCAGCCGCGCTTCTTGATTTCCGCAGCCAGGCCGTCGCCCACTTGCTTGCCGATGTTATAGGCCGAGATGCCCATATGCGGCACCGATGCGATCGGCTTGCCCGCGCCGTCGACGAGGCGGTCGTCGACCGTCATCATCTTCAGGCCGTCGGCCTTGGCTTTGGCGACGATGCCCGGTCCGAGCTTGACGTCAGGCGTGCAGATCACAAAACCTTGCGCTTTCTGAGCCGACAGGTTGTCGATGGCGCTCATCACCTTCTCGCCCGAGGGCGCGCCGATCTTGACCAGCGTGAAGCCCTTCTCCTTGGCGGCGATTTCCGCGAACTTCCATTCGTCCTGGAACCATGGCTCTTCCGGCTGCTTCACGAGAAAGCCGATCTTGACCGGATCCGCGGCTTGCGCCACCGGTGCGTTGAAGAGCACACCCGCCGCCGCTGCTGCCAGCGTGAGGAAAATTCTTCGATTCATGATGCGTGTCTCCTGACTAATTGATACGAGAAGGTGTCGGCCGCGTCTTCTTGTACCGGTTGTGACACACGCGGCCAGCGCGTCGTCCGGCGAAACCTGACTACCAGTTATTGCTCGTTCTTGCTGCCGGTCCTGCTTCCTGTTGCGTGCTGCTCAACCGTAGCTGGACGCCGCCGCTAATTCCTTGCCGTAGCGCCTTGCGTTACGGGCCCGATCCACTGGCCGACAACTACGTTCAGTCGTGATACAGCGCCGAGCGGCCGCCATCCACGGTGATGCAGGTGGCGTTGATGAACGGTGCTTCATCCGAGGCGAGAAACACCGCCGTCATCGCCACTTCTTCCGGGCGGCCGATGCGCTTCATCGGTTGCAGATCGAGCGTCGCCTGTTTCGCTGCGGCCGGATCGGCTTGTTCGTTCCACCAGTCGTGCGTCAATTGCGTTTCGATGTATCCTGGCGCGATCGCGTTGACCCGCACGTTGCGCGGCGCGTATTCGATGCCGAGCGCACGCGTCAATCCGAGCACGCCGTGCTTCGCCACCGGGTATGGAAAACATCCCGGGATGATCTTGAATGCATGCGTCGACGCGATATTCACAATGCTGCCCGCCCCGCGTTCGATCATGCCCGGCAACACCGCGCGACACCCGTTCCATACGCCGTCGAGATCGACCGCGAAGCAACGGCGCCAGTCGTCGTCGGTCATCGTCAGCGGGTCGCAGAACACGTTGATGCCGGCGTTGTTGACCAGCACATCGAGCGCGCCGAACGCGTGTTCCGCCTCGCTCACCGCGTGCTGAACCGAAGCTGACTGCGTCACATCGGTTTGCACCGCGAGCACTTTTGCTCCGCTGGATCCGTGCGGTGCACGCGCGTCATCTGCACCTGCACCTGCACTGGCACTGGCACTGGCACCTGCACCTGCACCTGCACCGGCACCTGCACCTGCACCTGCACCGGCATCTGCACCTGCACCTGCACCTTCATCTGCACTGGCACCGAGCGCGGCCCGAATTTCGCGCGCGGTGCGCTCGGCCGTTTCGATATCCAGCTCCGCGAGTACGACCGCCGCGCCCTCGCGCGCAAAGGCGAACGCGATCGCCGCACCGATGCCGCGCCCGGCACCGGTGATCAACGCGACTTTGCCGGCGAGCCGTTTCATTTCTTCGCGCCTGCTCGGGCGATGCGCAACCCGTTGATGAACGCCTTCGCATGCGAGGCCGTCGCCGCCACGCTCTGCCCCGGCTTGTACAGCGCCGAGCCGAGGCCGAAACCGTTCGCGCCGACACTCAGAAACGGTCCCATGTTGTCCTGCGTGATCCCACCGACCGGCACCAGCGGCACTTCCGCCGCGATCACCGCGCGCCACGCCTTCACAACCTGGCAGCCGAGTTGTTCCGCAGGGAACATCTTCAGCACATCCGCGCCGTTTTTCAGCGCGATGAAGGCTTCGTTCGGCGTCGCCACGCCCGGTACGCAGGCCATGCCTTGTGCTTTCGCGGCGCCGACGACCTCCGGGTCGCTATGCGGCATCACGATCAATTCGCCACCCGCCGACTTCACGTCGTCGACAAAGCTCGCATGCAGCACCGTGCCCGCACCGACGATCGCATCGGCCGGCAACACCTTGCGGATCGCCGCGATGCTGTCGAACGGCTGCGGCGAATTCAACGGCACTTCGACGATGCGAAAGCCGGCCTCGTACAGCGCCAGACCGTGCTCGGCGGCATCCGCGGGTGTCACACCGCGCATGATCGCGATCAGTGGACAGACCTCGAACGCCGCGATCAGACCCGCGTGCGGCATGTACGGGGCGGGCAGATTGATGTGAGGTTGCATGTCGGTTCCTTGTTTCGTGAGCAGCGGCGCTTCGCGTTAGCCGGCGTGCACCGCTTGGGGCGCGGGATTGACAAGCCCCGCCTGGGTGGCGACGCGCCACAGGCCGCGCTCGGTGGCGTGCTTCACCAGCTCCGCGTGAGTGCAGCCAAATTGCGCAAGCGCCACGCGATAGCGCTCGCACAGCGCTTCATTGCCGATCAGGCGCAAGTGCTGCCCGGCGAGCGAGTTTTGCTGTTGCGTGAGCAAGGCTTCGAGACCGGCCAGTTCGTGCCCGATCAGCAAGCCCGACAGATAGTCCGGCTGCTGTTCGCGCGAAAGTTGTCCGGTGAGCCCAAGCGTGCGAGCGCTGAATACCGTGGCCAGCATTCCCGCCTGACCTTTGTCGCGGGCGATCTTCACGCCGTGCAGGAATGCATCGGTGTCCGGACGATCCGGCGTGACCATCGTGCGGCCGAGGATGGTGTGCTCGCGCAATGCCGCGAACACTTCACCGGTCATGAAAGTATGGAAACGTTCGATGCGGCCCGCCTGCACGACGGCCCATTTCGCGTGGGTACCCGGCAAACCGATCAGCGCACGCTTGCCGCCCTCCACGGCGCCGGTCTCCTGACCGAGTGCACCGAAGATCTGTGTTTCTTCGCCGCGCATCACATTCGGCAGGTCGCCGCGCTGCAGGACGCCTGGCACGATGTGCAGCGTCGCGCCGCAGGCAGCTTTGACGCGCACGATGCCAGCCACCAGCGCATTGGCATTCGCCGGTGCCTCGACATACGGTGCGTCGACCCAGCCTTGCGCGCTGCCGACCATGCCGGCCGCGATCACCGGCACAGCGGGCGCCTGTTTCAGCCAGGCGCCGCACGCGTCGTCGAAAGCGGCGTCGAAGCCGCCTTGCTCGACGTCGCTATTCGGCAAATTCATGATGCCGGCCGTCGACGCCCGCGTCGCCAGCACTTCGCCGGCCGCGTCGTACAGATATGCGCGCAGCGACGTCGTACCCCAGTCGAGCGCAATGAGCGCTGCGTGCTGGATGCCGGCGTCGGCGGCCGCGGCAGGGTTCACCGGATTGACCGCTCGCGTGCGAGAACCCGCTTGCTTCATCGCTTGATCCTGCGGGTTGCCGGTTGCGGGGCACGCCAGCCGAGTTCTTCCGAGATCGCACGCGCCTCGCGCTGCACGACCGGAATCAGTTCATCCATGCGTTCGAGCGGCATATACGGAATCGTGCTCGCCACCGACAGCGCCGCCACCACTGCGCCTGACGCATCGCGCACCGGCGCCGCGACGCAACGGATCGACGCTTCGTTTTCTTCGAGGTCGAAGGTGTAGCCACCCGCGGCGTAGTTGGTCATGCGCTGCATGAAGGTCTGCGCGTCGGGGCGGTTATCCGGCTTGAAACTGACGCTGGCGAGCGCGCGCCGCGATGCCTCGAAAAGCGATTGCCATGCGTCCAGCGCGAGGTCGAGCATCATGGCTTTGCCGATACCCGTCGACGCCAGCGGCATCCGGTGACCGACGCGCGAGCGCATTTCGAGGCCACGGGTGCCGGGGATCTTGTCGATGTACAGCACGTCATCGCCGTCTCGCACGCCGAGGTGGATCGTATCGAGTGTCTGTTCAGCGAGCGATTCGAGATGCGGGCGCGCGACGGCGGTGAGCGGCATCTGCTCGAGCGCGATGGTGCCGAGTTCGATCAGCTTCGGGCCGAGCAGATAGCCGCCTTGCACTTGCCGCAAATAGCGCGCCTGCACGAGGCTGCTCACTAGCCGGTGCGTGGTGCTACGGGTCGTGCCGAGCGCGGCGCCGAAGGTGCGCAGATCGCGCACGCCGGCGGCGGCGGCTTCCAGAATTGCCAGGCCGCGCAGGAGCGTTTGCGTGCCGGCTTGTTGCGGCGTGATGTCTAGCAGCGTGCTTGGCAGCGCGATTTCGTCGGTCACCGGCAGTTGCGCGCTGGCGCGGGGGGTTTTGGCGGCGTTCGCACTATTGACGGCGTTCGCGGCCGGTTGCGGCGCTGCGCGGGTCGCGTGATCGGCTGACGGCGCCAGATCGGTTTCGGACGCGCCGGCGGCGTGAGTAGGCATCGCTTTGTTCATGGCGATTGGCTTTTCGGTGGTTTTTTGCGCTTACAGCGCGGGGCCGGAGAGGAGGCTTCCTTTGCGTGCGGCGCAGTGCGTGTTGCCGGTGGCGCGGGCACGCGGGTGCTGCCTTTGAGGCTTGGGCATGGTTTGGCTTGTCTCCGGTTTTTTACTTGCTTTCGCTGGTCGCGGGCAGTTTTTCTGGCTCACGGTGCGTGTTGGATTCGATTGTAGGGCGGCTTTTGGGAAAGCTCCAATATGTGAATGCTTGATTCATATAATGGGATTTGGCCCTACCGGGGGCTGGGTTTGATTGCCCCATGGGGTGGTTTTTGTTTGTTTGCCTATAGCCGCTGGTCTTTGCCTTGTTTATGCAAGTGCGGAAACGTAGTGATCGGTTTTGTGAAGTACTCTTCGGCGCGCGCAGCGCCGCCGGAAATATGACGCCCTTGTCACTGACGCTTGAGGGTGCGCGAACACCGATTCCAGATGCACCACGACCCTTTGCAAACCACGGCGCCCGCTTAGCATTAGCGGTTTGAGCCGCTTTCTTTGCTTACTTTCTTTGCGGCGGCAAAGAAAGTAAGTGCCTGCCCCGCACAGGGGCGAACGCTAATAAACCACTAACAAATCAAGGAAAGGCACCAAAGCCAGATCAAGGAAAGGCACCAAAGCCAGATCAAGGAAGAGCCAATACCGCAGGCAAACAGACAAACAAGCGCCGAGCAGGCAACCAACCCAGGCAAACCCCAACGCCGTAGGCAAAAAGAACCTTATTCGGGCAATTCCGCCGCCCCCATCCGCCGTGCAATCACGCGCGACCGTTGAGCCAGATACCCCGATCCCCTGTGCTCATCAAAATACTTGGGCTGCGGCAGCATCACAGCCAGCCGGGCCGACTGCCCCGCAGTCAATTTAGCCGCAGAAGTCTTGTAGTAATAATGCGCGGCCGCCTCAGCGCCATAAACCCCATTCCCCCACTCAACGGAGTTGAGATAAATCTCAAAGATCCGCTGCTTATCCATCAAAGTCTCGAGCATCCACGTAATGATCAATTCCTGACCCTTCCGGATATAACTCTTCTCCCGCGATAAAAACAGATTCCGCGCCAACTGCTGGGTAATCGTCGAACCGCCGCGAACAATCTTGCCCTTGGCCTTATTCCGCTCCCACGCCTGCAAAATGGCATCCGTCTCGTAGCCATTGTTATTGACGAAGTTCGCGTCTTCGGAAGCGATAATCGCGCGCTTCAGATTGTGTGAAATCTGCTCATACGGCACCCACGTATGCTGCACCGAAAGATCAGGCCGATCCTGCGCCAACCGCCACGCATCCGACCGCATAAATGCCGTCGACTGAGGATTCACGTAATTCCACACCGCGATCTGCGCGAAGTAAAACGCCTGCGTCGCAAGCCACGCAATCGCCCCCACAGCGCCCAGATAGAACACCCATCGCCCCGGACCTGGCCGGCTCGCGCGCCGCGTTGCTGTCATCGTGCCTGGAGTCCTCAAGTCGGTGAATCGGTGAGTCGGTGAGTCGGTGAATCGGTGAGTCGGTGTGTTCCGGAAAGCAGAAAGCAGTCTAGGCGTGCGACGGCGCCGTCAACAACGCTCGCAATTCCGCCAGCACCGGCGCGCCGTCGGGCCGCACGCCTCGCCATACGTAAAACGATTCGGCCGCCTGCTCGACCAGCATGCCGAGACCATCGGCGCCGCGCGCACCCAGCTTCTGTGCGTGTTCCATGAACACCGTCGGATGCGCGCCGTACATCATGTCGTAAGCGAGTGTGCCGCTGCCGAACGCGCGGTCGTCGCACTCAGGCAACGAAGCATCCAGACTGCCCGCCGTCGCATTGACGATCACGTCGTACGTGCCTGCTTCGATCGCTCGCGCGCTGCCGCCGGTCAGACGGCAAGCGGCGTCGCGCGCGGCTTGCGCGAACTGGTCGACGAGCACGTCGGCCTTCGCCGCCGTTCGGTTGACGATGGTCAGCGTATGTGGCGCGCGGTCCAGCATCGGCAGCACGACGCCGCGCGCGGCACCGCCAGCACCGAGCAGCAAAATCCGCGCCCCCTTCAACGAAACGCCGAGATTCACTTCGATATCGCGCACCAGACCAAAGCCGTCCGTGTTGTCGCCGTAGACACCGCTCGCGTCGAACCGCAGTGTGTTTACCGCGCCCGCAGCCGCCGCGCGCGGCGACAGCACGTCGGCAAAAGCGTGCGCGTCAAGCTTGAACGGTACGGTGACGTTCATGCCGCGTCCGCCCGCTTCGATAAAAGCCCGCACGTGCGGCACAAAGGCATCGACCGGTGCCAACAGGTGGCCGTACGCGATCGGCTCGCCGGTCTGCGCAGCAAAGCGGCCATGAATGAACGGCGATTTGCTATG
Source organism: Paraburkholderia sp. GAS348 (assembly GCF_050434205.1). Taxonomy (NCBI): domain Bacteria; kingdom Pseudomonadati; phylum Pseudomonadota; class Betaproteobacteria; order Burkholderiales; family Burkholderiaceae; genus Paraburkholderia; species Paraburkholderia sp. GAS348. Next base: position 221,403 of record NZ_JBNPVT010000007.1, read on the forward strand.
GCCGACCGGATTGCCGATGACCGCGTAGCGGTCGCGTGATTCGTTGGCGCTCATCGTCCTGGCTCCGCGACATGCTGCTGATCGGGTGCCGCGTCGCCGGCGCCATTTTCTGCGTCGCCCGGTTCAGCCGCGCCGCCGTCGAGATCGGCTTCCGCCTGGGCCTCGGCTTCGCCTTCGGCGCTTTCATCCGCCACGTCGATGATTTCCTCTTCGCCCTCGTCGGCTTCTTCAGGCTCGCCGCCGCTCGCCACGGCCGGTGCGTCGAGCACGTGCAACAGGCGCACGGACGCTTCGACGGTCAGTTCGTCGATCGACATCACTTCCATTTGCAAGCGGGTGCCACGTGCGTGCACGCCGAGACCCGGCACGTGCAACAGCAGCGGAATCTCTTCGAGACGCACGAGATCGCCCTTCACCACCGACGCCACCACCTGCTTCCTGTTCTCCTGCTTCAGCCAGCGCAGACACCAGAAGTACTCCATGCGGCGCTGGTGATCGGCATACGCGGTGTAGGTGTCGTCGAAACCTTGCACGACGGCGAACAGATCGGCGTCCTTCGGCTTGAACGGCGCAGCCAGTTTCGCGGTCACGCCATGCTGGACGCAAGCGAGCAACTGCCACTGATTCACCAGGTCGACATAGCGGCGCAGCGGCGATGTGCTCCACGCGTATTGCGTGACGCCCAAGCCTTCATGCGGCGCGGCGTTGGTCTGCATGCGGGTGCGCTTCGGGCCGGTCGGCGCGCCGAACGCGCGTTGCGAACGATAGATGCCCGGCACGCCATGGTCGTGCAGGAACGCGCCCCATGACGAGTTGGCGAGAATCGCGAGCTCCGCGACGATCGTGTCGAGCGGCGACCCGCGCCGACGCGGCGTGATCGTGATGTGCTCGCCCTCGACATAGAAATTGAAATCGGTGTTGCGCTGCACTTCGCGCCGCAGGCCGTAACCGGCGCGCGCGGTCTGACGCTTTTCAAACAGCGCCTGCGCGAACGGCCACAGCACGGCGATGTCTTCCTTGTGCGGATAGTCGCCCGTGCCGGCGGCAAGCGCCTCTTCGGTGACCAGTTCGTCCAACGTGTTGTGGCGCAAATTGTTCTTCACGAACACGCGCTCGGCGCGCGTTTCGCTCGCCACGATTTCCTGCGTTTCGCGATTGATGATCACGTACAGCGACAATGCCGGCCGCAAGCCGCCTTCAGCCAGCGTAAACGCTTCGACGACGCTATCGGGCAGCATCGTGATCTTGTCGCCCGGCATATAGACGGTCGACAACCGCGTGCGCGCGATCGCATCGACATCGTCGCCACGCGCAATGCCGAGTGCCGGCGCGGCGATGTGCACGCCGATCCGCACGCGGCCATCGGCCAGATGCTCGACGGAGAACGCATCGTCGATCTCAGTGGTGGTGATGTCGTCGATCGAGAACGCCTCGACATCGGCTTCCGGCAGATCTTCCGGCAACGCGCCGACCGTCACCGGTGGAAAACCAGTGCCGTGCGGGAAAAACTCGGAGAGGAATTTCGCTTCGTGCAACGCGCGGGCCGACGGAATACCGCCGCATTCGAGCATCAGCCGCGCCTGCGAAATGCCGCGCGCCGCTGCCGCGCCTTCGAGCGCCTTGTATTCGATCGTGTTCTTGTCCGGCTTGGTCAGCAAAGCCAGTGCCTTGCTGCCGCTGAAGCCTTCCGGCAGACGGCCCGCCTTCAGCTCATCTTCGTAACCGGCCTGCACCAGCGCCTGCTGACGCTTGCGCTCCAGCCCGGCGAGCGCCATCTTGAGTTGCTCCTGCGGCGCGCGCTGGTACATGCCGCGGCCCTTGCGGCGGAAGTACACCGGCGCGCCGTGCATGCGCAGCACCAGCGCCGCCCGCTCGATGGCGCCGAATGCTTCGCCGAAGTACTCGGCGCCCAGCGTGGCAAACGGGAACTCGTCATCCGGCGCGCATTCCCACAGGAAGTCCAGATCGATGTCCTGCGCGGCGGCGTCGGCCTGCTGCATCAACTCGCCGGCGGTCGGCTTTTCGAATTCGATCAGTACATCTTTCGCGCGCACCTTGGCGCGCCGGCCGCCCGGCAACTCGACCTGAAAAGCATCGCCCTGGCGCGACAGCACGCTGCCCGCCTTGAAACTGCCCGATTCCTCGAAGAAAACGTTCACTCAATACTCTCGTTCTGACTTGCATCCGCCGGCGCGCCCGATTGGGTTCAGCTATCGGTCACTGCGTGCGCGGCACGGCAACGTGTTCGTGGTGGTGGATCCGCAGCGCGATACGCGCGCGCCAGCGGCATGAATCTGGTGATCCGCAACAGTCTCGCCGCTGGATCGTCGGTCGGGGTCTTCAGGCCGCTTCGCGCGGCGCCGGCGGCTCGACGTCTTCGGCATCGCAAAAAGCCAGCACTTCGTCGACGTATTGTGCGAATTCGCTGATCGCGTGGTCACTCCCTTCGATCAGCGTAGTGCGCGCGCCCGGATAGTGCGCAAGCATTTCGCGGTAATCGAGCACTTCGTCGCCGGTGGCGGCCATCAAATAATAGCGTTCAGGCCGCGTAATCGACGCGACGCCGAGCGCGCGGAGCTCGTCCAGATGATGGGGCTCGACCGTAATGCTGCCGCCGCCATGCCATAACGGCTGTTCGCCGAGATAGGCGCTCAGATCGCGCTGCGGCACGACCGCCGGGTTCAGCAGCACCGCCGGCCAGCCGTGCTTCTCGGCAAGATACGTGGCGAAGTAGCCGCCGAGCGAACTGCCGATCACCGTCACGTTGTTCGGTTGCGCGGCCGCCACCAGCGATTCGGCGAGCGCCACGGTCTCAAACGGCGAGACCGGCAGCATCGGGCAGCACCATTCGTCGCTGCGGCCGAGTTCGGCAAGGCGTGCCGCCAGCACGCGCGCCTTGAACGAATCGGGCGACGAGCGGAAACCGTGCAGATAAAGGATCACAAATCGCCTCGTGCGGAAAGTGCGTCGAGCAGCTTCTGATGCACGCCGCCGAAGCCGCCGTTGCTCATCACCAGAACCTGGTCGCCGGGGCGCGCTGCGTGAACCACAGCCTTGACCAGCGCCTCGATATTGTCGAAAGCCTGCGCTTTGCCGCCGAGCGGCGCGAGCGCTTCGCCTAGATCCCAGCCGAGTGCGTCGCGGCCGGCCGGCGCGCCGTAGCCGAACACCAGGTCGGCGTCGGCCAGACTGGTCGGCAATTGCGCTTTCATCACGCCGAGCTTCATGGTGTTCGAGCGCGGCTCCAGCACGGCCAGGATTCGCGTGTTGTCGTGGCCGACGCGTGCGCGCAGTCCGCCCACCGTAGTCTCGATCGCCGTGGGGTGATGGGCGAAATCGTCGTAGACGGTCACGCCGTCGACGCTGCCGCGCACTTCCATGCGGCGCTTCACATTCCGGAAGCTCGCCAGCGATTTCGCGGCCTGCGCCGGCGGCACGCCGACATGGCGCGCGGCGGCGATCGCGGCCAGCGCGTTCATGCGGTTGTGCTCGCCCTGCACCTGCCAGTCGACTACCCCGACGCGCTCACTGTTGTGATACACGGCGAAACGCTCGTCGACCGGCACGCCATCTTCCGCCGGCAAGGTTTCCCAGCCGCCTTGCACGCCGAAGCGCTCGACTTCGCTCCAGCAACCGCGCGTCAGCACGCGCTCCAGCGCGTCTTCACGACCGTTCGTGACGATGCGGCCGATGCCCGGCACCGTGCGGATCAGGTGATGGAACTGCGTTTCGATCGCCGCCAGATCAGGGAAAATATCGGCGTGATCGAACTCGAGATTGTTCAGGACCGCGGTTTTCGGCCGGTAGTGCACGAATTTGGAACGCTTGTCGAAGAAGGCCGTGTCGTACTCGTCGGCTTCGATCACAAAGAAGCTGGAATCGGTCAGCCGCGCCGAGACGCCGAAATTCAGCGGCACACCGCCGATCAGGAAGCCCGGATTGAGACCCGCGTCTTCGAGCAGCCAGGTCAGCATCGAACTGGTGGTGGTCTTGCCGTGCGTGCCGGCCACCGCCAGCACCCACTTGCCGTTCAGCACATGCTCGCCGAGCCACTGCGGACCGGAGACGTAAGGCAGGCCGCGATCGAGAATGGCTTCCATCAGCGGGTTACCGCGCGAGACCACATTGCCGATCACGAACAGGTCGGCGTTGAGGCCGTTCAACTGCTCGGCGCCATAACCTTCGATCAGACGGATGCCTTGCGCCTCGAGCTGCGTGCTCATCGGCGGATAGACGCCGGCGTCGCAGCCCGTCACGGTGTGGCCCGCGCCGCGCGCAAGGACCGCGAGTCCGCCCATGAACGTGCCGCAGATACCGAGGATGTGGATGTGCATAAGCCTGTCGTGCCGCGCGGGCGTATTTTGCGAGGGATGGGAGCGCAGAGGAGCGGTCGAAACGACCGTCTGCAAAGGACGCTATTGTAACCGACGCCTCCGAATCGCCCTATGAACGGGGCCGCCAGAATGGCCGCCCGCCTCGCCCACGCAAAGCACCGGGCGCGCGCCGCCCGGAAAGGACTGTCATCAATCTCTAGTATGATTGAGAGATGGTTCGCAAATCACATTTCGATCCGCAGCGCGTGCGCGAGGAAATCGCCATCGCGGCTGCCCGGATGATCGCTGAAGACGGTCTGGACTACGCAACGGCCAAGCGTAAAGCGGCACGGCAGGTAGTCGGCGAGAGTCGTGTTGCCGGCGAATGGCTGCCGGATAACGACCAGATCGAAGAAGAAATCCGTGAATATCAATCGCTTTTCCAGGGTGACAGCCAGCCGGCGCTGTTACGGCGCCTACGCCGCATTGCGATCGACTGGATGGAGCGGCTCGCGCCGTTCAACCCGTATCTGACCGGCGCGGTGCTCGGCGGCACAGCCGGCGAACATTCGGATATTCACCTTCAGGTGTTCTGCGACAACCCGAAAGAAGTCGCGATCTACTTTCTGAACGCCAACATTCAGTATGACGTTTCGGAAACGCGGCATTTTGCCGGTCGCGGCTACGTCGAGACGCTGAGCTTCCTCTGGCGTCCCACAAACGAAGGGCGCGATGCGGAGCCGGCCGGCATCCACGTCGCCTTGTACGAGACCGACGACTTGCGCGGCGCGGTACGGGCCGATGCGCGCGGCCGCACTGCCCGGGCGAATCAGCAGGCGGTTCAGGCGCTGCTCGACAGTAGCGACGTCACCCCTTCAACCAATTAGACAGACCTGGAATGAATACGAAACGGATTCTGGCCGGCGCGCTTGTCGCGATCGCCGCTGCGGGCGGCGGGGTGCTGGCCAATCATTGGCTAAATGGCGGCCCGGAACTCGCCCACGCGTCGCAACCCGGTTTCACGCAAAACCCGGTTGAGCAACTTTGGGCCGCGCCCGTCACGAACGTCGACGGCAAGCCGCAATCGCTCAGTTTGCTTAAAGGTCATCCGGTCGTCGTCAACTTCTGGGCGTCGTGGTGCGGACCGTGCGTCGAAGAGATGCCGGCTCTTTCGCAGCTTCAGCGCGAATATGCGAAGAAAGGGATCCAGTTCGTGGGACTTGGCGTTGATTCGGATAAAAACGTTCAGGCGTTCCTGCAGAAGGTGAAAGTAGCCTACCCGGTCTACGTAACCGGGTTCGGCGGCGCCGACCTCGCTCGCGCGTTCGGCAATACGGCCGGTGGCCTGCCCTTTACCGTAGTAATCGACGCAAAGGGCAACATTCGCTCGACAAAATTAGGGCAAATCGACCCGCAAGCGCTGAAACAGACGCTCGACGCGCTCTAAGTTTCACATTCTCTTGACGATCAGATAGGGGCAAAAGGCGCGAAATTGCGCGCAATTTGCTCGAATTTGAGAGAAGATGGGCGTCCGGAGAAGCGGCAAAAGGTCGCCAGGATCGTTTCCAACGCGCAGGAAACTAGACAAGTTTCTCTAATCAGCGCTAAAGTGCGCCCAATTCCACGGAAAAAGAAGCGACCATGACGCGACTGCTGGTACTGCACGGCCCCAACCTCAACCTTCTCGGCACCCGGGAACCTGAGGTCTACGGCCGGGTGACGTTACCGCAGATCGATCAGGCACTGGCGGATCGCGCAGCGGACGCAGGCGTTGAACTCGCGTCGTTCCAGAGCAATCATGAAGGCGCTCTCGTCGATCGTATCCAATCCGCACGAACTGAAAAAACCGATTTCATACTGATTAATCCCGCCGCGTACACGCACACCAGCGTGGCCATTCGGGACGCACTGGCGGGGGTCGGCATCCCGTTCGTCGAGATTCATCTGTCGAACGTACATCGCCGCGAACCGTTCCGGCATCACTCGTATTTCTCCGACCAGGCAGAGGGCGTGATTTGCGGCCTCGGCTGGAAGGGATATCTGTACGCGCTCGAATTCGCGCTCGACCGGCTGTCCGCTGGCTCGTCGCGCGGCTGATTCCAAAACACGTCTAATTTGCGCCGGCTGCGTACGCGCCGGCACCTTACGCATTGAAAGGGGCTTCTAATGGATCTACGTAAACTGAAAACTCTGATCGACCTCGTCTCGGAGTCCGGTATTTCCGAACTCGAAGTGACCGAAGGCGAAGGCAAGGTCCGCATCGTCAAGAATGCGCCGCCGGTTTACGTACAACCGTCCGCTTCGTATGCCCCGCAATATGCCCAGCCGGCCCCGTTGCCGGGCGGCGAAGCACCGGCCGCTGCTGTGGGCGCCCCGGCTACGCCGGCCGCCGTCGCGCCGCAAGGCCACGTGGTGACCTCGCCGATGGTCGGCACCTTCTACCGCGCGCCTTCGCCGGGCGCCGAGCCGTTCGTCCAGGTGGGCGACACGGTCAAGGAAGGCCAGACGATCTGCATCATCGAAGCGATGAAGCTGCTCAACGAAATCGAGTCGGACAAGTCCGGCGTGGTGAAGGAAATCCTCGTCGAAAACGGTCAGGCGGTCGAGTACGGCCAACCGTTGTTCGTGGTCGGCTAACGCGGCACGCTTTGCGCTTTTTTGCGCCTGCCGCCCGCGCGCCTGCCCTCCCGAGGCGCGCGACCGATCCTCTGGGGCAGCCTGTATTGTGACCAACCAGGCGCCTATTGATGAGTCGAAAATCCGCTATGTTTGAAAAAATCCTCATTGCCAATCGTGGCGAGATCGCGCTTCGTATCCAGCGCGCCTGCCGCGAACTGGGCGTCAAGACGGTCGTCGTCTATTCGGAAGCCGACAAGGAAGCCAAGTACGTGAAGCTCGCGGACGAGGCGGTCTGTATCGGCCCGGCGCCTTCGAATCTGAGCTACCTGAACATGCCGGCGCTGATCAGCGCGGCAGAAGTGACGGACGCCGAAGCGATCCACCCCGGCTACGGCTTCCTGTCGGAAAACGCCGACTTCGCCGAGCGCGTCGAGCAGTCCGGCTTCACCTTCATCGGCCCGCGCCCGGAAACGATCCGGATGATGGGCGACAAGGTGACGGCCAAGCAAACCATGATCAAAACCGGCGTGCCTTGCGTGCCGGGTTCTGAAGGCGCATTGCCGGAAGATCCGAAAGAGATCGTGAAGATTGCCCGCCAGGTCGGCTATCCGGTGATCATCAAAGCCTCCGGCGGCGGCGGTGGTCGCGGCATGCGCGTGGTCCACACCGAAGCGGCGCTGGTCAACGCGGTCAACATGACGCGCGAAGAAGCCGGCCGTGCCTTCGGCAACCCGCAGGTCTACATGGAGAAATACCTGGAGAACCCGCGGCACGTCGAAATCCAGATCCTGGCGGATTCGTTCAAGAACGCGATCTGGCTGGGCGAGCGCGATTGCTCGATGCAGCGCCGTCACCAGAAAGTGATCGAAGAAGCGCCGGCGCCAGGCATCGCGCGGCGCCTGATCGAACGCATCGGCGATCGTTGCGCGGACGCCTGCAAGAAGATGGGCTACCTCGGCGCGGGCACGTTCGAATTCCTGTACGAAAACGGCGAGTTCTACTTCATCGAAATGAACACGCGCGTGCAGGTCGAGCATCCGGTGACCGAGCTGATCACCGGCGTCGACATCGTGCAGGAACAGATCCGCATCGCAGCGGGCGAGAAGCTCGCCTTCCGTCAGCGCGACATCGTGTTCAAGGGTCATGCGATCGAATGCCGGATCAATGCAGAAGATCCGTTCAAATTCACGCCGTCGCCGGGACGTTTGACGTCGTGGCATATGCCGGGCGGCCCCGGCATCCGCGTCGATTCGCACGCCTACAATGGCTATTTCGTGCCGCCGAACTATGATTCGATGATCGGCAAGCTGATCGCTTACGGCGCAACGCGCGAGCAAGCGATCAAGCGGATGCGCATCGCGTTGTCGGAAATGGTGGTCGAAGGCATTCAGACCAACATCCCGCTGCACCGCGAGCTGATGCTGGACGCGAAGTTCGTCGAAGGCGGCACCAGCATTCATTACCTCGAAAACCGGTTGGCCGCGAAGCAGCAGGCCGCGCCGGAAGAAGCGTAAGTCATGAGCTACCGGGAACTGATCGCCGAGCTGGCACGCGAGCACGCGGAGGAGTTCTCCGACGCGCTGCTCGAGTTGGGCGCGCTGTCCGTATCGGTTGAAGATGCAGACGCCGACACGCCCGACGAGCAGCCGCTGTTCGGCGAGCCCGGTCTCACGCCGGATCGCACGGCGTGGCAGCGTTCGCGGGTGATCGCGCTGCTCGCACCGGAACACGAGCCGGCGGTGCTGCTCACCGCGGCGGCCAATGAGCTGGGCCTCGACCCCGCACCTTCGTTCACCGTGCGCGAAGTCGAAGAGCAGGATTGGGTACGTCTCACACAGTCTCAATTCGATCCGATTCCAATCGGCGAGCGCATCTGGGTCGTGCCCTCGTGGCACGACGCACCGGACCCCGACGCTCTCGTGCTGGAACTCGATCCTGGCCTCGCATTTGGAACCGGCAGCCATCCCACTACACGTCTGTGTATGGAATGGCTGGAGCAATCGGTGAAGCCGGAGCAATCCGTTCTCGACTACGGCTGCGGCTCAGGCATCCTCGCGATCCTCGCCAGAAAGTGCGGCGCCAATCCGGTGTATGGCATCGATATCGACCCGCAAGCGGTCGAATCGGCGCGTCACAACAGCGAGCGCAACCGGGCGGAAGTCACGTACGGCTTGCCCGACGAATGCCCCACCGGCGAATTCGATATCGTGGTCGCCAATATCCTGTCCAATCCGCTCAAGCTGATGGCGTCGATGCTGTCGTCGAAGGTCAAGCCGGGCGGCCGGATCGCGCTGTCAGGCATCCTGGCGCGCCAGGCGGACGAAGTGGCGCAGGTCTATGCACGATGGATCGACATCGGCGTATGGCGCGAACACGAAGGTTGGGTATGTCTCACGGGAACACGCCGCGAAAGCCATTAGAATAGGGCGTATTGTCCAATCAACAGCCTCTCGGCTTACCGGCTCAATATGCTCCTGGCAACGCGTTGCCCCTTCTGCGAAACCGTCTTCCGCCTGCAACCGGCGCAGCTCGCGCTGCGCCGCGGCCTCGTGCGCTGCGGGCAGTGCCATGAAACATTCGACGCGTCGAGCAGCCTGTTCGAACTGAACGAGGACGGCGATTTTTCCACCGCCAAGCCGGTTGCCGCAGCGGCTGCGATCGAGGCTTTGTCCGGTGTACGCCCCAAAGACCCTGATTTCAGCGCCGAGGCATGGAACCCGTGGGCAGCGGCGCCCGACGCCGCGATCGACAACCGCCTGCTTCACAACGCCCGCAATCTGCCGGCTCCGCCGGTCTCCACCGGCGCAGGCGTCGCGGTCACGCCGCGTCATGCTACCGAGCCGGAACTGCCGGCGAGCGCCTTCACCAGGCCGACTCCTCCCGACAACGAACCCATTCTCGCGGACGCGCCACGCACCCCGTTCGCTTACGAGACCGACGCACCCGCCGACGTGCCGCGCGAGCCTTTCGCTCACGAGGCCAATCCGGCTGCGGAGGAAGCACCACGGGTCTGGCACAAGACCGAGCGTCCTTCTGAACATCCTTCTGATGCCGACGAACAGGTTCTGAAGGAGCCGCGCCCCTTGCATGGCATTCCTGATAATGAGCCGTATTTTGGCGCGGCCGGCTCAGGTGGGGCTGGCTCAGGTGGGGCTGGCTCAGGTGGGGCCGGCTCAGGTGCGGCTGGCTCAGGTGCGACCGGTTTGGGTGCGGCCGGCTTGGATGCGGCTGGCTTGGGTGCGGCTGGCTTGGGTGCGGCTGGCTTGGGTGCGGCTGGCTTGGGCGCGGCTGGCGCCGGCGGCCTCGGCGCAGGCCTCGGCTCAGGTGCGGGCGGCCCGGGCACAGCCACCTTTGGATCGAGCGGCGAACCCTTCGCGGTCAAGCCGGTGCATGACGGCGCCGATCCCTTCCCGGTGGTGCGTGAAACGCGCCCGGCCGAACCGCGCCACCTCGGCTGGATCATTTCCGGCTCGGTGGCCGCAACGCTGCTGGTTATCGCCCTGCTCGCGCAACTCGCCTGGTGGCAACGCGAAACTGTGCAGATCTACTTCCCACGCTCGCAGACGCTCTATGCAAAGGCCTGCGCGCAGCTCGGCTGCCAGATCACGCCGCCGCACGACATTGACGGTCTGCAGGTCGAGCCTTCCGATCTGCGGCAGATCGACGGCCCGCACAAGCTCGAACTGAAGATGCCGCTGCGCAACCGCTTCAATATTGCGCTGGCCTACCCGGCCATCGAGCTCACGCTACTCGACGACCAGAACAATGTCGCGGTGCGCCGCGTGCTGTGGCCGCAAGACTACGTCGCGCCCGGCACGCCGATTGCAGCCGGCCTGCCGGCGCACACGACCCAGACCATGATCGTCCATCTCGACACGGGCAATGCGGTCGCGTCCAATTTCCGCGTACAGATTTTTTATCCGTAACGCACCCTCGCGCGCCCGGCACTGACCGGGCGTGTTCACCGTCATTACTGACGAATTTTCGGAGCACGACAACATGAGTCAAGTTACGCTGGGTGGCAACCCGATCGAAGTAGCCGGCACGTTCCCGAGCGTGGGCCAGAATGCCCCCGCCTTCTCGCTGGTCGGCAAGGATCTGAAGCCGCTGTCGCTGGCCGACTTCGCCGGCAAGCGCAAGGTGCTGAATATCGTCCCGAGCCTCGACACGCCGACCTGCGCCACGTCGACCCGCAAGTTCAACGAGGCTGCAGCCAAGCTGAGCAACACGGCCGTGATCGTCGTGTCGGGCGACCTGCCGTTTGCCGCATCGCGCTTCTGCACGACCGAAGGCATCGAGAACGTCGTGACGGCGTCCACGTTCCGCGGCCATGAGTTCGCGCAGGCCTACGGCGTCGACGTGACGAGCGGCCCGCTGGCGGGTCTGACGGCACGCGCCGTGGTGGTCGTCGACGAGAACGACAAGGTCGTGCACGCTGAGCTGGTCGGCGAAATCAAGAACGAGCCGAACTACGACGCAGCACTCGCCGCGCTGAAGTAAAACCTTCGCGCACGAACCTCGGCGCCGCGCTTCATGCGCGGCGCTGTCACATCGTAGCGCCCATTCTCTTTATCGATTTTTACAGGAACGCTCGCCTTGGCTACGCTGATTTGCGGTTCGCTCGCTTACGACAACATCATGACCTTCGAAGGCCGCTTTCGGGAGCACATCCTGCCGGAGCAGGTCCACATTCTGAACGTGAGCTTCCTCGTGCCGACGATGCGCCGCGAGTTCGGCGGCTGCGCGGGCAATATCGCCTACTCGCTGCATCTGCTCGGCGGCCATGCGCGCATCATGGGGACGCTCGGCGCGGTGGACGCCCAGCTCTACATGGACCGCTTCAAGCAGCTCGGCCTGTCGACGGAAAACGTGCTCGTGGTGCCGGACACCTACTCGGCCCAGGCGATGATCACCACCGACCTCGAAAACAATCAGATCACGGCGTTCCACCCGGGTGCGATGATGCAGGCGCACTTGAACCGCGCCGACGAAGCGAAGGGCATCACGCTCGGCATCGTCGGGCCAGACGGTTACGACGCCATGATCCAGCATTCCGAGCATCTGGCAGCGGCCGGTGTGCCGTTTATCTTCGATCCGGGCCAAGGTTTGCCGCTGTTCGATGGCGACTCGCTGCGCCGCATGATTGAACTTGCCACTTACGTAGCGGTCAACGATTACGAAGCCAAGCTGGTGAGCAACAAAACAGATTGGTCGATCGAAGAGATCGCCGGCAAGGTCGAGGCGCTGATTATCACGCTCGGCGACCAAGGCGCGCAGATCCATCACGCCGGCGGCATCGAAAAGATTCCGGCGGTCAAGGCACAGCAGGTGCTCGATCCTACAGGTTGCGGCGACGCGTTCCGCGGCGGCTTGCTGTACGGCATCGAGAACAAGCTCGGCTGGTCGACCACCGGGCGCCTGGCGAGCCTGATGGGCGCGCTGAAGATCGAACACCAGGGCCCGCAAAACTACGCGCCCAGCCGGGCGGAGATCAACGAACGGTTCAAGCAGGCGTTCGGATACGACCTGCCGTAATACCGCAAGCTATTGGAGTTAGGGAATGAGAACAACGAGTCGCCTGGTCGTGGCCGCCTTGATCGCCGGTTCGCTGGCCATGTCGGGGTGTGCGTACAACAGCAGCTCTGCCGACGTCTACACGGCGTCGCAGGCACAGCGCGAAGAAACGGTCCGCATGGGCACGGTCGACAGCGTTCGGGCCGTGAAGATCAGTTCGAACAACGGCCAGCCGAGTGGCCTCGGCGCAATCGGCGGCGGCGCGTTGGGTGCGGTGGCCGGCAGCGCGATCGGCGGCGGCCGCGGCTCGATCGTCACGGGCATCATCGGCGGCCTGGCTGGCGCGGTGGCAGGCAATGCGGTCGAGAACGGTGCCGCGGTGCACGACGGTCTCGAGATCACCGTGCGACTCGATAACGGCGACATGCGCGCCATCACCCAAAGCGCCACCGGCGAGATCTTCCGCGCCGGCGAACGCGTCCGCCTGCTTTCCAGCGGCGGCGTCACGCGCGTCACGCACTAGGTTTCCCCTCTCGCGCGGTCGCGCTTCACGCGCCACCGCGACGACCTCTAGCGCATGCCCTGCCCTGTCGACCAGAGTTGGCGCTTTAGCGCTTACTCTGGTCCCATGCAGAGCTGTCGACCAGAGTTGGCGCTTTAGCGCTTACTCTGGTCCCATGCAGAGCACTTACTCCGGTCCCATGCAACATGGTTGCCGTGCAAGCGTTTTTTCGCCTGCAGGTTCTGGACTGGTTTCTCAAAGCCCGCACCTTCGACAAACCAAAAAAAATCCCGTCGCCAGAAACCCGGCAACGGGACCCTGACCGAGTAGCGCTCGGTCATGCTGCTACTTAAGCGCTACTCGATCATCGACACGGGCTACGACGTGTCGAAGTACTTCTACCGCTCATTTACCGCTTACGGACGGCTGCCCGTCGGGAACGGCCATGCCGCTGCCGGGTTCAGCGCGGTCTTCACCGTTGCCGCCGGTGCTGCGCTCGAGACAGCAGTCGCAGCGGGAGCAGGAGCCGCCTTCTTGGCGACAGCCTTCTTCGCAGGGGCAGCCTTCTTGGCAGGAGCAGCGGCCTTCTTCGCGGCAGCCTTCTTGGCAGGCGCAGCCTTTTTAGCCGCAGCCTTTTTCGCAGGCGCAGCTTTCTTGGCAGCAGCCTTTTTAGCAGGCGCAGCCTTCTTGGCAGCAGCCTTCTTAGCCGGTGCGGCCTTCTTCGCCGGCGCAGCCTTCTTTGCTGCAACCTTCTTCACTGCGACTTTCTTGGCAGCAACCTTCTTGGCCGGAGCAGCTTTCTTCGCTGCAACCTTCTTTGCCGGCGCTGCCTTCTTCGCCGCAACCTTCTTCACTGCGACTTTCTTGGCAGCAACCTTCTTGGCCGGAGCAGCTTTCTTCGCTGCAACCTTCTTAGCCGGTGCTGCCTTCTTCGCTGCAACCTTCTTCACTGCGACTTTCTTTGCAGCGACTTTCTTCGCCGGTGCGGCCTTCTTAGCCGGCGCAGCCTTCTTTGCTGCGGGTTTCTTAGCTGCCGCTTTCTTTGCAGTTGCCATCATTTTCTCCTTCAGGTTTTCAGATGAGAGTCAGTTCAAACACCACCCTTCGTCAAAACCCGCTTCCCGCGGACGCTTCTCAGGGCGCGCGCTACGAAGCGGGCTATTCATCGGCGTACGCAGGTGCTGCGCGCTTACGCTAATGAATGCGGTAAGGCGCGCCGTGCCCTTGGGCACCGCGCGCCAGATCTGGTCGGCGCTGGATCTCAACGCCGGCAATTGCTTGATCGGGCCGCTGGCGCTAACGCCAGCGGCTTTTTCCGGGGGGAAGTTTGCCCATCCCACTGAAGGGTTCGCAAAGTGCCAGCCATGTTTGTGGGCCGCGAAGGCACGCGGCGCACCGGGCACGATTTGCATCAGGCGGTTCTGCTCCTAACTAAATTGCCGCGGCCGAAGCCCGCCGGCATCCCCAAAATGAATGCATCTGCGACTCGGACCGGATCACTCCCAGGTCAGCGCGCCGCCAGTCTGATATTCGATCACTCGCGTCTCGAAGAAGTTGCGCTCCTTCTTCAGGTCGATCATCTCGCTCATCCACGGGAACGGGTTTTCCTCGTTCGGGTACAGCGGATCGAGACCGATCTGCTGGCAACGGCGGTTGCAGATGAAGCGCAGATAGCTCTTGAACATCGACGCATTGAGGCCGAGCACCCCGCGCGGCATCGTATCTTCTGCGTAACGATATTCAAGTTCGACCGCTTGCTGAAATATTTCGCGGATTTCCGCGCGGAACTCAGCCGTCCAGAGTTGCGGGTTTTCGAGTTTGATCTGGTTGATCAGGTCGATGCCGAAGTTGCAGTGCATCGACTCGTCGCGCAGGATGTATTGGTACTGTTCCGCCGCGCCGGTCATCTTGTTCTGGCGGCCCAGCGCCAGGATTTGCGTAAAGCCGACGTAGAAGAACAGGCCTTCCATCACACATGCGAACACGATCAGCGAGCGCAGCAGAGTCTGGTCTGCCTCGAGCGTGCCGGTCTTGAAGGCCGGGTCGGTCAGCACGTGGATGTACGGAATCAGGAATTCGTCTTTCGCGCGGATCGAGGAAACCTCGTGATACGCGTTGAAGATTTCGCCTTCGTCGAGGCCCAGCGATTCGACGATGTACTGGTAAGCGTGCGTGTGGATCGCCTCTTCGAACGCCTGGCGCAGCAGGAACTGGCGGCATTCGGGCGCCGTGATGTGGCGGTAGGTGCCCAGCACGATGTTGTTGGCGGCCAGCGAGTCAGCCGTCACGAAGAAGCCCAGGTTGCGCTTGACGATGCGGCGCTCGTCTTCGGTCAGACCGTTCGGGTCTTTCCAGAGGGCGATGTCGCGCGACATGTTCACTTCTTGCGGCATCCAGTGGTTGGCGCAACCAGCCAGATACTTTTCCCAGGCCCACTTGTATTTGAACGGCACCAACTGATTGACGTCGGTCTGGCCGTTGATGATGCGCTTGTCGGCGACATTGACCCGCGCTTCGGAAACGGCAGCCGTTCCAGCAGCAGCGTGGGCAACTTGAGCCACGGGAGCGACAGCGATGTCGTTCGCGAAGATGTCTTGAGCCGAGGGAGCGTGAGGAGCGGAACGCGTTCCGACTTGCGAACCGACAGCCGATCCCGCAGCGTTGCGCAACACATTCTGTTGCGTAGCGCTCGAGGGAGTTACGGCAGTGATCTCGTCATCCCAGTTGAGCATAAATGTCACCATCAATTTAGAACGGTTTGTACCATCTTTTCACGAGCGATAAAAGAGTTCGCTGATGAAAAATCCTGTTTTCGATTCGCGTTGCTACGTTCATACAACACTTTGTTCAACAGACTGTGTGCGACGCCTCATGTGAAGCGTGTTGAACGTGTGTCGTCGAGGTGCTTCGCGAGCTCGAAGAGCAATGTGTCGAAGCGACGTTTCGCTGCTCTATCTATCTGTATTGCGGAGCGTGCTTGCAGTGATTTGCGATTGCTTCCTGCTGCCTCGCCGACGTGGCGGTTGCCTCGCGGTTGCCTGGTCGTCAGTGTTAGCGAGGTGAAGTGCAATGCAATGTCGGGCGATGCATCGGGCCGGCTGTGTCGATCGACCATCGGCCGGAGCGTTTGCTGAGCGCTTCATGTCGAGCGCCTCGTCTTTGCTGCCGACTGCTGACTGCTTCATCTACTACTTGCCTGCCGCTGCACGGCTTCAGTTGCTTGCCATGCTTCGCTGCTTTTCGATGAGCGGCACAAGGTCGATTTCGTTTCCGATTTCGTTACGTTGCGCCGCTCGTCTACTTCACTTCTGCATCACTTCTATCAGGCTTGCGGATCGCCGCATGCGGGTCTTTACCTACAACCCTCAGCCAGGCAGCGATCCTGCCGCCTGCTTCGTGCTCACCTGGCAGTTACCAGGGCTCTTACTGGCAAGCCTCGCACTCGTCGAAGCCAGGATCACCCGGACGCATCATGCATACCGGACCATCCGCTTCCGGCGCTGCTTCGACTGCAACTGCCGGCGCTGCCGCCGCTGCCCGGATGCCGCCCGAAGCTGCGCCGCCGCTCATGCCGAAGCCGCCTGCTGCGCCACCCGCAGCGCCGCCCGACCCTTCGCCGCCACCCGAGCTCACCGCGTTCAACGCGCCGTGCGCCACCGTCGACTTCTCGACGTGCGTCGCCGCCATCGTGCGGAGGTAGTAGGTCGTCTTCAGACCGCGCACCCATGCGAGCTTGTAGATCTCGTCGAGCTTCTTACCCGACGCGCCGCCCATGTAGATGTTCAGCGACTGCGCCTGGTCAATCCACTTCTGACGGCGCGAAGCCGCCTCGACCAGCCACACCGGATCGAGTTCGAACGCGGTCGCGTAGATCGCGCGCAGGTCGGCCGGGATGCGGTCGATGCGCGAGAGCGTGCCGTCGAAGTACTTCAGGTCGGCGACCATCACTTCGTCCCACAGACCGCGTTCCTTCAGGTCGCGCACCAGGTAGTCGTTGACCACCGTGAATTCGCCCGACAGATTCGACTTCACATACAGATTCTGGAACGTCGGTTCGATGCAGGCGGACACGCCGATGATGTTGGAGATCGTCGCCGTCGGCGCGATCGCCACGCAGTTCGAGTTGCGCATGCCGTAGGTGGCGATGCGCGAGCGCAGTTCGGTCCAGTCCATCGATTCGCTCGAATCGACTTCGACATAGCCGCCGCGCGCGTCGGCCAGCAGCTTCACCGAGTCTTGCGGGAGGATGCCGCGATCCCACAGCGAGCCGCGGTAGCTGGAGTAATGGCCGCGCTCTTGCGCCAGTTCCGTCGACGCGTAGTAAGCGTAGTAGCAGACCGCTTCCATCGAGGTATCGGCAAACGCGACAGCCTCTTGCGACGCGTACGGCGTGCGCAGCAGGTGCAGGCAGTCCTGGAAGCCCATGATGCCCATGCCGACCGGACGGTGCTTCAGGTTCGAGTTACGCGCCTTGGCGACCGCGTAGTAGTTGATGTCGATCACGTTGTCGAGCATGCGCATCGCGACGCTGATGGTGCGCTTCAGCTTGTCGTGGTCGAGCGCCAGCGTGCCGTCGGCCTGTTCCTTCAGGTGAGCGACGAGGTTCACGGAGCCCAGGTTGCAGACGGCGATTTCGGCGTCGCTGGTGTTCAGGGTGATTTCCGTGCACAGGTTCGACGAGTGGACGACGCCGACGTGCTGTTGCGGCGAACGCACATTGCACGGATCCTTGAACGTGATCCACGGGTGGCCGGTTTCGAACAGCATGCCCAGCATCTTGCGCCACAGTTGCGCCGCCGGCAGCTTCTTGAACAGCTTGATCTCGCCGCGCGCGGCCTTGTCTTCGTAAGCCGTGTAAGCCGTTTCGAATTCGGCGCCGAACTTGTCGTGCAGATCCGGGCAGGTGGACGGCGAGAACAGCGTCCAGTCGCCGCCTTCGTGCACGCGCTTCATGAACAGGTCGGGAATCCAGTTCGCCGTGTTCATGTCGTGGGTGCGGCGACGGTCGTCGCCCGTGTTCTTGCGCAGTTCGAGGAATTCTTCGATGTCCAGGTGCCACGTTTCCAGGTACGCGCAGACCGCGCCCTTGCGCTTGCCGCCCTGGTTGACCGCGACAGCCGTGTCGTTGACGACCTTCAGGAACGGCACCACGCCTTGCGACTTGCCGTTGGTGCCCTTGATGTGTGAACCGAGCGCACGCACGCGCGTCCAGTCGTTGCCCAGGCCGCCGGCGAACTTCGACAGCAGTGCGTTTTCCTTCAGTGCTTCGTAGATGCCGTCGAGGTCGTCGTCGACCGTCGTCAGGTAGCACGACGACAGTTGCGAGCGGCGGGTGCCCGAGTTGAACAGCGTCGGCGTGGACGACATGAAGTCGAAGCTCGACAGCACGTTGTAAAACTCGATCGCGCGCGCTTCGCGGTCGATCTCGTTCAGCGACAGACCCATCGCCACACGCATAAAGAATGCCTGCGGCATTTCGATGCGCACGCCGTCGTGATGCAGGAAGTAGCGGTCGTACAGCGTTTGCAGACCGAGGTAGCCGAATTGCAGGTCGCGGTTATTGTCGAGTGCGGCGCCGAGGCGCTTCAGGTCGAACTGCAGCAGCTTGTCGTCGAGCAGTTCGGCTTGCACGCCGCGCTTGATGAACTGCGGGAAGTACTCGGCGTAGCGCTCGCCCATTTCCGTTTGCGTGACTTCCTCTTCGAGGATTTCGCGGCGGATCGTGTGCAGCAGGATGCGTGCGGTGACCTGGCTGTATGCCGGGTCCTTTTCGATCATCGTGCGGGCAGCCAGAATTGCCGAGTCGTAGACCTGGCTCATCGGCACGCCGTCGTACAGGTTCTTCACCGTTTCCGCGATGATCGGATCGGCGCTCACGGCGTCGCCCAGGTTCGAACAAGCCAGTTCGATGATGCCGCGCAGCGCAGCCATGTCGAGCGGACGCGTCACGCCGTTGTCGGTGACGTTCAGACCCGGCGTGTTGGCGACGATCTGGTCGTCATGACCGCGTGCCTGGGTGCGCTTCTCGCGATACAGCACGTACGCACGCGCGACGTTGTGTTCGCCGCCGCGCATCAGCGCGAGTTCGACCTGATCCTGGATGTCTTCGATATGGAACGTGCCGCCGTTCGGACGGCTGCGCACGAGTGCGCGCACCACGTTCTGCGTGAGTTGCTCGACCAGTTCGCGCACGCGCGCCGACGCCGCGCCTTGACCACCGTTGACGGCCAGAAATGCCTTCGTCACGGCGATGGCGATTTTCGACGGTTCGAACGACACCACGCTGCCGTTGCGACGGATCACCTTGTAGTCGGCGTAGCTCACTTGCGGCGCGAGCGCTTGTGCGCCTTGTGCCTGGCCGAAGGCCTGGCCAGTCGGTGAGCCCTCATACCGGGTCGTCACGTTGTCGGTGGTTTGCATGTGCAAAGCTCCTGGTCTTGGAAATGTTGCGGAGAAAGCCGCGGATTAAAACGAACGCTGCGCCGCCGCGTGCGCAAGCGATGGGGTGCAGGAAAAAGGCCGGCTGAGCCGGGTGGCGGGATACGACAGCGATGAAGTCTGGTTCGAATTGATAACGGTCTTCATCATGTATGTCGCGATCACTAGCCGAGCCCCTTTCCTGAATGCTTCTGGATGCTGCCGGTGGTCTCTCCGGCCGCGCCACAGGAATTTTTTTCGTTGCCTGGAATGCTTGCGGCGCCATGCTCGGAGAGCGGGGCGCCGCTGACTTATGCACCCAGTTGTGCACTCAGTTATTCACATGGTTATGCACAGCACACCACAAGATATAGTGCGAAACTGAATTTGTGGCACCAAGTATAGTGGAGATTCGAGACAGGTCAAATCGATTTATTTGCTTTCGAAGTCTTGACTTTTGCATCGCGCGGCCGGAAGCGGACTCCCCGGAGAACAAGGCAGCGCCTTGTTCTCCTCGCATCACGCGAAGTCGCGCGAAGGGTCGTTACGGCGTTTTGGAAAACTTGAGATAGGGGAAGTACTGATCGGCTAACGCGGTGTCGCGCTGCAGACGCCGCCACTCGAAATGAGGCCCTGGATCGGTCTTGCGGCCGGGGGCAATGTCCGAGTGGCCGGCGAGCGCCTCTACCGGATAGCGAGCCTTGAGCGCCGTCACAAGTGCGCCGAGCGTGCGGTATTGCGCCGCTTCGAAAGCAGTCGTGTCACTGCCCTCCAATTCGATGCCGATCGAGAAATCATTGCAGCGCTCGCGGCCGAAAAAACTCGACGTGCCGGCGTGCCACGCGCGCTCGTTGCAGGACACGAATTGCTCGAGCGCGCCGTCGCGATGGATCACGAAGTGCGCCGACACCCGCACGCCGCGCAGATGCGTGTCGTAGTACGGGTGGGCGTCGCAGTCGAGCGTGTTCTGGAACAGTTCGGCGATTGCGGTGCCGCCGAATTCGTTCGGCGGCAGGCTGATGTTGTGCACGACGATCAACGTCGGCACGGCCGCTTCGGGCCGCGCTTCGAAATTCGGCGATGGCAGTTTGCGTGCGGCGCTGACCCAACCGTCGGCATCGACGGTGAACGCGACGCTCATCGAGCGTCGCGGCCCGTGGGTCGCGCGCCGTGACGCTGCGCGTGCGCGGCGCTGCAGAACGGCTGCCCCGCCACCACCACGGAGTCGCTCTTCGGCGCGTGTACGCCGCATTCGGCGCAACGGATCATCGGCTCGGCAAGCTGCGGCTGCGCTTGCGGCGCGTTGGGCCCACGCGCGCCGCCATTCGGACCGCTCTGGCCTCTTGCACCGCCGGCGCCCGCGGCGCCATTCGCACCGGCGCCCGTGCGTTGCGACGCTTGCGCGTCATGACGACGCAGCGCCTTGACCAGCCATTGGCCGACGATGAACAACAGGATCAGCAGGAAAATTTGTCGCATGGCAGAACACTCACACTACAGCACGGTGCAACAGCACCTCGAATACGAAACGGCTGCCGACGTACGCCAGCAGCAGCGCGACGAACGACGCCAGCACCCAGCGCAATGCCGCACGGCCGCGCCAGCCGGAAACCTTGCGCGCGGTCAGCAGCGCGCCGAACATCACCCAGGAAAGAATCGCGAAGACAGTCTTGTGATCGAGCCGCAAAGCGCGGTCGACCAGTTGCTCGCTGAACAGGATGCCCGAGAGCAGCGTCAACGTGAGCAGCACGAAGCCGGCGCCGATCAGACGGAACAGCAGCTTTTCCAACGTCAGCAGCGGCGGCAGTGTGTCGAGCCAGCTCGACAGCCAGCCGTTGCCCGCCGCAGCCACATTCCGTTGCGACACGCCGCCGCGCATCGCGTGCAGACGCCGCTCGACCAGCAGCATCAGAATGGCGTGCAGCGCCGCGATCGCGAACAAACCGTACGCGATATTGGCGATCAGGAAGTGCAGCTTGAACATTGGCGCGGCCGAATACGGCAGCACGCGCACGCCATTGAACGCCAGCGGCAATAAGGAAGCGACGCAGGCGAGCGGCAACACCAGCAGGCGCAGGCCGTCGAGCGGAAAGAAAAAGCTCTCGATCCAGTAGATGCCGGCGCCGAGCCAGAACATCGCCGACAGCGCGAACGCGAAACCGAACACCATCGCGTTTTGAGGAAAGATGGTGGTATGCAGCAGCACGCCGTGGGCGAGCAGCGCGACAAACAGCAGCGCGCGGCCCGAGGTGCTCATGCCCGAGGCGGCTAACGAGGCCGGCATGCGCGTGGCGACGGGCACCGGCGGCACGCTCTCGAGCATGGGGCGCAAGGCGGCGTGCCGGTGCGAGCGCCAGCCGGCCACGGCGAGACCGCCGTAGAGGAGTGCAGTGAGGGCATACAGTACAATATCCATATTCGAAGTTTACACTAGGCCCTTGCTCCGCGACGTCTCCTGCATCGCGCCCCGCTCCGGCCGCACTGTTCATCGCTCCCCATGCTCGACAATCTGACTCAACGGATGGCGCGCGTCGTCAAGACGCTGCGCGGCGAAGCCCGGCTCACCGAGGCGAACACCCAGGAAATGCTGCGCGAAGTGCGCCTCGCGCTGCTCGAGGCGGACGTGGCGCTGCCCGTCGTGCGCGAGTTCATCGCCAAGGTGAAGGAAAAGGCGCTCGGCGAGGAGGTGATCAGCAGCCTGTCGCCGGGCCAGGCGCTGGTCGGCGTGGTGCAGCGCGAGCTCACCGCGATCATCGGCGGCGACTATGAAGGCAAGGCGGTCGAACTGAATCTCGCCGTCACGCCGCCGGCCGTCATCCTGATGGCGGGTCTGCAAGGCGCCGGTAAGACCACGACGGTCGGCAAGCTCGCCAAGCTCCTGCGCGAAAAGTACAAGAAGAAGGTCCTGACCGTCTCGTGCGACGTTTACCGCCCGGCTGCTATCGCGCAGTTGAAGATGGTGACGGAACAGGTCGGTGCGGATTTCTTCCCCTCGGAACCGGATCAGAAGCCGGTAGATATCGCGCTCGCCGCGGTGGATTGGGCCAAGCGCCACTACCACGACGTGCTGCTGGTCGACACGGCCGGCCGCCTGGGTATCGACGAAGCCATGATGGCCGAAATCGCCGCGCTGCACAGCACGCTGAAACCGGCGGAAACGCTGTTCGTGGTCGACGCGATGCTCGGCCAGGATGCGGTCAACACCGCGAAGGCCTTTAGCGACGCATTGCCGCTCACCGGCGTGGTCCTCACCAAGCTCGACGGTGACTCGCGCGGTGGCGCGGCGCTTTCCGTGCGTCACGTGACCGGCAAGCCGATCAAGTTCGTCGGCGTCGCCGAAAAGCTCGACGGCCTCGAAATTTTCTATCCGGATCGCATGGCGAACCGGATTCTCGGCATGGGCGACATTCTCGCCCTCGTCGAAGAAGCGCAACGCGGCGTGGATGTCCAGGCCGCGCAAAAACTCGCCGACAAGGTCAAGAAAGGCGGCGACTTCGACCTCAACGATTTCCGCGCGCAGCTTACGCAGATGAAGAGCATGGGCGGCCTGTCGTCGCTGATGGACAAGCTGCCCGCGCAGTTCCAGCAGGCCGCCGCCGGCGCCAATATGGGCATGGCCGAATCGCAGATGCGCCGCATGGAAGGCATCATCAATTCCATGACGCCGCTGGAGCGCGCGAAGCCCGAGCTGATCAAGGCCACCCGCAAGCGTCGCATCGCCGCCGGCGCGGGCGTGCAGGTGCAGGAAGTCAACCGCATGCTGAATCAGTACGACCAGATGCGCACGATGATGAAGAAGCTGAAGGGGGGCAACCTGCAGAAGATGATGCGCGGCATGAAGGGCATGATGCCCGGCATGCGCTAAGCTTTAGCAAGACGGCGGTGCGCGTGCTTCCGTGCATGAACAACGGCACGCGCGCTGACTCCGGATTTGTGCGGGTTTATTCTGTACCGCGCACCGTCGTTCTCTCCCACACTATGTATACAGTTACCGCCCGTCAGACGTCATGAACCGCGAAGAAGCTCTCCACATTTTTAGCCACTCCGAAGAAATCGTTTCGGCCGACGACGTCAACGCGTCGATCAGCGGCATGGCTGCCGCCATCCGCAACGAGATGAGCGAGGACTTCCCGCTCGTGCTGTCGGTGATGGGCGGCGCGGCGGTGTTCACCGGCATGCTGCTGCCGCACCTCGATTTCCCGCTCGAGTTCGACTACATCCACCTGACCCGCTATCGCAACACCACCAAGGGCGGCAATGAGATGCAGTGGCGCGTGGCGCCGGCTGAGTCGGTGAAGGATCGCGTCGTGCTGGTGCTCGACGACATCCTCGACGAAGGCGAGACGATGGCCGCGATCCGCGACCGCATCCTCGCAATGGGCGCGAAGCGTTTCCTGAGCGCGGTGCTGTGCGAAAAGATCATTCCGAAGGCGAAGCCGCTGCGCCCGGATTACTGTGGTTTCGAAGTGCCGGACCGCTATGTGTTCGGTTGCGGGATGGACGCCAAGGGCTACTGGCGCAACCTGCCGACTATTCGGGCGTTGACCGAAGGGGCTTGAGGGTGGTTTGGAGCCGCGCCGGATCTCACTCAAAGTTGATGCACAAAAGAGCGGATCCCGCCGAGCATCATCTCGACCGAGATCGCCACCAGCACCAACCCCATCAGCCGTTCGAAAGCCATCATCGCGCGCTCGCCTAGCCACGCCTGAATCCGCTCAGAGAGCATCAGCACGATCGCGCAGACGATCATCGTGACGGTCAGTGCACCGATCCACTCGAACATCTTGCCCGGCGCCTGCGACGTCAGCAGCATCACCGTTGCGAGCGCCGACGGGCCCGCCAGCGCCGGAATGGCGAGCGGCACGATGAGCGGCTCGCCACCACGCGTGTCGCCGCCAAACGCACCGTCCGGATGCGGAAACACCATCCTGAGCGCAATCAGAAACAGCACGATTCCACCGCCGATGCGCAATGACTGGTCGGTCAGACTCATCATGCGCAGGAAGCTGTCACCGACCACCATGAACACCAGCAGGATCGCGAAGGCGATCGCCACCTCACGAAGGATGACGATCGTGCGCCGCTTCGGCGCCACCCCGCGCAGACAACTGATGAAGAGCGGAATATTGCCGAGCGGATCGGTGATCAGAATCAGCAGGA
This sequence comes from Paraburkholderia sp. GAS348, assembly GCF_050434205.1. Taxonomy (NCBI): domain Bacteria; kingdom Pseudomonadati; phylum Pseudomonadota; class Betaproteobacteria; order Burkholderiales; family Burkholderiaceae; genus Paraburkholderia; species Paraburkholderia sp. GAS348. Next base: position 245,928 of record NZ_JBNPVT010000007.1, read on the forward strand.
CGGTCGCAGATACGAAGGTGTACTCCACCGTCCGCTCCGCTTAGCCCGCCAACGCGGCGCGAACTTTGCCGATCACCGTTTGGGCGGCGTCTTCGACCGGCAGCAGCGTCGCTTCTGCGTCGCGGCGGCCTTGATACTCGAGCTTGCCGTCCTTAAGACCACGATCGCCGATCACCAGACGATGCGGCACGCCGATCAGCTCCCAGTCGGCAAACATCACACCGGGACGCTCGCCGCGATCGTCGAGGATCACGTCGACGCCCGCTTCGACCAACTCCGCGTACAGCTTGTCGGCCTGCTCGCGCACGGCTTCGCTTCGGTCATAACCCATCGGGCACAGCACGACCTCGAACGGCGCGATCGACTCCGGCCAGACGATGCCCTTGTCGTCGAAATTCTGTTCGATCGCCGCGCCCAGAATACGCGTGACGCCAATACCGTAGCAGCCCATTTCCATCGGGCGCGGCTTGCCGGTTTCGTCGAGGCACGTGGCGTTCATCGCTTCCGAGTACTTCGTGCCGAGCTGGAACACGTGGCCGACTTCGATACCGCGGCAGATGTCGAGCACGCCCTTGCCGTCCGGCGACGGGTCGCCCTTCTTCACGTTGCGAATATCAGCGACGACCGGTTCCGGCAGATCGCGGCCCCAGTTCACGCCGGTGGTGTGATAGTCCACCTCGTTCGTGCCGACGACGAAGTCGCTCATGTTCGCGACCGTGCGATCCGCCACGACCTTGACCGGCTTCTTCGTGTTGAGCGGGCCGAGGTAGCCCGGCGGCGTGCCGAAGGTCTCGATGATTTCGGCTTCGGTGGCCATGCGGAAGTCGGCGAGGCCCGGCAGCTTGCTTGCCTTGATCTCGTTCAGATCGTGATCACCGCGCAGCATCAGCAACCAGATGGTGGGTTCGGCGCCTTCGTTTTCCGTGGCGAGAACGATCGACTTGATCGTGCGCTCGAGCGGAATGTTCAGCAGCTCAGCCACGGCTTCGCACTTCGCCTTGCCCGGTGTTGCGGTCTTCTTCATCTCTTCGGTCGGCGCCGCACGCTCCGCGTACAGCGGCAACGCTTCGGCCGCTTCAACGTTCGCGGCGAACTCCGAGGTCGGGCAATACGCGATCGCGTCTTCGCCGGTATCGGCGATCACGTGGAATTCATGCGAGCCGCTGCCGCCGATCGAGCCGTTGTCCGCTGCCACGGCGCGGAAATCCAGGCCGAGGCGCGTGAAGATGCGCACGTACGCGTCGTACATCTTGCGATACGACTCGCGCAGGCCTTCCGCGTCTTTGTCGAACGAGTACGCGTCTTTCATGATGAACTCGCGGCCACGCATCACGCCGAAACGCGGACGGATCTCGTCGCGGAACTTCGTCTGGATCTGATAGAAATTCACCGGCAACTGGCGATAGCTCTTGATCTGGCCGCGCGCGATATCCGTGACCACTTCTTCATGGGTCGGTCCGATCACGAAATCGGATTGCTTGCGATCCTTGAAGCGCAGCAGTTCAGGACCGTATTTTTCCCAACGGCCCGACTCCTGCCACAGTTCAGCCGGCTGCACTGCCGGCATCAACAATTCGATCGCGCCCGCCCGGTTCATTTCTTCGCGCACGATGGCTTCCACCTTGCGGATCGAACGCAGGCCGACCGGCAGGTAGTTATAGATGCCACCGGCGACGCGGCGAATCATGCCGGCGCGCACCATGAGCTTGTGGCTGACGATCTCGGCGTCGGCGGGCGCTTCTTTCAGCGTGCCGATAAAGAAACGGGAAGCTTTCATTCAGATTTTCCAAAAGCGGCGGCTCCGGAGGGACCGCCCGAAAGGTGAAAACGGTGGGGAAATCGACACAGACCCGGCTTGATGCCGGCACGGACTCGCCGAGCACCCGGCCAAAAGTCTGGCCAAGACCCGGCTCAGCCCCGGCAGACGACTGCGCATACCAGGCAAAACCCCGGCAAAGCCGGCCCGACCGCGGCGCTGAAGCCGCCGCGCAAAGCCTTTGCAGCAGGGGATAAGGCACGGAAAGACTGACAGGCTACCGCAAACGCGGGCCTTTTGCGGCGAATCGTTCCAATCTGGTGCGAATCGGTGCGTCGGGTCCGTTATCTGTTTATAATCAAAGCAATTTTAAAGGATTCGAAGGTGGTTGTATGCTGGATCGTGAAGGCTTTCGCCCGAACGTCGGCATCATCCTCTTGAACGCGCACAACGAGGTGTTTTGGGGCAAACGGCTCCGTGAACATTCCTGGCAGTTTCCGCAAGGGGGCATCAAGTACGGAGAGACCCCTGTGCAAGCGATGTATCGGGAGTTACACGAAGAAACCGGGCTGCTTCCTGAGCACGTCAAGGTGATCGGTCGCACGCGCGACTGGTTGCGTTATGAGGTGCCTGACAAGTTCATAAAGCGCGAAGTACGCGGTCATTACCGCGGCCAGAAACAAATCTGGTTTTTGCTCCGGATGGTTGGACGCGATTGCGACATATGCTTGCGCGCCACCGACCACCCTGAGTTTGATGCGTGGCGCTGGAACGAGTATTGGGTGCCGCTCGACTGTGTGATCGAGTTCAAGCGGGATGTGTATCAGTTGGCGCTGACGGAGCTATCCCGTTTCATGCGCCGGGCTGCGCCGCGTGCGGAAAAACCTGGTGGGCACCATGGGCCGCGTTATCCACGGATAGCGTCGTCAATGGAAAGTCCGCCGGATTCGACGATGATGAGGGTCACCGCCTCGGTGAGCACTCTCAGCATCGAAACGTCGATTCACACGACGATCGCGTCTGATTGCGGTCCGGGCTCCGGGTCGGTAGCCGAAGTTGGCTCCGCGTCGGAACACGAAGACGAATCGGAGCGCGAAACCGCCGCAGGCTCGCTGTTCCGCCCTGGCGTACGCAATTAACAACTCTGTGCGGCTGTCCACGCCGCCTCCGCTGGCGCGGCTCGACGAGCCGCGCCAGTCTTTCGAGGAAACCATATTGAAAGCACTTGCTCTCGTCGTGGCGTGTGTCGCCACTGGCGCCCTGCTGGCTGGTTGCGCCAGCAAACCCTCAAATAAAGACGACAGCACGTTTGCCTACCTGCTGGACCGGCCGAGCAACTGGGTTGAAAACAAGGTGGATACGTTGCCGCCCCTGCCGCAGGACTCGAATCTGCTGCCTTTCGATGTTTCCGGCAACACACCGCTGCAGTTCGCGATCGATAGAAATTCGCTTACCGTCGGCACCGATGGCGTGGTGCGCTACACCGTCGTCGTAACGAGCCCAAGCGGCGCACGCAACGTGAACTACGAAGGGATTCGCTGCGATACGTATGAATGGCGCCAGTACGCGGGGCTGAACGCCGATCATGACGGCTGGGACCAGACCGTCGCCAACGACTTCAGGCGCATTGAAAATGGCGCGCTGAACGCCTATCAGGCAGCGCTGTATCAGGATTACCTGTGTGCGAACAAGATGCCCACGGGCAACGCCAAGCAGATTGTCGAGAACATCCGCTACAAGCGCACGCAGACGTCGCTGGTTCACTAAGGCAGTTTTCGCGAGCGGACTTCTTCGAAAGTGGAAGCCGCCGCGAACGTGAAAAAGCCGTTCCAGCTCACATGCCGGAACGGCTTTTTTCTGTCGTGCGAACCTTGCCCGGGAGTCAGACCAGCACAAGATTGTCGCGATGGATCACCTCGGGCTCCAGCATATAGCCGAGCACCGATTCAATGTCGCCGCTCGGACGCCGCTGGATCAGCTTGGTTTCCGCACTGCTGTAGTTAGTCAGACCGCGCGCGACTTCACGCCCTGTCGCGCTCAGGCAAGCGATCACTTCGCCGCGCGCAAACGCGCCCTGCACACCGACGACACCAATCGGCAGCAGGCTCTTGCCGCCCTCGGTCAGTTTTTCAACCGCGCCGTCGTCGATCACCACATGGCCGCGCACCTGCAGATGATCGGCCATCCATTGCTTGCGCGCCGCCATGCGTGCAGTGCGCGCGATCAGCTGCGTGCCGATCGCCTCACCCGAGGCCAGCCGTGACAGCACGTCCGCTTCGCGCCCGCTCGCGATCACCGTATTGGCGCCGCTGTGCGCCGCGCGTTTGGCCGCAAGAATCTTGGTCAACATGCCGCCGCGGCCCAGGCTCGAACCCGCGCCGCCCGCCATCGCTTCGAGCTCCGGTGCACCGGCATCGGCCTGCTGGACGAGCGTTGCATTCGGATCCTTGCGCGGGTCGGCGGTAAAAAGCCCTTGCTGATCGGTGAGGATAACGAGCGCATCGCCTTCGATCAGATTCGCGACCAATGCGCCTAGCGTGTCGTTGTCGCCGAACTTGATTTCGTCGGTGACGACCGTGTCGTTCTCGTTGATGATCGGCACAACGCCCAGACGCAGCAGCGTCAGCAACGTGGAACGAGCGTTCAGATAGCGTTCGCGGTCGGCCAGATCGGCGTGGGTCAGCAGAATTTGCGCGGTCTGGATCGAATGTTCGGCAAAGCGGCTTTCGTAGACCTGCGCGAGGCCCATTTGACCGACAGCCGCGGCCGCCTGCAATTCGTCGATTTCGCGTGGCCGTTTGGTCCAGCCGAGCCGCTGCATCCCTTCGGCAATGGCGCCCGAACTGACCAGCACCACTTCCTTGCCTTGCGCGCGCAGTGCGGCAATCTGAGCGGCCCAGCGGCCGATTGCAGCATGATCGAGGCCGCGCCCGTCATTCGTGACGAGGCTCGAGCCGACTTTCACTACCAATCGCCGTGAATCTGCGATGACGGAACGCATTGTGCGCGGTCTCCCAAGATGACGCGTGATGCATGCCGGCGGCCCTCGCGGGCGCCGGCGCTCAGGCTTGTTATTACTGCGGGTCGACGCCGGCGTCGTCCGCAGCGGCGGCCGGCGCTTCCGGTTTCTCGCGGAAGCGCACGTCAGCGGCGAGATCTTCGGCTTCGGCCGCGCGCTGCGCGTCCGAATGCGCGGCGATGTGGTCATACACCGCGTAGCAAAGACTCTCGCAACCCTGGCCTGTCAACGCCGAGATTTCGAATACCGGGCCGTCCCAGCCGAAGCCTTCGAGGAATGCCGACACGCGTGCTTCGCGCTCGTCTTCGGGCACCATGTCGAGCTTGTTGAGCACCAGCCAGCGCGGCTTCTCATAGAGCAGCTCGTCGTACTTGCGCAGCTCGTTGACAATCGCCTTGGCTTCCGCGACCGGATCGACTGCATCGTCGAACGGCGCGAGGTCGACGATATGCAGCAGCAGGCCGGTACGCTGCAGGTGACGCAGGAACTGGTGGCCGAGACCGGCGCCTTCCGCCGCGCCTTCGATCAAACCAGGAATGTCGGCAATTACGAAGCTGCGGCTCGGCCCGACACGCACCACGCCGAGATTCGGCGCGAGCGTTGTGAACGGATAATCCGCGATCTTCGGCCGCGCGTTCGACACCGACGCGATGAAGGTCGACTTGCCGGCGTTCGGCATGCCGAGCAGACCGACGTCGGCCAGCACCTTCAATTCGAGGCGCACCATGCGGCGCTCGCCGGGCTTGCCGTCGGTTTTCTGACGCGGCGCGCGGTTCGTACTGGATTTGAAATGCAGGTTGCCGAGACCGCCCGCGCCGCCTTGCGCGATCTGCACGCTCTGGTTGTGCTCGGTCAAGTCGGCGATCAGCTCGCCGGTTTCCATATCGGTAATGGTCGTGCCGACCGGCATGCGCAGCGTGATGTCGTCGCCGCCCTTGCCGTAGCAGTCCGCGCCGCGGCCGTTTTCGCCGTTGCGCGCCAAATGTTTTTTCGCGTAGCGGTAGTCGATCAGCGTGTTGATGTTGCGGTCTGCGACCGCGATCACGCTGCCGCCCCGGCCGCCGTCGCCGCCATCCGGGCCGCCGAACGGAACGAATTTCTCGCGGCGCATCGACGCGCTGCCATCCCCTCCGTCGCCGGCGATGACTTCAATCCTCGCTTCGTCAATGAACTTCATGCGTAACTCCGTCCCGTGGTGTGCTGCTAGATGGTGCTGCTGGGTTGATGCTTTCAGATGCCGCTATTTTGCCGCGCTCGCCGTGCGGTGAGCAATCAGCCGATCGGCTAACCGCGCCGATATGGCCATGCAATCCGCCAATTCTTCGGACAAAAAACGCTGCAATAAAAAAAGCCCCGCGAACTTCGCGGGGCCTTTTTCCGGTCCTGAAGCCCGTGCCTGATTAAACTCAGACTGCTGCCGGGACGACGTTGACCATGTGCTTCTTCGCTGCGCCCTTCGTCGAGAAATTGACGTGGCCGTCCGTCAGCGCGAACAAGGTGTGATCCTTGCCGATACCGACGTTTTCGCCCGGGTGCATGCGCGTGCCACGTTGACGCACGATGATGCCGCCAGCGTTGATGGCCTGACCGCCGTAAACCTTGACGCCGAGACGCTTCGATTCAGAGTCGCGGCCGTTGCGGGATGATCCGCCTGCCTTTTTGTGTGCCATTTGATTTGCTCCTTAACCGTTGCGCTTACGCGTTGATCGCGTCGATGCGCAGTTCGGTATAGTTCTGGCGGTGGCCGCCATGCTTCTGGTAGTGCTTCCGGCGACGCATCTTGAAGATGGTCACTTTTGCGTGACGACCTTGCGACACGACGGTAGCCTTGACGGAAGCCCCACTGACCAGCGGCGTACCGAACTTAATCGATTCGCCTTCGCCCACTGCGAGAACCTGGTCGAGCGTGATTTCAGCGTCAATGTCTGCCGGTATCTGTTCTACTTTAAGTTTTTCGCCGACGGCAACTTTATACTGCTTGCCACCGGTTTTTATGACCGCGTACATTGAGAACCTCACTCTGTGTTCATTTTTCCCACGCACCGCGCGCGGAAACCCGTGATTATACATAGAGTTAGCTGCTCGGTCAAAACTCATTGAGAGGCGCCGCGCGCACCGCCCGGCGCCTTGCCGTCCAGCCCCGGTACGCGGCCCAGCCGCTGCCTCTGTCGCGCCGTGCCGCAGCCTGCGACCCGGAACTGTCGCGATTCGCCTTATAATTCGCGGCACTACCCAATTCAGCCATCATGTCGTCGACTGCCACCCCCTCCTCCAACGCCGCCAGCCTGCTCGCTCCGATCGCCGAAGACATGCAGCAGGTCAATCGCGTCATCCGGCACCGTCTGGCGTCTGACGTGATGCTGATCAATCAGATATCCGAGTACATCATCAGCGCCGGGGGCAAGCGGCTGCGGCCCGCGCTGCTGCTGCTGATGGCGGGCGCGCTGGGCGAGACCACCGGGCATCGGCACGAATTGGCCGCGGTGGTGGAATTCATCCACACGGCCACGCTGCTGCACGACGACGTGGTCGACGAGTCCGATCTGCGGCGCGGCCGCCAGACCGCCAACGCGCTGTTCGGCAACGCCGCGAGCGTTCTGGTCGGCGACTTCCTGTATTCGCGCTCGTTCCAGATGATGGTCGGCGTGGGCAAGATGCGCGTGATGGAAATCCTGTCGGAGGCGACCAACATCATCTCCGAGGGCGAAGTCCTGCAGTTGCTGAACATGCACGACGCCGACGTGGACGAAGCGCGCTACATGCAGGTGATCCGCTACAAAACCGCCAAGCTGTTCGAGGCTGCCGCGCAACTCGGCGCGGTGCTGGCCGGGTCGGACGCGAAGACGGAAGCCGCTGCCGCGGAATTCGGCCGCCGCATCGGCACCGCGTTCCAGATCATGGACGACTGGCTCGACTACACGGGCACAGCTGAATCGATGGGCAAAAACGCTGGTGACGATCTGCGCGAAGGCAAACCCACGCTCCCGCTGATTTATCTGATCGAACGCGGCACGCCCGAGCAGTCGGCGCTCGCGCGGGAAGCCATCGAGCAAGGCGGCACGGACCGTTTCGACACCATTTTCGAAGCGATCACGCGCTCCGGGGCACTGGATCACACGCTTGAGTGCGCGAAGCAGGAAGCGCTGGCCGCAGCTGCAGCAATTTCTTCATTTCCTGATTCCATTTTCAAAGATAGCCTGCTAGAATTATGTTCTTACTCGACGGCAAGACAGTCTTGAACGAGACTGAAACACCGTAGGAGTCCAGTACCAAATCGGGGTGTAGCTTAGCCTGGTAGAGCGCTACGTTCGGGACGTAGAGGCCGGAGGTTCGAATCCTCTCACCCCGACCAGATTTGCCCTGTTAGTTCAAGGCTCGAAAAACCGCCCAGCTTGCTTGGCGGTTTTTTGTTTTGGGTCGCATTTTTTGCACCGCCCCACCCTCAACGGGATGCCTCCTCTCGCGGGCAAGGATCAGTTGCTTGATGCAGAAGCGAGCCACGCAGCGTCGGCCCCACCCCCACCTTGCGACATTTACTCAAGTAAAGCGCCCGACATCATATGGCCTGCCCGGCCATACCCCTATCGGCTGGGGTCGTCTACAGTCCGAACCATTCCGATCGAACCGGACAGACTGCTGCGCCAATTCCCTTGTCGTCCCATATTTATCGCAGCCTCAAATAGCCATCAATACCGGACGACGAATCACGCGCTTAATATCTACGCCAAGCTAACTTTTGCCTATCCTAATAAATTCATAAAATCCTCCTTATGAAATAATAAAAATTAGCTTGCCATATTGGCAAAGCCGCAATAACATCAGCCCCAATACATTTAATCGCACACACCATTTCCGCATCCTGATTAAATTGACCTTTTGCCATCGCTACCCCTATGCGTCGCCTGCCAGCTGAGCCTGGCCGCGCCGCTCGGCGGGGAAACGTCCCCAAGCGGCCCAGCGGGTTTTAAGAAGATTCCAATCCGTTCTTAAAAGAGACGCGGAAAATTGCGATTAATTGAGAAATCATCTTAACAATTCCCAATAACCAATTTATCAATCAGATTAATTCCAAATACGCGCCCCCCCAAATTAGTCAGTATCCAGACCCAAGCAAACAGAGATGAATACCGTACTGAGCAATCAAATCGGACCCATCAGTCTTGAACAGCCGTGTGGTGCCGACCTGGAATATGACGCAGCGTTCACCACGTTGCAGCAGGTTGCAACCGGCAGTCGCGAGCAGCAATTTGGCGAAGCCCCGATTCCAGCTGTCGCGCCGGATTGGCCGCATGTGGAGACATTGGCCGTTGCATTGCTCAGCCGCACCGTGGATTTGCGCGTCATCGCGTTATTGACGCTTGCCTGGACGAAGATGACCGGCCTTGCCGGATATGCCCGAGGCCTGTCGCTCGCCGCCTATGTCCTCGATCAATACTGGGAGCATGTCCACCCCCAACTTGAAACAGCGGGCGAATTCGATCCGTTGCCGCGGCTCAACGCAATCGCGGCGCTGACTGACCAGCAGGCACTTGGCCGCAGTGCACGCGGCGCCCCGCTGCTGCTCTGGCGGTTCGGTCAACTCTCCCTGCGCGACGCCGCTGCCATTCTCGAACGGAAACAATCGGCAACCGTGTGCGGATTTCCTGCGTCGGACGTCACCCTGCAAACGGAGTTGCGGGCCACGCTCAAAGGCGCGCGCGAGGAATCCATGGTGATTCAACAACTGCTGTACGCGATCGAACGCATCCAGCGGCAGATCTCCGCACACCTCGATTCCTCCTGGGTACCCGACCCAATCGCGGTAGAGGGTCCGTTGCGTGTTGTCTATCAGGCGATCGGCGAACCATCCGACATTGCCTCGTCCTCGTGGTGTGCCGAATCGCCGCTGCCAGTGCCGGCGAGCGCCACGCCCACCGAGCGCCCACATGCCGGCAACGTTCACACAGCGGCTGCCGGATCGATGTCGATACGAACGCGTGAAGATGTCATCGCCGCACTGGAAAACGCGTGCGTGTATCTGGAGCGAGCGGAACCCGGCCATCCGGTCCCCCTCCTGTTGCGACGGGCTCAGCGTCTGATGCATATGACTTTTTATGAAATCGTGCGCGAGTTGGCGCCGGCCGCGTTGCCGCAACTTGATGTTCTGACAGGCCAGCCGGAGCGGCTATCAGGTGTTGCGGTCAATTGAGCGGCGCCCACGCAGCGCAAATCACAGCCAGTGAAAACAGTGGAGCTTGAAATGGCCATTTCGAACGGATCGAAAGCAACCCCAGCAAACGCAACTGGACAGAAGTTCATTGCCCGTAATCGCGCACCTCGCGTCCAGATCGAGTATGACGTCGAGCTCTACGGCAGCGAGCGCAAAGTCGAAATCCCGTTCGTCATGGGCGTCGTCGCCGACCTGGCAGGTCAATCCACCACGCTTCTGCCGGACCTCGAAGCGCGCAAATTCATGGAAATCGATATCGATAACTTCGACGACCGGCTCAAGTCGATCCAGCCGCGCGTCGCGCTTCGCGTGCCAAACGACATCTCCGGGGAAGGCATGCTGGCAGTCGATCTGACCTTCCGGAGCATGGAGGATTTCTCGCCAGCCACAATCGCGAGGCAGGTACCGGCACTCGATCAACTGTTGCAAGCGCGCTCGCAATTGTCGAACCTGCTTTCCTATATGGATGGCAAGAGCGGCGCGGAAGAACTGATCACCCAGGCGCTCAGGAATCCGGCCCTGCTCAAGACGCTCGCCGCTCCGTCCGGTCCCGTCGGGCCGGAAGCCGCCGGCAACGAAACGGCCGACAAGCAGTAGTCGCACAGGCACGAACGCATTCATCCAGGTACGTTCCGGGAATCCTTATGAACTACGCAGAATCCATCGAGCAGCAATCGTCCACCACGGCCTTTTCGGCAGATACTTTTTCAGCTGTACTGATGAAGCAGTTCAATCCGCGCACCGAACAAACGCAGACAGCGATCGACGGGGCCGTCAGAACGCTTGCCCTGCAGGCATTGGAAAACGCGGTGGTTATCTCGAACGACGCTTACCAGACAATCCAGGCCATCATTGCCGAGATCGATCGCAAGCTGTCCCAGCAGATCAACACCATCATTCACGACGAGGCTTTCCAGCAGCTCGAATCATCATGGCGCGGACTGCACTATCTGGTGAACAACACCGAGACCGACGAACTGCTGAAGATCCGCTGCATGCCGGTCACGAAGACGGAACTGAGGCGCGTGCTCAAGCGCTACAAAGGCGTCGCGTGGGATCAAAGTCCAATCTTCAAGAAAGTCTATGAAGAAGAATACGGCCAGTTCGGCGGCGAGCCGCTAGGCTGTCTGGTGGGCGACTACTATTTCGACCATAGTCCGCCTGACGTCGAAACGCTCGGCGAAATAGCGAAGATCGCCGCTGCCGCACACTGCCCGTTTATCACCGGCGCGTCGCCGGCGGTCATGCAAATGGAATCGTGGCAGGAACTGTCGAACCCGCGCGACCTGACCAAAATCTTCCAGAACAGTGAGTACGCCGCATGGCGCCATCTCCGCGAGTCGGACGATTCCCGCTATCTCGGGCTGACCATGCCGCGCTTTCTTGCGCGTCTGCCGTATAGCGCCCGCGCCAATCCGGTCGATGCCTTCAATTTCGAGGAAGACACGGACGGCGCCAACCACCGGCGCTACGCGTGGATCAATTCGGCCTATGCCATGGCAACGAATATCAACCGGTCGTTCAAGCACTACGGCTGGTGCACCTCGATTCGCGGCGTGGAGTCGGGTGGCGCCGTGCAGGATCTGCCCACCCACGCGTTTCCGACCGACGACGGCGGCGTCGACATGAAGTGCCCAACCGAAATTGCCATCAGTGACCGACGCGAAGCCGAACTGGCAAAGAACGGCTTCATGCCGTTCGTGCACCGGAAGAACTCCGACTTCGCCGCCTTTATCGGTGCGCAATCGCTGCAGCGGCCGGCGCAATACCACGATTCAACGGCCACCGACAACGCGAAACTCGCCGCCCGCCTGCCTTATCTGTTTGCGTGCTGCCGCTTCGCGCATTACCTCAAGTGCATCGTGCGCGACAAAGTCGGTTCGTTCAAGGAACGCGGCGAAATGGAATCGTGGCTGAACAACTGGATCATGACTTATGTCGACGGCGATCCGGTCAACTCGTCCCAGGATACCAAGGCGCGAAAACCGCTGGCGGCCGCGCACGTCGTCGTGGAAGACATTGAAGACAATCCCGGCTATTACGGCGCGAAATTCTTTTTGCGTCCGCACTATCAATTAGAGGGACTAACCGTCTCACTGAGACTGGTTTCAAAACTGCCGGCGCTGAAAGACGGCGACATGCCTGCGCACCGGCCTTAACCATCGAGTTCGATTCATTCACAAGGAGGCTGAAAAATGTCAGTGGATATGTACATGCGGGTAGACGGGGTGACGGGCGAATCCAAAGACGCCAATCACAAGGGATGGACCGACATCCAGTCTTATTCATGGGGGGCAGCCCAGCCCGGCAGCATGGCAACGGGCAGTGGCGGCGGCATCGGCAAGGTCAGCTTCAACGATCTGCTGGTCGAAACCTTCATCGACAAGGCGGCGCCCGCAGTGCTCAAATTTTGCGCCAATGGCAAGCACTTGCCGAAGGTCGAGATTTCCGTGTGCAAAGCAGGCGGTTCGCAAATCGAGTATCTGCGCATCACGCTGTCCGAGGTCCTTGTGACGTCGGTCCAGCAGGGTGCGGCAAAAGGCTCCGAAGCGGTCAACGTGACCTATGCGTTCCAGGCCGCCAAGGTGAGGAAGCAATACTGGGAGCAGACCGACCAGGGCACCCGCGGAGGCGAAAGCGTGCTCGCGTGGGACATCAAGGAAAACCGGGAAGTTTAAGCAACATTTCATCCTGAGTGGGCGGTGCGGTCAAGTGGACAACGTTGCCTGCACCGACTGAAGCCGACGAGAACCCAGTGAATAAGCCACATTCCTTGCGCCTACAACGAGACCCGGCGGCAACACCGCGCGACTCCCGATTGGAAGCCTCCCCGTGCTTGCTCGACCGCCTGAGCGGCGAACATTCGCCAATAGCGGCAGGTGCCGACAGCGGATTCGCGTCGCCGCGTGCGCGCTTGCGCGAATCGCTTTTGCGCGACCTGAACTGGCTCCTGAACAGCACCAACCTCGAAGCCACGGACGACCTTGCCGCCTATCCGCACGTGAGGCGCTCGGTCGTCAACTTCGGTTTGGGCGCGTTGGCCGGTGCGCGAGTGTCGGCGCTGGACTGGGTCAGCCTCGAAAGCGCGATTCGCGAGGCGATTGTCCAATTCGAGCCACGCATTCTTGCAGAAAGCGTTGAAGTACGCTGCATCGCCGGGTCTTCCGCAGAGCCCCAGCGGAGTACGCTGTCGCTCGAGATCCACGGGCAACTGTGCTCGAGCCTGGCGCCGCAGACCCTCCTTCTGCGTTCCGAAATCGACCTCGAAAGCGGTCATATCGCGCTGCGCTCGCAGGGGAACGGGTGATGGACCCGCGCCTGCTCGACTACTACAACCGCGAGCTCGTCTATCTACGCGAGCTTGGCGCCGAGTTCGCCAAGACTTTCCCGAAGACGGCCGGCCACCTCGGCATGCACGGCACCGAGGTGAACGATCCGTATGTGGAGCGGCTTCTCGAGGGCTTCAGCTTTCTGACCGCCCGTATTCAACTGAAGATGGACGCCGAGTTCCCACGCTTCTCACAGCGGCTGCTGGACGTCGTCTACCCGAACTACCTGGCTCCTCTCCCCTCCATGACAATCGCCGCCGTACAGCCGAACCTGCGCGAAGGCAGCTTGCATGAAGGCTATACGCTCGCGGCAGGCACACCACTGCGCGCCCACCTGGCGCAGGGTGAGCAGACAGCGTGCGAATTTCGCACCGCGCACGCGGTCACGCTCTGGCCACTACGCGTCGCCGACGTCAAGTTGGGCGGCGAGCCCGGTGATCTGCCGCTGTCCCTTCTCAGTCCAGACGTCACGGTGCGCGGCGCGTTGCGTGTGCGGATAGAAGTCTGCGGGGCCGCGAGCCTGAAGAACCTGCCGCTCGACAAGCTGACGTTTTTCCTGAGCGGCGCCGAGAGCCAGGCGCTGCAACTGCTGGAACTGGTGCTCGCACGTAGCGTCGGCGTGGTGTGCCATTCCGTGTCGAACCCCGAACACAGCTGCTCGTTGCTCGATCACGAGGCAATCCGCCATGAGGGATTCGACGCCGCACAGGCACTTCTGCCCCACAGCACGCGCTCGTTCCATGGTCACCGGCTGCTGCATGAGTATTTCGCCTTTCCGGCGCGTTTTCTGTTTTTCAGTATCGGCAATCTGCGGCGTGCGCTGCAAACGATCGAGGGCAATGCGTTCTCGCTGACCATCCTGCTCGACCAGACGGTGCCCGACCTCGAACGTTCGGTCGATAGCCGTAGTCTTGCGCTCTTCTGCACGCCGGCTATCAATCTGTTTCCCAAACAGGCGGATCGCGTCGCGGTCTCCACGCGACACCACGAGCATCACGTGGTGGTGGACCGCACGCGCCCGCTCGACTACGAGGTCCATAGCATCGAGAAGGTCACGGGCCACTTGCAGCCTGACGGCAGGCGTTGCCGGTTTCGGCCGTTCTACGGCATGGTCGCGGATGACCCCGAGAGCCACGGCCGCTACTTCTCGGTGCGCCGCGAACCGCGCCTCGCCAGTGCCGCAAACCGGCGCAGCGGCTTGCCGAATGGCTATAGCGGCGGCGAAGTGTTCCTGTCGCTGGTCGACCAGCACGAGGCTCCGTTTTCCGACGACCTGCGCAATCTCGCCGTGGAGGCGCTCTGCACCAACCGCGATCTCGCTGCATTGATACCGCTCGAGGGCAGCAGCGATTTCAGCTTGCGCATTTCGGCGCCAGTCACGGCCATCAAGGTGCTGCGCGGACCGACACCGCCGCGCCCGGCGCTTGCCGATAACGCGCTGACCTGGCGGCTGATCAGCCACCTGAGTCTCAACTATCTGACCCTCACCGATCTGGACGGAGGCCAAGGCGCGCAAGCGCTGCGTGAGTTGCTCGAACTCTATGCCGGTGCGGCACAGGTCGATATTACGCCGCAGATCCACGGCATTCGCAGCGTGCAGATCGATGCCGTCTATAACCAGTTGCCGCAGCCAGGCCCACTCATGTTCGCCCGCGGCGTCTGCGTGTCACTGCTGCTCGACGAACTGGCGTTCGCGGGCGCCAGCACCTATCTGTTCGGCGCGGTGCTGGAACAGTTCTTCGCTCGACACGTGTCATTGAACAGCTTCAGCGAACTCGCAGTCGCGACGCTGCAGCGCGGACACATCAACCGATGGCAACCGCGGATCGGATGCCGCCCGACAGCATGAACACCTCTGCCATCCCATCGCTGCAAAGCTTCTGGCAGCAGGTCGCCGCTGCGCCGCACGCCTACGACCTCTACACGCTGTTACGTTGGCTCGACGCCCGCGCCGGCATGCCTGTGCGCATGGGGCGCGCAATCCATCCTGGCGACGAACCACTGCGGATCGGTCAGGAGCCCTCGCTGGCCTTCGCCCCCGCGACCTTGGCCTCGGCTAACCCGGCACCTGAAGGACCTGAAAGCGCCCCGCCGCGCGTGTCGATTTATAGCTTCGGCCTGTTCGGTCCAAACGGTCCATTGCCGTTGCATCTGACCGAATATGCCCGCGACCGCGCGCGCAATCACGACGATCCCGCGCTAACGGCGTTCGCCGACCTGTTCCATCATCGGTTGATTCTGTTGTTCTACCGCGCGTGGGCCGACGCTCAGCCGACCGTCAGTCTTGACCGCGGGCAAGGCGCACGCTTCGACGCTTATGTCGCAAGCCTGATTCATTGCGGCCAGCCGTCGCAACTTCAGCGCGACGAGCTTGCCGCGCATGCGCGCTACTTCATGGCCGGACATCTGGTCCGACAGACGCGCAATCCGGAAGGCCTGCAGCAGATTCTGCGCATGCATCTCGGCGTGCCGGTGGAGATCGTCGAGCTTGTTCCGCACTGGATGACGATCGAACCGGAGCAGCGCCTCCGGCTGGGCGCACGACGCACCACGCGCACGCTCGGCGGCGGCGCGATGCTCGGCATGGCCGTGCGCGGTGTGCAGTCGAAGTTCGAGTTGAGGCTCGGGCCGCTCGCGCGCGAGCAGTACCTGGACCTGCTGCCAGGCACGCGCCGCGCATGGCAATTAGTGCAGTGGGTGCGCCATTACCTTGGCTTCGAATGGAGGTGGGACGTGCGGCTGGTCATGGCCGCCGGCCAGGTCACCGGCAACACGCTGGGCCGCGGCCAGCAACTGGGCTGGAGCAGCTGGCTCGGCGCGCGCGCGAGCGTGCGCGACGCCGACGACTTCGTCTATTCGCCCGAAGCCTATCCGCCGCGGCAAACCGCCCCGTGCTAAGCGCTACCCGTTCCGCTTCTTCACGCCGCGTGCCCATCGCTAACAAGGCCCGTCATGAACCACATCATTACCGCTCACACGCCACTCGATCCGCAGGCGCTCAGGTTCCGTTCGCTGGACGGCCAGGAAACGTTGTCGTCGCTGTACGAATTCAATGTGGAGCTGATCAGTCAATCAGCCTCGCTCGACATGAACAGTCTGCTCGGCAAGCCACTGACGTTGGAAATCGTCACGCCCGACGGCGGTGTGCGCCATCTCGGCGGACACATCGCGCGATGCGCATTCCGCGGCCGCGAGACTGACACGCCCCGCACGTATGTCTATACGGTCACGCTGCGGCCGTGGTTGTGGTACCTGACAAGGACGGCCGACTGCCGCATCTTCCAGAATCTGTCGGTGGTGGACATTCTTCGGCAAGCGCTGGCCAGATACGGCTTCCCGGTCGACGAGCGTTTGCTCGCAAGCTACCGCGAATGGGACTACTGCGTGCAATACCAGGAGAGCGACTTTGCGTTCATCAGCAGGCTGATGGAGCAGGAAGGCATCTATTATTATTTTCGCCACGAAGCGGACCAGCAGGTCCTGGTGCTCGCCGACGACATGAGCGCTCACGACACGCTGCCTAACTACGCGACGCTGCCCTACCTGCCGCCCGACCGGTTGGCCCTGCCGGCTGAAGAAGGTGTCGACCAATGGTATCCGGAGACGGAACTCCGCTCAGGCGCCTATGCCGTCAATGACTACGACTTCAGGAAACCGCAAGCCGATCTGTCCCAGGTGCGCGTCAATCCGCTGAACGCGGAGCACGGCGGCTACGGCAAATACCAATGGCAAGGCCGCTATATCGAAGCCGAGCAGGGCGAACACTATGCTCGCGTGCGGCTCGAAGAAGAGCAGGCTTCCCACGCCCGCATTCGCGCGCACACTCGTCTGCGCGCCATCGCGCCAGGCTATCTGTTCACGTTGAACAACTGCCCGCGAGAGGCGGAGAACCGTGCTTATCTGATCGTCGGCGTCGGCTATCGTTTGCAGGAAGGCGGCTATGCCACGGGCAGCAGCGAAGCTCGCTATGACTTCGATTTCATTGCGCAGCCAGCGGCGCTGCCTTATCGCGCGCCAAGCGCCACGCCGGTGCCGAAAGCAAGCGGTCCGCAAACCGCTGTTGTGGTGGGGCCGGCCGGCCAGGAGATATGGACCGACCGGTATGGTCGAGTGAAACTGCAATTCCGTTGGGACCGCTACGGAACGCGCGACGAAAACAGCTCCTGCTGGGTACGCGTATCCGAGGCCTGGGCGGGCGCCAACTTCGGCAGCATCCATGTCCCACGGATAGGCCAGGAAGTCGTGGTCGATTTCCTCAACGGCGAACTTGACCGCCCGCTCATCACCGGGCGCATCTACAACGCCGACCAGATGCCGCCGTTCGGTTTGCCGGAAGCCGCCACGCAAAGCGGCCTCGTGACGCGCACGCCGGGCGGCACCGGCGCCAACGCCAACATGTTGCGTTTCGAGGACAGGCAAGGCGCCGAACAGGTGAGCCTGCACGCCGAGCGCGACTACGAGGTTTCGGTCGAAAACGACGCGACGCATGACATCGGCCGCAATGAGGCGATCACGATCGCCAACGACGCAAAGCGCAGCGTCGGACGCAACTACGACACGTCGGTCGCAAACAACGAGACGCGCAACGTCGGCAACGACTATCAGGCGAGGATTGCCAACGACGAAAGGCGCAGTGTCGGCAGGGACTACAGCATGAAGGTCGCCAACGACGCGACCCAGAGCGTCGGCGGCAATTCGGATGCTTCGGTTACCAACAATACGAGCACCACGGTCGGCGGTAATACGAGCACCACGGTCAGCGGCAATACGAGTAGCACGGTCGGCGGCAATACGAGTAGCACGGTCCACGGCAATACGAGCAGCCTGGTAAACGGCAATACAAGCAGCGTGGTCCTGGGAACAAGCGAATCGTTGACTTTGAACCGGATCAGCGTTCTGGGCACAGGGCTCGGCATCAACGGATCGGTGGTGGACGCGTTCGGATCCGTGGTGGTAGCGATCGGTTCGAACGTCGGCGCGACCGGCTCGAATGTCTCCACGACAGGCAGCACCGTCACCTCGACTGGTTCCTCGGTCACGAGCACCGGCTCGAGCGTCGCGGCGACGGGCGTGTCGTACACCACAGTCGGCCTGTCGGTCACGTTCTGAGGGCGGCGACGCGCGCGAATCCAATTGAAAATCATCAAACCCACGCCACTCGGCATTCTGACCCGCGCTTACCGGTCGGATGGCCGCGAATATCTCGGCATCGCCATTCCGATGATGGCGACGCTCGGCGAAACACCGCGACTGGTGGGCGAAACGGAACTATGGGACACGGTCGGTGAAGCGCTGTCAGGCTACACGCTGGATGCGGCACTGCCGAAGCCGCATGCCGAATTCCTCGTCTCCGGGCATGCCTACGGCAAGTACTGCGGACGCTCCCATGTGTGCCACGTCGGCATCCGCTTCGCGGGCATCGACAAGCAGTTGCGGGTCTCGGGCGACCGCTACTGGACCGGCGGGATGACCCGAGCGGCGGACGAGGCCACGGCCGCTGAACCGTTCGAAACCCTGCCGATCGACTGGCCGCTCGCCTACGGCGGCGCAGGCTATGCGGACAATCCGCGCGGACGGGGATTCGCGACCGCATCTGGCGATCGCGCGACGCCGCGGCTACTGCCCAATATCGAATATGCGGCAGATCTGATCCACCGGCGCGAACAGCGCATCGAGCCGGCCAGCTTTACACCGATCGCGCCGGACTGGCCGCCACGCAGCGCGCTCCTTGGCCAATTCGACCAGCCATGGCGCGAAGCGGATTGCCCCGGCTTCCCCCGCACGATAGACCATCGCTATTTCAACGTCGCGCCGCTGGATCAGCAGTTGTCGGCGCATACGGCCCTGCCCGACGGCGCCGCCTATGAAATCACGCACATGCACCCCGAGCGCGCCGTAATCGCCGGCAGGTTGCCAGCGTTGCGCGCCCGCTGCTTCGTGCAACGTCAACGCGAAGACGCACTCGCCGAGGTCCCGATGCGTCTGACCACGGCATGGTTCATCCCTCATCGGGAGCGGGTCGTGATGATTTTCCATGGCGCGGCCGAAGTCGAAGAATTCGATGCGCAAGACATCGCCTGTTTGATGATCGGAGCGGAACTGAACGCGCAGCCGCTGTCCGCCATGGATTACCGGCGCGTTTTCGACCTGCGCATGGATAGCAAACGCGGCGCGTTACACGCGTTGCGCGATCGAGACCTCGTGCCCGTGTCGATGCTCGTGCACGCCGGCGGCGAAGACGAAACCACCCACGCGCCATCGCAGAGCGCCGTGCAGCGCAATCTTCTGCGCCGCGCCCAACTGCGAGCCGAACAGGCCGCGGCGGCGCACGGCCCAGCCGCCCAACTCGCGCTCGATGCTATCGCCACAGCGGCCGAGCCGAAGCGCCCACCCCGGCTCGACGAATTGGCGGAGTTCGTTCAGCAGCAGGAACAGCAGGCGGAAGAACAGCGCGCCGCCCTCGAAACAATGCGCCAGCAGATCGAAGCAAAGCATGCCGCGTCGCTCTCAATGGCACCGGCTCGACGCGGACCGCCGCCGTCCTCTATCACGAGCGCATGCCTCTCACGTACCGAGCAGCCGGCGCTGCTCGAAATGGCGCGCGCCGCCGACCACAAACTGCGCGAGGCGTACCTGCACGCCGCTCACTATCAGGACGCTGCGCCGCGACTCGATCCGGCGGCAGCGGATACCGCACGCCGGCGCGTCGCGGCCATGTATGCCAATGGCGAATCGCTGGCCGGCCTCGACCTGACCGGCGCGGATCTGAGCGGGATGAATCTGCGCGGCGCGCAACTGTCGGGCGTGCTGCTGGAAAGCGCAAACCTGACCGGCACCGATTTCAGCGAAGCCACGCTGACGAGCGCCGTGCTGGTACGCGCGACGCTGCTTCGTGCACGCTTCGCGCGCGCGCAGTTGACTCAGGCCAATCTGTCGCTCGC
This sequence comes from Paraburkholderia sp. GAS348, assembly GCF_050434205.1. NCBI lineage: Bacteria > Pseudomonadati > Pseudomonadota > Betaproteobacteria > Burkholderiales > Burkholderiaceae > Paraburkholderia > Paraburkholderia sp. GAS348. The sequence goes on from NZ_JBNPVT010000007.1 coordinate 266,182, forward strand.
ACAGTGTGAGGACACCGACTTCAGCGAAGCCACACTCGATCGCAGTCTGTTCGAGCACACGCCTTTTCTGCGCTGCCGCTTGCCGCGAGCGTCGATACACCGCGCTCAATTCAGACATTGCCGCTTCGACGCGGTCGATTTCAGCGAAGCTAAGCTGGCCGATCTGGTGTTCATGGAGCAGACTTTCCACGACGTCAGTTTCAATCAGGCGCATATCCGCAAACTGGCCTTCATACAGTGCCGTCTCGAACGAGCCAGCTTTACGGAGGCTGACATCGTCGGGCTGGGATTCGTCGAAACCGACGCCAAGGGTGTCCATTTCGATCGCGCCAGTTTGCGCAAAGCCTGCTTCGTGAAAGACAGCGTGCTAACCGATGCGGATTTTACGCAAGCGCGGCTTACGGAAGTCAATTTGCGTCAGGTGAGCGCACAGCGCGCCAATTTCAGCGGTACCCGAATCAACCAGTGCGATTTTTCCGATGCGTGTCTGGAAGCCGCCAATCTGCAAGGTGTGAAGCTCGATAACGGCTACATGGTGCGCACTGATTTAAGCGCCGCCAATCTGGCGCGCGCCGACCTGATCGGCGGCTATTTGAGGCGTGCGAATCTTCGCGGCACAAACTTGCGCGAAGCCAACCTGTTCCGCGCCAATCTCGCGGAAACGTCGATGGATCGCGGCACCCAGCTCGACGGTGCGTATCTCGAGCAAGCCGTCCTTTGTCCGTTGTCGAGGTCGGCATGAGTCTCACGCGCGAACAACTTCAGCAAATGATCCACCATGGCGAAATCATCGGGAAGCAGTCGCTCGGGCCGCTCGCGCTGGAGCAATGCGATCTTTCCGGCGCAATCTTTGCAAACGTCACCTTCAACGGCACACGGCTCGCGCAGGCAACGCTTGGCGAATGCGTGTTCGACGCGTGCACGTTCATCGACGTCGATCTGGCGGGTGCGGACCTGTCGAAAAGCGCCTTCCTGACGTGCGAACTGCATCATGCAAGCTTCCTCGACAGCACGCTCGACGATTGCCGAATGCTCCAGACGCGCGCCGGCGGTACGCGCTTTTCAGCCATACGGGCGGCACGGCTCGCTTTTCTGAAATGCGATCTGAGCGGCTGCCGGTTCGATGCCGCGGATATCGAGTTCGGTGTCTTCGACGAGACGCCCATGCCCGGCGCCGATTTCTCGGCGGCGGGCATCCGCAAAAGCCTTTTCTATCGACTGGATTTGCGCGAGGTGAGTTTCGCGCGGACACAGTTTGACAGCACGGTATTCACCGAATCGAATCTGGCGCGGCAAGCGCTTCGCGGGCACACACTGAACCGTTGCCAGTTCATCGACACCGATCTGCGCCACGTCGACTTCACGTCTGCGAAGCTGGCGCAATGCAACTTCCAGGGCGCCACGCTCGAAGCCGCTGTGCTGGACGATGTCGACGCGCCGCTCGCCAACTTTTTCGGCGCGAATGTCAGCGGCGCGCAGTGCCGTGGCGGCCGCTTTCCTGACAGCATCTGGGTCGAAGCGCGGGTCCGGGAGACGGATTTCACCGCGGCGAATCTATCTGGCGCCGTGTTCCAGCGCGCCGACGCTCGCCAATCACGCTTCATTCGAGCGCGCCTCGAAGGCGCCGATCTGTCGTATGCCGAACTCGCCGGCGCGGACTTCCACGAGGCGCGGTTAGAGCGAACCCGGATTTGCCATGCCGACGCCGACGCCCGCCGCGGCGCCGGTGACGCAGCCTGGCAAGGGCGCGCAGGCGTGATCGGCAACGACACTGCACTACGCGCGGCTGAAGCCTGGTCCGCACAACGGGATACCCACTGACTGCACACATGAACCACGGAGTCGCCATGAATTTGACCGTAGCCGAATTGAGAAGACCCTCACCCACAGCGGCCGGCGAAACCCTCGGCACCGTGCTTGCGATCCTCGAGGAGGACAGCTTGCTGGTGGAGTACGGCGGCGCCAGGCGGCCATGCCGCCGCGCCTTCAGTTGCCTGGTCGCGCCGGAGCCGGGCGATCGTGTGCTGGTCAGCCATGCCGATCCCGAACACGCGTACGTGCTGGCGATCTTCGAACGGTCTGCCACAGGCGGCGCACGCATTCGCATCGACGGCGACCTGCTGCTGGAATCGACCTGCAGCGTCCGGCTTCGGGCCGCACAGCACATTCATCTGCATGGCGAACGCGAACTGCAATTGCACGGCAGCCGGCTCGAACTGGCGGCCAACGAAGCGGAGCTCACCGCCGACACAGCGTCGTTCCACGGCGGCGAACTGCAAGGACGATTCGGCGTGCTGCGCCTGATCGGCAAGAGTCTCGAATCCGTATTCGACCGCGTCGTGCAGATCAGCAAGACGAGCTTTCGCACGATCGAGGCCGTCGACCATCTGCGCGCGGCGCATATCGACTACGCCGCCAACGAGAGCGTCCGGCTGCATGGCAAGCATGCACTGCTGACTGCCGAACGTCTGTCGAAGATCGACGCCCAGCAAATTCATCTCGGCTAGGAGAACCTCATGGTCATGGTCAACTCGAGCGCCGCCGGCGCCAACGGCGCCATCAGCGTCAACCTGACACCCCCACTCGGCGTGCCGGTTGCGTACGGCAACACGGCGCAACGTCCGCAGGCGATTCCCAACGTCAGCAACATCCTGATCGCCGCAGCCCCCGCCCACAATCTGGCGACCGTCATTCCCGTCACCAGTGGCGACGCGCCCGGCTCGATGGGGGGCGTCATGTCAGGCACCGTCGGCTCGACGTCACGCAACATCAACGGCGCCAACACCGTGCTGCTGCACGGCATGCCGACCACCCGCATGACCGACCCGACCCAGCAGAACTCGACGAATGCGCAGGGCACGGGCACCTCGCCGAGCCAGACGCATATTCTGAATCTGGCCGGGTGATACACGGATGAGCCACGCATGATCCATACACGACGGCGCGTGTTGCTTGCGCTGACTCCGGCGATCCTGGCGGCTGGCTGCGCAGCGACGCCAAAGACAGCGGAAACTTCTTGCGATGTTTATCTCTACGCCAGTTCGCGAGTCAATCCGGACAGCCGCGGACTGCCTTCGCCGATTCTCGTCGGCATCTACAGCCTGAAGTCGACGGCCGCATTCGAGGCGAGCAGCTTCTCCTCCTTGCAGGACCACGCGAGGACGGCCTTGGGCGACGACCTCGTGTCGCTTGAGCAGTTGATCCTGTTACCTGGTGAGCGCAAGTTGATCTCGAAGCCGGACGATCCGGCCGTCCGGCAATTCGGCGTGGTCGCCGGCTATCGGGAATTGAACAAATACGTCTGGAAGGCCACTTTCGCGCCGCCAGCCGACGCGGACCGCGGTTTCTTTTCGTTCTGGCCGTTCGCGTCATCGCGGGTCGCCATGCGAGTGGAACTGGGCGAAGGCGGCCTGGTGGTCAGAACCATGAATCGGACACATTGATGAAGCACTCATATTTGCCGCAGAAAGACTCGGGCGCATCCCGCAGCAAAGTCGTCTGGTCGGAAGGCATGTACCTGCGACCGCAGCATTTCCAGCAGTTCGAGCGTTACATCGAAGACTATGTCCAACAGCGCAGCCTCGGATTGCAGGGGGCATTCTGGGGGTTTCTGAGTCTCGAGATCGATCCCGGTGCGCTCACGTTGGGCAAGGTCGCGTTGTCGACGGCGCAAGGCGTATTCCCCGACGGTACGCCCTTCCTTCTGAGCGGTCCCGACAACCTGCCCGCGCCACTCGACATCCCCGCTCACGCAAAAGACGAGCTCGTCGTGCTCGCGTTGCCAATCCGTCGTGCGGACGGCGAAGACACGATCTTCGAAGAACAGGTCGAATCGCTCGCCCGGTACAGCGCACACACGCGCGAAATTGCCGACAGCAATGCGGTCGCGCTGGGACCCGCAACCGTGCAGATCGCCCGGGCGCGCCTGAAGCTGGTACTCGCGTCCGAACTGCGCAGCGAATGGCAGGCGCTCGGCCTGCTGCGGGTGGTGGAGCGGCGCAGCGATAACCATCTGGTGCTCGACAAGCAATACATCCCGCCGATGCTGATAGCCGGACAGCATTCGGTGCTCGGCCATTACCTCAGCGAACTGCATGGCCTGCTCGAACAGCGCGGCGACGCGCTGGCACAGCGTCTGTCACGCCCGGGGCGCGGCGGCGTCGCCGAGGTCAGCGACTTTCTGCTGCTGGCGCTGATCAACCGCGCTCAAGCCGATACTTCGCATGCCCAGGCGTTCGGCCACGTGCATCCCGAGCAGCTCTTTCGTCAATGGCTGCGGCTCGCGTTCGATCTCTGCACTTACACGAGCAGCGAGCGCCGGCCGACGGTCCGTCCTGACTACCGGCACGACGATCTGCAAGGCAGTTTCGCACCGTTGATGGTTGAGTTGCGGCGGGCGTTGTCGACGGTACTCGAACAGAACGCCGTTGCGATCGAATTGGAGGAGCGCGCGCATCGCGTGTGGGTTGCACGGATTCCGAGCCCCGAACTGATTCGCAGCGCCGGCTTCGTGCTGTCGGTACACGCCGATCTCCCCGCCGAGACCATGCGCACGCGCTATCCCGCGCAGGTCAAGATCGGGCCCGCCGAGCGGCTGGCCGATCTGGTCAATCTGCATCTTCCCGGCATTGCGCTGCGCCTGCTGCCGGTCGCGCCGCGACAGATTCCGTATCACGCCGGCCGCCATTGCTTCGAACTGGATACGAGCGGCGAACTCTGGAAGCAACTGGAGAAATCCAGCGGCCTCGCTTTGCACGTCGCCGGCGATCTGCCGGGCCTGACGATGGAGTTTTGGGCCATTCGCGGCTGAGCCTATGCGGACAAACCAACAAACCTCTAGCGCCGGCAACCCGCTCGTCGCCGCAGCGAATCCGCTGCTCGCTACGCTTACGCAGATCCGCACCAGCACGACGTTGACGCCGGAGCGGCTGCGCGAATATCTGGTCGATGAAATCAGGCGTTTCCAGGCGCGCGCGCAGCAGGCGGCCGTCGCCATCGAAACCATCGTCGGTGCGCGCTATTGCCTGTGCACGGCCCTCGACGAAGCCGCGGCACTCGCGCCGTGGAGCGGCGGCAGCGCATGGTCGACGCACAGCCTGCTGGTCGCGTTTCATAACGAAACCTGGGGCGGTGAGAAGTTCTTCCAGTTGCTCGCGCGCTTGTCGGGCAGTCCTCGCGAACATCGCGACATCATCGAGCTTCAGTACCTCTGCCTCATGCTGGGTTTCCAGGGACGCTATCGCGTGGTTCAGAACGGCGCTGCGCAGCTTGAAACGCTCACGCGCCGGCTGCATAAACTGCTTCACGAAACGGGCGGCGGTTATGCACAACCCCTATCGCCCGATTGGCGTGCCACCGACCGCACGCAGGGGTTCAGCGCGCGCCGCTGGTTGCCGCCGTGGACGTTGTTGCTGTTCGCCGGCCTGATCGGCTGCGCGAGTTTCATCGGCTTCCTGCTGGCATCCAACGCGCAAGCCGATCGAACCTACGCGGCGATCAACGCGATTCATTTTCCGGAAAGCGAGTTTCGCGCGGCCGCCGCGCCGCCCGTCAACCTTACCCGCCTGCTCGACGCAGACATACGCAGCGGCTCGCTTGTCGTGCGCGAAGATGCGGATCGCAGTGTGATCGCGCTGCGCGGCGACGGCCTGTTCGATTCCGGCTCGGCCACCGCCAATGACGCTTACCTGCCCGTGCTCGCGCGTGTCGCCGGGGTCCTGAGCCGGCTTCGCTCAGATGTGGTGATTACCGGCTATACGGATAACCAGCCGATCCGCGACCGGCGATTCGCATCGAACCTCGCGCTCTCGCAAGCCCGCGCCGCCGCGGTCAGGCAATCGCTCCTCGCAGCGGGCTTCGACAAAACCCGTGCGCTCACCGTGGCGGGGCGCGGCGACGAACAGCCGGTCGACACCAACCGCACGGCCGCAGGCCGCGCCCACAATCGGCGGGTGGAAATCGTGCTGTTTCACGGCGCTGCAAGCAGACAGGACTTTTCGCAAGCGACCAACCGATGAATTCTTTAAAGCGTTTGTGGGGACTTCTGTGGTCCAGGGCGTTATGGCTGTTGGTGGGCGTGATCGTCATCGCCGCACTGATCTGGATGATCGGGCCATTGCTATCGATCGGAGAACTGCGGCCGCTGGAAAGCGACATCTCACGCCTCGTGCTGATCGCGTTCCTGTTATTCGTCTGGTGGGCAAGGTTTGCCTGGCGTTGGCGACAACACGCGGACAGTGAGGATCTGCGCAAGCTTTTGCGCCGACTCAAGGCTAGCCAGCCCGCCCCCCCTGCCTCCGACGACCGCACCGAACCGCTTGCTGAACTGCGTGCCCGCTTTCGCGAGGCGCTGCACCTGTTGCGTCACGCGGGCGCCCCCACAGGCCGGTTTGCCGCGTGGCTGGACAGACTCACTGGTCAGTATGTCTACCGGCTGCCGTGGTATCTCGTGGTTGGCAGCGCCGGTTCGGGCAAAACCACGGCGCTCGCTAATAGCGGACTTGAACTGTCGATCGCAGAACAAGCCGCGCGCGCCGCCAGCGGCCGCATTGAACCGACGCCCCACTGCGAGTGGTGGTTCAGCAACCATGCCGTGCCCGTCGATACGCCCGGTCACTATCTGGAAGCGGCCGACGCCGACGCACGGCGCGGCGCCGAATGGGGCGAGCTGCTGGGGCTGTTGCGCAAATACCGGCCGCGCCAGCCCGTCAACGGCGCGTTGTTGATGGTCGGCGTCGACGAACTGCTGGCGATGAGCGAGTCCGATCGGGCAGCCTACGCGACGCGGCTGCGCAAGCCGTTGCAATTGATGCAGGCCAAGTTCGACGTCCGCGTGCCGGTCTATCTATGCTTCACCCGGATGGACCGCATCAGCGGCTTTACCGAGTACTTTTCCGGCCTTAACCGCGACGGTCGCGCGCAGGTATGGGGCACGACCTTTGCGGCGGGTGACCCGGCATCGAGCGACGCCGCCGGTTTTGCCCCCGGCGGCGCGTTCGACCGTTTGGCGCAGCGGCTGAACGCCGCCTTGGACGATGTGCTGATCGCGGATCCCGATCCCGACAGCCGTGCGCTCGCCTATCTGTTTCCGCAGCAGTTCGCGAGCCTCAAGGAAACGTTGGACGACTTCCTCGTGGCGCTATTTCGGCCGTCGCGCCTGGAAACCAACCTGGTGGCGCGCGGCATCTACTTCACCAGCGCGCTGCAGAGCGGCCCGGCAATCGACGGTGTGCTGACGCCGATCCGACAGCAATTGCAGATGGCGGCTGCGCCGCCGGCACGCGTCGCGCCGAAACACAGCCAAAGCTACTTTCTGAAGCAACTGCTGCAAGACGCCGTATTCGCCGACGCAGGATTTGCCGGCGTGAGCCGCGCGTTGCGACGCCGCCGCCTGATGGCACACGCCGCAGTGGCTACCTTGACCGGCGGCGTTCTGCTGGCGCTCCTCACCGGCTGGACGATCAGCTATCTGAACAACCGCGCCTATCTCGACGAAGTGAATGCGCATGTGGCCGCCTTCAATCTGTACGCCAACCGGCCCGTCGTATCCCATCCGGACGCCGTGGCCCCGCTTTCGCCGATGCTCGATGCGTTGCACAGCCTGCCGCACAGCGAGCAATTCGATGTCGACGCGCCACCGCTGTGGCGGTATGGGCTGGGCTTGTATCAAGGCAAACGAATCAGCGATGCAGGCGAGGCCGTCTATCATCGTGCGCTCGACGAAAAACTGTTGCCGCAGGCGGCCGCCCGCATCGAATCGATACTCGCCGATGCACCGGTCACCGACCTCGAGTATTCGTACGATGCGTTGAAAGCCTATCTGATGCTCCACGACGCGACGCGATACGACGCCGGCTTCCTCGCGGCATGGCTGATCCTCGATACCGAGCAGGCGTTGCCGTCGAATACGACGCAGGACGAGCGCGCACGACTCGAAGCGCACATCGCCAATCTGTTCGAGTCGCGCAGGGTCGCTTCGCCGTTCGCGCGCAATGCGCCGCTGGTGGAAAGCGTGCGCGAACGTCTCGGACACGCTTCGCCCGCGCTGCGTGCTTACCACCAGCTCCGCCGCGAACTATTGGCGACGATGCAAGGCGCGCCGGTCAGCGTCGCGAGCGCCGGCGGTCCCCAGGCCGCGCTCGTCTTCAGACGTCGAAGCGGCAGGCCGCTCACCGACGGCGTCAGCAGCCTATACACCTCCCATGGCTACTGGAACACTTTTGAAAAACGCGTGGACGGCGCCGCCGCGAAACTCAAGGACGAAGATCCATGGGTGCTAGGCATCCCTGCAAACGCCACGAGCGACAGCGCACGCCTCGCCCGGGAAATCAGACGCGCCTATTTCAATGACTACATCAATGTCTGGGACAGCTACCTCAACGATCTGGCCTTGATGGACAGCACGTCCATTGCACAGAGCATGCAGATCGCACGCACACTGTCGGCGCCCGATTCGCCGCTCAGGCAATTTCTGCTGGTCGCGGCGAATGAGACGAATCTACTGCGCGCGGGCGCGGTGCAGGAGCCGACTGCAAACAGATTGCAAAAGCGTATCGGCGAAGCAAGGCAATCGCTCACTGCGTTGTTCGGCAGCGGTGCACGCGGCGCGCCGCCGCCCTCCGGCGACGACAAACCCGAAGCCATCGTCGACGAACATTTCGAACCGCTGAGACGTCTGGCGGCCTCGCCCGCAGGCGGGCCGCTCGACAGCAACCTGCGGGTGATCGACGAGTTCTACAGCTATCTGAGCTCCGCGAGCGCTGCGTTAAGCAGCGGCAACACGCCTCCGCAAACGGATGTATTCAACAGACTCCAGGCGGATGCGGGGCGCCTGCCCATGCCCCTGCGCAAGATGTTCAGCGATCTGTCGCAAACCGGTTCAGCGCAGGTCAGCGGCGCCGCACGGGCCAACATCGCACAGGACGCGCAAGGCGGCATCGGCCGCCAATGCCGGCACATGATCGCCGGGCGCTACCCATTCGAGCGCGGCTCGCCTCGCGACGTCGCGCTCGACGATTTTGCGAGGCTGTTCGCCGCCGGCGGATTGATGGACAGCTTCTTTCAGAAGAACCTGGCCTCGCAGATCGACGTCAGCCGTAGCCGCTGGACCTTCAGGGGTGACGCGGCCGGCGGCGCGCCGGGCGATGCGCGCCTTGCCGGCTCGTTTCAGAACGCCGATACGATCCGCACCGTGTTCTTCCCCGGCAACGCGACGGCGCCGTCGCTGCAAATCGAATTGACGCCGCTCGAAATGGATCCCGGCATCACGCAGTACGTGCTGGACGTCGATGGCCAGACAATCCGCTATGCACACGGCCCGCAAATCCCGGCGACCGTGAAGTGGCCCAACGCGGGCGGCGCCAATCTGGTCAGCTTGCTGGTCAATACGCAAAGCGGCAGCAACAGCCTGCAAACCCACGGCCCTTGGGCTTTGCACCGCCTGTTTGACAAGGCGCGCATCACGCCGGGCGCGGCGCCCGAGAGCTTTGTCGCGAGTTTCGACGTCAACGGAAAAACGCTGGCGCTGCGCGTCACTGCCAGCAACAGCTATAACCCATTCCAGCTGGCGCAAATGAACGCATTTTCGTGTCCGTCATGAGCGCCGCTTGCCATCAGGAGCCTCTCTTCGTGCCCTCCTTCAGCCTCAAATTGACCCTCATTGCCTGTCACGGCAAAGCGCTCGCAAGTGGCGCGAGCGCAGTCTTCGACGCATCCGGCGGGACGATCGGCCGCGACGCCGGCAACACCTTGGTCCTGCCCGACGACGACGGCGTGGTGGCGCCACGCCATGCGGCCGTACAGGCGCTCGCGGGCGGTTGGCAACTGCTGAACACCAGCGAACATGCCGCGATTGCGCTTAACGGCAAGATGCTCGCGCCGGGCGCGCAGGCCAGCCTGAACGCCGGCGATATCCTCAATATCGGTGCGTGCGTCCTGCAGACCGAGGCGAGTGCTTTGACGCCAGGCTGGAGTCCACCGGCCGACGCGGCTTGCCCCATTGGGTCATCGTTTGGATCATCTCCAGCCGCCGCTGGTCCCGATCTTCTGCAGAAGTCGCTGCACACGAAGTCGCTGCCCGCCGGCCATTCCGCCGATCCGCTGAGCGGTGCAGCCCTATCCACCAGCCTCCACGACCTTCTCGATACGCCGCTCGACCCACTTGCGCTATTCGGCATGCCTGGCCCAACAACGGCCGACTCGGGCTGGAACGACTCGGGCTGGAACGACTCGGGCTGGAACGACTCGGGCTGGAACGACTCGGGCTGGAACAAATCGGCCAACGGGGGGTTATTCGCCGACCTGGTGGAGGCGCCTCCCAGCAACGGCTTCACGGCGCTGCAACCCGATCGCTCGCCGGGCAATGCAATCCGCGACAACGTGCCGGAGTTCGGCGGCCACCTGCGTTTGAAGATTGCGTCGCCACCGAATAGTGCGCAGACGCCGGAGCCGACCGAGCTGGAGGCCGCGGCTTCGCCTCCCGCGGAATCACCCTCGCTGCCTGCATCCCCAAACCAGCCCGCCGCGTATCGGGACGCCTTTGGCGAAACGCACGAAGCACCCGCCCGCGTCATGCGAACAGCCGTACCGGACTACAGCGGAAGATTTCATACAGAAAACACCCTCCGCAACGACGGACCGGTCAAGTTGCGGGAGCCCTTCGCGCTGCCAGTCCATTCCGCCCCACCCTCGACGCCGGCAGAAGAATCATCGATAGCGCCCGCCGCGCTCATCAAGGCCTTTCTCGAAGGCGCTGGCGCGACGCCCGACGCGATGGCCGACACAGAATTGTCGCCTGAATTGATGCACACGCTCGGCACGCTGGTCCGCGTTCTCAAACGGCAAGTCACGTGATTCGAGGCTTTTCAATCCCGGGACTGCCTGCGCGGCGGCTCGCCCAGCCTGCTCTGCTATATTCTCTCCATCCCGTCCCCTACTTTCACAACGCGTGGAACAACTTCCCTTATGGGCGCAGATCGGCGCCGTCTTTCTGCTGCTTATCTGCTCCAGCTTCTTTTCGATTTCCGAAACGGCGATGATGGCGATCAACCGCCATCGCCTGAAACACCTTGCCAACCAGAATACGCTCGGCGCGAAAACCACTCAGGGCCTACTGGCGCACACCGACCAGCTGCTGAGCGTGGTCCTGATCGGCAACAATCTGTTCAACACGATCATCCCGGTGCTCACCACCTCAATCGCGCTGCATACCTTTGGCCGTAACAATGTAGTGCTGTCGATCGCGACCGGCATTGTCGCGTTTCTGATTATCGTGTTCGCGGAAATCACGCCGAAAATCGTCGGCGCGACGTTCCCGGAGAAGATCGCGCTGCCGGCCAGCCTGCTGATCGCACCGATGATGCGAGTTGGCAAGCCGCTCGTCTGGTTCGTCAATCTGTTCGCGAACACCATCTTGCGCGTGCTGCATATCAACACCAAAGGCGCACACGATCAGCGGCTTTCCACCGAAGAGCTGCGCACCATCGTGCTCGAATCGGGCAGCTTCATGCCCACCAAGCACCGCAGCATTCTGCTGAATCTGTTCGACCTCGAAAACATTTCCGTCGACGACGTGATGATCCCGCGCCGCCGGATCGAAGCGCTCGACTTCGACGCGCCGTTCGAGCAGATCCTGCATCAGCTGGAAACCTGTTATCACAACAAGCTGATCGTCTATCAAGGCGACATCGATCGCGTGCTTGGCGTGCTGCACGTGCGCAAGACACTGGCGGCCCTGCACAACCAGGAACTGGAGCGTGAGACGCTGCGCGAGTTGCTGGCCGAGCCGTATTTCGTGCCGAGCGGCACGCCGGTATTCCAGCAACTGCAGTACTTCCAGGAGAGCCGTCACCGCACGGCGCTGGTCGTCAACGAATACGGCGAGCTGCAAGGGATGGTCACGCCGGAAGACATCATTGAAGAGCTGATCGGTGAATTCACCACGTCGATTCCACGCGGCGCCAATTCGCGCGGCGGCTGGAACGAGAACGGCGAATGTATCGTTGCGGGCAGCATGCCGCTGCGCGAACTGAACCGCTGGCTGCATCTCGCACTGCCGACCGACGGACCCAAAACACTCAACGGACTGATTCTCGAGATACTCGAAGAGATTCCCGATGGCGACGTGTGCGTGCAGATCGGCGAGATGAAACTCGAAGTGATGCGCAGCGACGATCAGGCGATTCGCACCGTCAAGCTGTTCAAACCACCCACTCGCGCGGGCGCGAAAGCCGCCAAGACTGCGCGCGGCTAAGCTCTGCGCACCGCACGGCATCGCATCGCATCGCATGCGTATCGCACACGGCCGCCGCGCGCGCCATTAGCTGATCGGCTGAATGGTGCCGTCCGCGGCTTTACCGGATGATGGCGTCGTCGTGTTCTACAGGCGGCTCATCACCGGTCTCTCATGCAAGATTCTTCTCAACGCGCGGCGTCGTTGCGGCCTGTTGCCGTCGATAGCGAAAGCCCAGCCAAACCCAGGCACAACGCCTTTGCGGCTGGCGCCAAGGTCAGTGCCAACCTCAACTCGAGTCTCGCCGATTCCGACAACGCGCCTGCCGTACGCCTCTTGACCGACACGTTGCAAGAGGCAACCCGCCGCAATGCGTCGGACCTGCACATCGAACCGCAGGAGCATGGCTGGCGCGTGCGTTTGCGCATCGACGGCGTACTGCATGAAATCCCTCAGCCCCCCGCGCATCTGCGCGACGCGTTCATCACGCGTGTGAAGGTGCTGGCGCGCATGGATATCGCCGAGCGGCGCGTGCCGCAGGACGGCAGGCTGCGTATTGCCACGTCGCCCGGCCGCCTCGAAGACTACCGCGTCAACTCGCTGCCTACGCTGTTCGGCGAAAAGCTGGTGTTGCGCAGGCTCGACGCGTTGCCCACCGATCTTTCGCTCGACTCGCTCGGCCTCGATCCACAACAACGTGACGCCGTCGATGCGGCGATTCGCGCGCCGCACGGCCTCGTGCTGGTCACCGGGCCCACCGGCAGCGGCAAGACGCTATCGCTGTACTGCTTCCTGCACATGCTCAACGACGAGGCGCGCAATCTGTGCTCGGTGGAGGATCCGGCGGAAATTCAGCTGGCGGGTATCAATCAGGTCAGCGTGCGCGAAAAGGCCGGCCTGACATTCGCGGTGGCGCTGCGTGCATTTCTCCGTCAGGACCCCGACGTGATCATGGTCGGCGAAATCCGCGACGACGAAACCGCGGATGTCGCCGTGAAGGCAGCGCAAACCGGCCACCTCGTCCTGTCCACCTTGCATACGAACGACGCACCGGCTGCCGTCGCGCGTCTGCTCGACATCGGCGTCGAGCCCTACAATCTGGCCGCCGCGCTAAGGATGGTGACGGCACAACGGCTGGTGCGGCGGCTTTGCGCAGCGTGCCGCGCACCCGTGCCGGAATCGGCGGCGGCGCTGCGCGCAGCGGGTTTCGCCGACGATCACCTCGACGGCTGGCAACCATTCGGCGCCACCGGATGCGCAGCTTGCCACGGCATCGGTTACCGCGGCCGCGTCGGCGTTCACCAGGTGATGCCTGTCTCCGATGCGATGCGCGAGATGATCGTGGCACGCGCAGGCACCCACGAATTGGCCCGGCTCGCGCAAACTGAACAGGTCGCCACCTTGCGCGACGCAGCCTTGGCGCGTGTACGCGACGGTACGACGAGCCTTGCCGAGGCGCTGGCCGCCACCGAGGTCGCATGAACACCGCGACACCGGCACAGTCAGCAGCCGCCGATTTGCGCTTCAGATGGCGCGGCGTCGACGCCGACGGCGTACAAAAAAGCGGTGCGCTCATCGCGCCGGATGCCAGCGCCGCGCGAGTGATGCTCAAGCGCGACAATCTGTTCATCGTCGAACTGGCGGCCAGCGGGCCGGCGCCGCGTCCCAAAACCCGCGCCACCGATGTGACGACATTCACCCGCCAGCTCGCCAGTCTGCTGCGCGCGGGTTTGCCGCTTGCACCTGCGCTCGATCTTCTCGCCCAAACGCAGAGTTCGCGCCAGCCCGGCATGCCGCGAATCGTCGGCGCGCTGGCGCGCGATATCACCGGCGGCCTGCGTTTCTCCGCGGCATTGCAGCGGCATCCGGCGCAATTCAATGCGCTGTACTGCCAGCTCGTCGAGGTCGGCGAAGCAGCCGGTGCATTGGCGACGGTCCTCGCCCGGCTCGCCGACGACCGTGAACGTACCGCAGCGCAGCGTGCCAAGGTGCGCGCGGCGCTGACCTATCCGGTGGCCATCCTGTTGCTCGCCGTCGCGATTACCGCGGCGTTGCTGATCTGGGTCGTCCCCACCTTCAAGCAGATCTTCGACGGCTTCGGGGCGAAGCTGCCCGCGCCGACGCAGTTCGTGCTGGCCTTGTCCGCAGGCGCAGCGCGATGGAGCATTCCGCTGGTCGTCATGGTCTTCGCAGCGGGCTCGGCTGTGACATTTCTGCTACGACGTTCCGAAGCAGCGCGCATCCGGTTCGCACGCGTATCGCTGACAATGCCGGTCGCCGGTCCGTTGCTGCGCACCTTGTGTGCGGCGCGCTGGAGCCGCGCGCTCGGGACCTTGCTGTCGGCCGGCACACCGCTCGCGGACGCGTTCGATTCACTGACTCACGCCACCGGCAACGCTTTTTTCGATCGCGCCACCGTGCGGATCGCCGCCGGGCTGCGGCGCGGCGAACGGCTCGCCGCAGCCATGCGCGCGGCGCACTGCTTTCCACCGGAGGTCGTCCAACCGGTGGCGGTTGCCGAAGAGTCTGGAGCGCTCGACACGATGCTGATCGACGTAGCGTCGCTCGCCGATCGTCAGGTAGACGAAAAGATCGGCATGCTTTCGAGCCTGTGCGAGCCGCTTGTCATCATCGTGCTGGGTACGCTGGTCGGCGGCCTGGTGATCGCGATGTATCTTCCCATTATTCAACTCGGCAACGTGGTGTAGCATCGCAGCCGAATCCCACCCTTTATATATGCAGGCCACCATTCCGCTCGTGCCAGATACTCCTTCCAACCTGCTTTCGGGCCTGCTGCCCGGCCACGTCGCAACCGGTCTCGGGCTCGCGTTCGGCAGTTTGCCCAGCGGCCTGCAGATCGCATTCGCGGTCGTCTTCGGTCTGGTGATCGGCAGCTTCCTGAACGTGGTCGTGCATCGGGTGCCGATCATGCTGGAGCGTGCGTGGCGCGAAGAGGTCAGCGAGTCCATCGAAGAACCGCTCGAAGGCGATGGCTTGCCCGCCCGCTACAACCTGTGGGTGCCGCGCAGCGCGTGCCCTCACTGCGGCCATGTGCTCAGCGCGTGGGAAAACCTGCCAGTGGTGAGCTATCTGCTATTGCGCGGGCGCTGCTCCGCATGCAAGACACGCATCAGCCTGCGCTACCCGCTGCTCGAAATCGCGAGCGCCGGCTGCGCGGCCGGGGCGCTCGCGCTGTACGGGCCAACCGGCATGGCATTCGCCGCCTTCGGACTATGCGCCGCACTGCTCGCGATGAGCGCGATCGACATCGACACCCATCTGCTGCCGGACTCGATGACACTGCCGCTCCTGTGGGCGGGCCTGATCGTCAACTTCAACGGCATGTTCGCGAGCCTCCACGATGCCGTGTTGGGCGCGATCTTCGGCTATCTGGTGCTGTGGGCCGTCCATTGGCTGTTCCGGCTGGTGCGCGGCGTTGAAGGTATGGGTTATGGCGATTTCAAACTGCTGGCTGCACTCGGCGCCTGGCTCGGCTGGGCGGCGCTACCGCAGATCGTGCTGATCGCGGCGGTCACCGGCGCGGTGGTCGGTCTCGCGGCAACGTGGCGCGGCCGCATGCGCTTCTCAGAGCCGCTGCCGTTCGGGCCGTTTCTCGCAGCGGGCGGTGCTGTTACGCTATTTCTCGGCACACCGCTTTATCTGGGGTTGGGAGGCTGAAGCATGTTTGCTGTGGGATTGACCGGTGGCATCGGCAGCGGCAAATCGACCGTGGCGGACCTGTTCGCCGCGCACGGCGTGCCGCTTGTCGACACGGACCTGATCGCGCACCGCATCACGGCGCCGCATGGCATTGCGATGCCGCAGATCGCTGCGGAATTCGGCGCTTCGTTCGTTGCGGCAGACGGCTCGCTCGACCGCGCCCGCATGCGTACGCTGGTGTTCCGCGACGACGGCGCGCGCAAACGCCTCGAAGGCATCACGCATCCGTTGATTCGTGCGGAGACTGAGCGCGAACAGCGTGAGGCGCAAGGGCCGTACGTGATCATCGTGGTACCGCTGCTGGTCGAGTCGGGTAGCTGGAAGACGCGTGTCAACCGCGTGCTGACGGTCGATTGCAGCGTCGAGACGCAAATCGCACGCGTGATGAGTCGCAACGGGTTCAGCCGTGAACAGGTGCTGGCGATCATCGCCCGCCAGGCGACGCGCGAAGCCCGCCTCGCCGCAGCCAACGACGTCATCGACAATGACAACGCGCCGCTCGATGCCCTCAAGGCGCAAGTCGACGCACAGCATCGCGTCTATCTGTCGCTAGCCGGCGCGTGAGAATACGCTGACCGTGGCTTGCGGCGTGGTTTGCTCAGCCATGCAGCGGCACGCACGCAAGGCACGCGGAAAACCACCCGAAACTTGAGAAAAAAGTTGTGAAAGCGCGCCGAAAAAGTGCGTGATTGCTAGGGTAGTCTCACGGCATTAGAATGTTCTGCATTCCCGTCACCGACCACGCCCGAGGCGAGCCCGCTTGATCCTTTACGAGTATCCCTTCAACGAGCGAATCCGGACGCTATTGCGGCTCGAAGATCTGTTCGAGCGCTTCACGTTCTTTCTGACTCAGGAAGATGCCAAGGAACATCACGTCGCACTGACAACGTTGTTCGAAATCTCAGAGGTTGCGGGTCGCGCGGATCTGAAGTCCGATCTGATGAAGGAACTCGAGCGCCAGCGGCAAACCCTGGCGCCGTTCCGGGGCAATCCGGGCATCGAGCAGAACGCGCTGGAGGCGGTGCTGGGAGAAATCGAGCAAACCTTGGCGGGGCTTTCCCAGATGCAGGGCAAGACCGGCCAGCATCTGGCGGACAACGAGTGGCTCGCCAGCATCCGCAGCCGCGCAATCATCCCGGGCGGCACCTGCAAGTTCGATTTGCCTTCGTACTACGCATGGCAGCAGATCCATCCCGATCAGCGTCGGCAGGATATCGCCAAATGGGTCACGCCGCTGCTGCCGTTGCGCGATGCGGCGACAATCGTGCTGCGCCTCGCGCGCGAATCGGGTCAGGCGTCCAAAGTCATGGCGATGCAGGGCAGCTATCAGCAGATGCTGTCAGGCCGTTCATACCAGTTGATGCAAGTACGGGTGGCACCTGAATTGCGGGTGATTCCGGAGGCCAGCGCTAACAAGTACATGCTCTGGGTGCGATTCACTGTGCAGGACGGCGATCTGCGTCCACGCGCGGTGGATGTCGACGTGCCGTTCCAACTCACGTTGTGCAGCCTGTAAGCCAGCCTGACACGCGCACCTTGAAGAACTGAATCGCGGGGCTACACCTTTGAAGCCGCGAAAAATGCCCCTATATTCGTTACTTATTCCGTTTTCGATCGACTGCCTGACCGTATGCCTACCGTCGTCAAATGCCCCACTTGCGGGAAGGATGTCCGCTGGACCCCTGAAAACCGCTTCCGCCCTTTCTGCTCCGACCGCTGCAAGCAGATCGACCTCGGCGCCTGGGCCGCTGAGAAGTACAAGATAGGCGGCACGAGTGAAGAAGCTCAGGCGGATGAATCGCCTGGTGCGGATTACGACCCACACTGAGCGCGACAGGCTGCAGACCCACGCGGGGATGCAATGCAGCCGCACCGGCAGACGCTTCTCACGCAGCGCCGCCGGCAACCGCGCGCCAATTTTCTAGTTTTTCTCAGCTGCGAGCCATTCCAGCACGGGAATCGTCGCCGGCAACAGCGGCGAGACATCCGCCGGCAGCGTCTGCCAGACAAACGCCTGGCCTTCGCGGCCATGCGGCTCGCCGGACCACTGCGTCACCTTGCAGAAGAACAGCCGCACGTAGGCGTGCGGGTAGTCGTGTTCAAGCGTGTGCCAAAGATGGCTCGCCTTAACGTCGATTCCCAGTTCTTCGTGCAACTCACGGGCCAGGGCAGCCTCGACCGACTCGCCCGCCTCCAGCTTGCCGCCCGGAAACTCCCAGTACCCTTCGTACGGCTTGCCGGCCGGGCGCTGCGCCAGCAGATAGTGTCCGTTTGGCTGAATCAGCACACCGACGGCTACCTCGGTCACCGGGCGGCCAGCCGCGTTCTTCTGCGCGTCGCTCATGCCGAAGTCTTCCGGCCAGACCAGTCGCGAGCGAATTGCCACGCGACACGCCCCGAGCGCGACCCGCGCTCCAGCGCCCACACCAGCGCATCGCCGCGCGCCGCTTCGACTTCCGCGTCGTCGCAGCCGAAATAGCGCAGCCAGTGGCCGATGATCGACAGGTAGTCGTCCTGCTTGAACGGATAGAAGCTGACCCACAGCCCGAAGCGCTCGGACAGCGAGATCTTTTCTTCGACCAGTTCTCCCGGATGAATCTCGCCGTCGGCCATGTGCTTGTACGTCTCGTTGTCGCTCATGTACTCGGGCAACAGATGGCGGCGGTTGGACGTCGCGTAGATCAGCACGTTATCCGACTGCGCCGCGATCGAGCCGTCGAGCGCGACCTTCAGCGCCTTGTAGCCGGACTCGCCGTCTTCGAACGACAGGTCGTCGCAGAACACCACGAAGCGCTCCGGCCGCTGCGCGATCAGATCGACGATGTCGCCGAGATCGTGGAGATCGTCTTTATCCACTTCGATCAGGCGCAGGCCGTCTTTCGCATAGGCGTTCAGGCAAGCCTTGATCAGCGACGACTTGCCCGTACCGCGCGCGCCCGTCAGCAGCACGTTATTGGCCGGCTGCTTGTGCACGAACTGACGCGTATTCTGCTCGATCAGCCCTTTCTGGCGATCGATGTTCTGCAGGTCGCCGAGCGTGATCGACGAAATGGCGGGGACGGGCTGAAGGTAGCCGCGCCCCTGGCGCTTGCGCCAGCGAAAGGCGACCGCCGCCGACCAGTCGATCTCCGGTTCGGCGGGCGGAAGCATCGCTTCGAGGCGGACGAGCACGGCTTCGGCCCGGGTCAGAAACTGTTCGAGTTTGTCCATGGCTGAGAGATAAGCGGCCAAAGCGCCGCGTAATGAACCTAGTTACGAACGATAGTCGGCGTTGATGCTCACGTAGTCATGCGACAGATCGCAAGTCCAGATCGTGGCTTGCGCATTGCCGCGGCCAAGCACCACGCGAATGCCGATCTCGCTCTTTTTCATGACGCGCTGGCCGTCTTCCTCACGGTAGGCCGGATTGCGGCCGCCGGCAGTGGCGACCAGCACATCGTCCAGATACAGATCGATCTTGCCGACGTCGAGATCGTCCACGCCGGCATAGCCGATGGCCGCGAGAATGCGGCCGAGATTCGGATCCGATGCATAGAAGGCCGTCTTCACGAGCGGCGAGTGACCGATCGCGTAAGCGATCTGGCGGCATTCGCCGACACTCGAGCCGCCTTCGACCTGCACGGTCATGAATTTGGTCGCGCCTTCGCCGTCGCGCACGATCAGTTGTGCGAGGGTCTGGGCGACGTCGGTCACCGCGTCGCGCAGCGCTGCATAAGCGGGCGAGTCGGTGGACGTGATTGCCGGCAGGCTCGATTCGCCCGAGGCGATCAGGATGAAAGAATCGTTGGTCGACGTATCGCCGTCGATCGTGATGCAGTTGAACGAGCGGTCCGCCACGTGCTTGACCAGCGCGTCGAGCACGGGCTGTGCGACGGCGGCGTCGAACGCGAGGAAGCCGAGCATGGTCGCCATGTTCGGCTTGATCATGCCGGCGCCCTTGCTGATACCGGTGAGCGTGACCGTATGGCCGTCGATCGTGACCTGGCGCGAGGTCGCTTTCGGCAGCGTGTCCGTGGTCATGATCGCCTGGGCGGCGTCGTACCAGTTGGCTTCCTTGCGGTTCGCCAGCGCGGCCGGCAGACCTGCCTTCAGACGATCGACCGGCAGCGGTTCCAGAATCACGCCCGTCGAAAACGGCAGAACTTGTTCCGGCGCCATGTCCACGAGACGCGCCAGTTCGGCGCAAGTTGCACGCGCATCCGCGAGGCCCGGTTCGCCCGTGCCCGCGTTCGCATTGCCGGTGTTGATCACGAGCGCGCGAATCGGCTTGCCGCCTGCCCGCACGCGCTCCAGATTCTCACGGCACACCGTGACGGGCGCAGCGCAAAAGCGGTTCTGCGTGAACACGCCGCCTACCGTCGCGCCAACGCCGACGGAAATGACCAGCACGTCCTTGCGGTTCGGCTTGCGGATATTCGCCTCCGCCCAGCCCAGCGTGACGCCGGCGACAGGGTGAAGTTGAGCGGGATCGATTGAGGGGAAATTGACAGCCATGGTCGCGACCTGTCGAAGAAAATGCCGGCAGGCGCCGGCATCGAGGGAAACGGAAACTGATGGCTCGGGCGTGTTGCCGAACCACCGCGAAATCACCAGCAAAGTATCGTGTAAAACGAAGCGGCGCGCTTTAAGCGCGCCGCTTTCGGCATCACGCAATCTTGCCGTGGCACTGCTTGTACTTCTTACCGCTACCGCACGGACACGGATCGTTGCGGCCGACCTTCGGCACGCTGTCCGCGCTCAGGTCCGACACGGCGGCGTGCGACGAGCCGTGGCTCATCGCCTCGCCGATCATGGCGGCGGTAGCCGCTTCCGCGGCGGCAGGCGCTGCTGCTGCCGCTTCGGCGAATTCAGCGTGACGGAACTCGACGTTTTCGAGGTGGCTGCCTTGCTCTTCGTATTGCTCGGCGGCCTGTTCCAGCTGTTCCGGCGACTGGATCTGCACGTTCATCACCACACGGGTGACTTCGAGCTTCACGGCGTCGAGCATCGCGGCGAACAGTTCGAACGCCTCGCGCTTATATTCCTGCTTCGGATTCTTCTGCGCGTAACCGCGCAGATGGATACCCTGGCGCAGGTGATCGAGCGCGGCCAGATGTTCGCGCCAGCTGCGGTCCAGCGTTTGCAGCATGATCGAGCGCTCGAACGCGCTGAACGATTCGCGGCCGACCTGTTCGACCTTCGATTCGTACGCTTCGTCCGCAGCGGCTTCGACAGCTTCGAGAATCTCGTCCGCGCTGATCGAGTTCGACTCGTTGATCATTTCCTGGATCGCGAGATCGAGCTGCCACTCGTTGCGCAGCACCTCCTCCAGCTCGGGGACGTCCCACTGCTCTTCGATGCTGCCGGCCGGCACGAACGGGTGAACGATATCGGCGATCACGCCATGACGCATGGCGCCGATGGTTTCGGTGATGTCGTTCGCTTCGAGCAATTCATTGCGCTGCTGATAGATCACCTTGCGCTGATCGTTCGACACATCGTCGTATTCGAGCAATTGCTTGCGAACGTCGAAGTTGCGCGCTTCAACCTTGCGCTGCGCCGATTCGATCGAACGCGACACGATGCCCGCCTCGATCGCTTCACCTTCCGGCATCTTCAGGCGGTCCATGATCGCGCGCACGCGATCGCCCGCGAAAATGCGCAGCAGCGGATCTTCCAGCGACAGATAGAAGCGCGACGAACCCGGGTCGCCCTGACGGCCGGCACGGCCGCGCAACTGGTTGTCGATCCGGCGCGATTCGTGACGTTCGGTGCCGATGATGTGCAGACCGCCCGCGGTTTTCACCTGATCGTGCAGCGCTTGCCACTCATCGTGCAGCTTCTGAATGCGGCGTTGCTTCTCTTCGTCAGAAAGCGTTTCGTCCTTTTCGATGAAAGACGCCTGCTTTTCGGCGTTGCCGCCGAGCACGATGTCGGTACCGCGACCGGCCATGTTCGTGGCGATCGTGACGCGCTTCGGACGGCCTGCTTCGGCGACGATTTCGGCTTCACGCGCGTGCTGCTTGGCGTTCAGCACTTCGTGCGGCAACCCGGCCTGCTTCAGCAGATGCGACAGCAGCTCCGAGTTTTCGATCGAGGTTGTGCCGACCAGCACCGGCTGACCACGCTCATGGCAATCGCGGATGTCGCGGATCACCGCGTCATAGCGCTCCTTGGCGGTCTTGTAGATCTGATCCTGCTTGTCGATCCGCTTCGGCGGACGGTTGGTCGGAATCACGACCGTTTCGAGACCGTAGATCTCGTTGAATTCGTACGCTTCGGTATCGGCCGTGCCGGTCATGCCGGACAGTTTCGCGTACATGCGGAAGTAGTTCTGGAACGTGATAGACGCGAGCGTCTGGTTCTCGCTCTGGATCTTGACGTGTTCCTTCGCCTCGACCGCCTGGTGCAAGCCATCCGACCAGCGGCGGCCCGACATCAGACGGCCGGTGAATTCGTCGACGATCACGACTTCGCCGTTCTGCACGACGTAGTGCTGATCCTTGAAGAACAGCGTGTGTGCGCGCAGTGCGGCGTACACGTGGTGCATCAGCGTGATGTTCTGCGGCGCGTACAGGCTTTCGCCCTCGCCGATCAGGCCCCATTCGGAAAGCAGACGCTCGGCCTTTTCGTGGCCCGATTCCGTCAGGAAGACCTGGCGGCCTTTCTCGTCCAGCGTGTAGTCGCCCGGCTTTTCGACGCCGGTGCCGTCCGCTTTCTCTTCGCCGATCTGGCGTTCGAGCAGCGGCGGCAGCGCATTCATGCGCACGTAGAGTTCGGTGTGATCTTCGGCCTGGCCGGAGATGATCAGCGGCGTACGGGCTTCGTCGATCAGGATCGAGTCGACCTCGTCGACCACCGCGAAATTCAGGGCCCGCTGCACGCGCGCGTCGGTCTCGTAGACCATGTTGTCGCGCAGGTAGTCGAAGCCGAATTCGTTGTTGGTGCCGTAGGTAATGTCAGCGGCGTACGCTTCCTGCTTCGCGCCGTGATCCATCTGCGACAGATTGATGCCGACCGACAGACCGAGGAAGTTGTACAGACGCGCCATCCATTCGGCGTCGCGCTGGGCAAGATAGTCGTTGACCGTGACGACGTGCACGCCGCGGCCGGACAGCGCATTCAGGTACACCGGCAGCGTGGCGACGAGCGTCTTGCCTTCGCCGGTGCGCATTTCGCCGATCTTGCCGTAATGCAGGACCATGCCGCCGATCAGCTGCACGTCGAAGTGGCGCATTTTCAGCGTCCGCTTGCTGGCCTCGCGGCACACCGCGAAGGCCTCCGGCAGAAGCTTGTCGAGCGACTCGCCGCTCGCGACGCGCTGGCGGAATTCACCCGTTTTGGCGCGCAGTTGATCATCCGTCAATTGCTCGATCTGCGGCTCGAGCGCATTGATCGCCGTGACGGTCTTTTGATATTGCTTGACTAGCCGCTGGTTGCGGCTGCCAAAAATCTTCTGTAGAAAACCGGTGGTCATCGGATCGGTGTCTGCGTCGCGGCTTCGGCTGGTTCGCGGCGCGCGGTTCATGCGCGCGCGCTCCGGGGTCGGAAGGGCCTCGGCGGCTTGTCCAAGAGTGAATTCGAATCGGGCATTTTAGCACGCGCCCCCGCCCGCGCCTGTGTCTGCGGCGCGACGGCGGCGAGGCACAGGAAGCCCGCCGCAGCGAGCTCTGACAGTACGCATTGAGGCGGGTCCGCATGCATCCCGCGCGGTACAATCGCGGCGTGAGCGCACATCCGGTGCGAACACGCCGTCACGATCGATCATGAGCCGTATTCCGTCCTTTTCAAGGCCGCCGCCCAAGCAGTTCAAAGCGCGCCGCCCGCAGCCCGTCGCCGAAGTGCTGAATCGCACCGACGCGTTCGTGGCACTGCGCGCGGGCGTCGAGCAGATTGCGGCGCTGGAAAAGGATCTGCGCGAGCTGCTGCCCGATTATCTGGCAACGAGTGTGGAGCCCAGCTTCATCAAGGAAGGCGTGCTGGCTCTATTTGCCGGGCACAATGCGCTGGCGGCGCGCCTGCGCCAGATTGAGCCGCGCTTGCTGTCGGATCTGCAGCAGCGCGGCTGGCCGGTCAATGCGTTGCGGATTCGCGTGCGGCCGCAGCCCTTGAAGGAGCCGCCACCGGTCAAGCAGGCGCGCATGACACCGGTCGGCGCGGACGCGCTGCACGCGCTCTCCCAATCGCTCGCGCCCTCGCCGCTGCAGGAAGCTTTGGCGAAAATGGCAGCGCGGCATCGGCGAAATCGCTGAACAAAAAATAAGCGGCCCAGATAGGCCGCTTATTTTTCATCCATTCGCTTCGGGAGTTTCATCCGAAGGCGCTGCGCAAATCACGCAAACGCCGTTTGCGTTTCGTAGGCAAAGCCGCGCGGCGCCTTCCGCGTGTCGTCGAATGTGACGACTTCATACGAATCCTCATGCGCCAGCAGCTCGCGCAGCAGCGCGTTGTTCAGGCCGTGGCCCGACTTATACGCCGTGTACGAAGCCAGCAACGGATGGCCGACCACGTACAGATCGCCGATCGCGTCGAGCATCTTGTGCTTCACGAATTCGTCGTCGTAACGCAGTCCGTCGTTGTTCAGAATGCGGTATTCGTCCATCACGATGGCGTTGTCCATGCTGCCGCCGCGCGCCAAACCGAGTTCGCGCATCATTTCTACTTCATGCGCAAAGCCGAACGTACGCGCACGGGCAATTTCCCGCACATACGACGTATTGGCAAAATCCACTTCCAGCGCCTGGCCGGTTTTATCCACAGCCGGGTGACGGAAATCGATGGTGAATTTGAGCTTGAAACCGAAATACGGGTCGAGACGCGCGAATTTATCGCCGTCACGAATTTCGACCGGCTTGGTGACCTTGATGAATTTCTTCGGCGCGTTCTGCTCTTCAATACCGGCCGACTGAATCAGAAACACGAACGAACCCGCGCTACCGTCCATGATCGGAATTTCTTCGGCGGTGACGTCGATATAAAGGTTATCGATGCCGAGGCCTGCGCATGCGGACATCAAATGCTCGATGGTCGACACGCGCGCGCCGTCTTTCTGCAACACGGAAGCCAGACGCGTATCGCCAATCGCCATTGCCGACGCAGGGATGTCCACCGGCGTGGGCAAATCCACGCGCGAAAACACAATGCCCGTGCCCGGCGCCGCCGGGCGGAGCGTCAGTTCGACCTTGCGGCCGGAGTGCAGGCCGATGCCGACTGTCTTGACGATTGATTTGATAGTGCGCTGCTTCAACATGGTGATCTTCTATTCGATTGAAAATCCCAATCGGGACTTTTTATTCCATAGCGCGAAGTATACTCCAATACCCTAGGGAGCGTCGTTGCGCGGAACGTTTCAATCTGTTTCGCAACATAACCCAATAGGCGCCCGTCAGGGGAAGCGTGACGGGCCGATGTCCGGAACGGAGGCGTTTCCGGTCATCGGCCCGCGTAACGGCCCGTCACAAAAGCGTCTTATGCGCCGTTGCCCTGATACAACGCGGTAACCGCGCAGGCTCGAGGCGTTGGCTTGGAACGCAAGCGTAACTAGCTCAACGTAGCGAGGATACTCCCTGCATCGCTGACTTCGAATTTGCCGGCAGCCTCGACGTTCAACGTCTTGACCACGCCGTCGTCGACAACCATCGCGTAGCGCTGGGAACGGATTCCCATGCCGCGCGCCGACAAATCCTGCTCAAGACCGAGCGCCCGCGTGAAAGCCGCACTGCCGTCCGCCATCATGCGCACCTTGCCCGAGGCGTGCTGATCGCGTCCCCACGCGCCCATTACGAACGCGTCGTTGACAGACACGCACCAGATCTCATCGACGCCAAGCGCGCGCAACTGCTCGGCGTGCTCGACGTAACCCGGTACATGTTTGGCCGAACAGGTCGGCGTAAACGCTCCCGGCAACCCGAAGATCACCACGCGCTTACCCGCCGTCTGCTCGCGCACGTCGAAGCGGTTAGGCCCGATCGTGCAACCCGCCCGCTCGTCTTCGACAAACTCGAAGAGCGTCGCGTCGGGCAGCTTCTCACCTGTTTGAATCATGCTCAGTCCTTTGCATCGATGCGAAGCATCGCTCGCACGTTGTCGTGTCGCAGTGAATTTCAGCGTCTGCCTAACTGCAGGCTCCGCCATCCGGCGACAGTTGCCCCATCCGCTTCGCGAATCCGAAGAGGGCACTTGTCCTTACCGCGAATCAGACGATACGCGGCTTGTTTGCCGTTCACCCGCCACGCTCGTGCATTCGTCCACCCGCGCTACTCGAACAGCGCGGCAACGAAAGCCTGCTCGTGCGCTCAGTCCGCCTGCTTGCGCAGGAATGCCGGAATGTCGTACGTATCGACGCCCTTTTCCTGCAGCGCCTGCACGTGCGAAGCCGCCGTATCGCGCGACGTGCGCCACACAGCCGGCGTATCCAGCGCGCCGTAATCGGCCGTGCTTGCATGATGCGAGGACGACGGTGCGTAAGCAGCGTGCGCGCCGATCGGCTGGTTGTCCGTGCCGGTGCGCAGGAGCGTCATCGGTGCCGATTGCTGCTTCTTCGCCGCACGGCCCAGACCCGTTGCCACGACCGTCACGCGCAGCGCGTCACCCATCGCATCGTCATACACCGCGCCGAAGATCACCGTTGCGTCTTCTGCCGCATAGCTCTTGATGGTGTTCATCACTTCGCGCGTTTCCGACAAACGCAGCGAACGGCTCGACGTGATGTTGACCAGCACGCCACGCGCGCCCGACAGATCCACACCTTCCAGCAGCGGGCTGGCCACAGCCTGCTCAGCAGCCAGACGTGCGCGATCGACGCCGGCAACCGTCGCCGTGCCCATCATCGCCTTGCCCTGCTCGCCCATCACCGTCTTCACGTCTTCGAAGTCGACGTTCACCAGACCGTCGACGTTGATGATTTCCGCGATGCCGGCAACTGCGTTGTTCAGAACGTCGTCTGCGCACTGGAAGCACTTGTCCATCTCGGCGTCATCGCCCATCACCTCGAACAGCTTGTCGTTCAGAACGACGATCAGCGAGTCGACGTGATCCTCCAGTTGCTGCGAACCGGCTTCTGCCACGCGCATGCGCTTGCCGCCTTCGAATTCGAACGGCTTGCTGACCACGCCAACAGTCAAGATACCCATTTCCTTGGCGATCTGCGCGACCACCGGTGCTGCGCCCGTGCCCGTGCCGCCACCCATACCGGCAGTGATGAACACCATGTGCGCGCCGCGCAGTGCGTCGGCGATGCGTTCACGTGCTTCTTCTGCTGCCGCGCGGCCCATTTCCGGCTTGGCGCCAGCGCCAAGACCCGTATTGCCGAGCTGGATCACCGCAGAGGCGCGCGAACGCGACAGCGCCTGCGCGTCCGTGTTCATCACGATGAAGTCGACGCCTTGCACGCCTTTGTTGATCATGTGCTGAACGGCATTGCCGCCAGCGCCACCTACTCCGATCACCTTGATGATGGTGCCGTTCGTTTCGGTTTCCAGCATCTGGAATTCCATGTTGCCTCCGTCAAGATAAAAAATTACAGCCACTCGGCCGTTATTCGGCAGGAGATCGGGCAACCCCCTGTCGCGCGCCAGCCGCCGGCACCAGCGCGTATTTTCGAAACTGTTTCTGAAAAGCGAATTCGTTAGAAGTTGCCGAGGAACCAGTCTTTCATTCGCGTGAAGACCTGGCCCATCGACCCCGACTGCACTGCGACCTTGCGGCCGCGCATCCGTTGCGAGCGTCCTTCGACGAGCAGACCCATCGCCGTCGAATAACGCGGGTTACGCACGACGTCGGCAAGACCGCCCGCGTATTCCGGCACGCCGATCCGCACCGGCTTCAGGAAAATGTCCTCGCCGAGTTCGACCATGCCGAGCATCATCGACGCGCCGCCGGTCAGCACCACGCCGGAACTCAGCAATTCCTCGTAACCCGACTCGCGCACCACCTGCTGCACGAGCGAAAACAGTTCTTCGACACGCGGCTCGACCACCGCCGCCAATGCCTGGCGCGACAGCGTGCGCGGCCCGCGCTCGCCGAGACCCGGCACTTCGATCATTTCGTCAGGATCAGCGAGAGCCTGCTTCGCAATGCCGTAGTCGATCTTGATGTCTTCCGCGTCCGGCGTCGGCGTGCGCAAGGCCATCGCGATGTCGCTGGTGATCTGGTCGCCGGCGATCGGAATCACCGCCGTATGACGAATTGCGCCTTCGCTGAAAATCGCAATATCAGTCGTGCCGCCGCCGATATCGACCAGCACCACGCCGAGTTCCTTTTCGTCTTCCGTCAGCACCGCCAGCGACGAAGCGAGCGGCTGCAGGATCAGATCGTTCACTTCGAGCCCGCAACGGCGCACGCACTTCACAATGTTCTGCGCCGCGCTCACCGCGCCGGTGACGATATGCACCTTCACTTCCAGGCGGATGCCGCTCATGCCGATCGGCTCGCGCACATCTTCCTGACCGTCGATGATGAATTCCTGCGTCAGGATGTGCAGCACCTGCTGATCGGTCGGGATGTTGATCGCTTTCGCCGTCTCGATCACGCGTGCGACGTCCGTCTGCGTGACTTCCTTTTCCTTGATCGCCACCATGCCGCTCGAATTGAAGCTGCGGATATGGCTGCCGGCGATCCCGGTAAATACGTTCGTGATCTTGCAGTCGGCCATCAGCTCGGCCTCTTCGAGCGCGCGCTGAATGGACTGCACGGTGGCCTCGATGTTCACCACCACGCCCTTCTTGAGCCCCTTTGATTCGCTCTGGCCGAGGCCGATCACCTCGTAGTGACCCTCGCCCTTCAACTCGGCGACGATAGCCACTACCTTCGACGTCCCAATGTCGAGGGCGACCAGCAGATCTTTATAGTCTTTACTCATAGCGTGCTCATTGCGTGTGATGTCCGTTTACTTCTTGCCCTTGTCGGGTTCGCTGATAAAGCGCATGCCAGCGGCACGAATCGCGAAACCGTTCGGATAGCGCAAGTCCGCATACTCGATATCCTTTCCCCAACGTTGCGTCACCGCGTTCCACGCCGCGGTCAGGCGGCGGGTCCGATCGAGCAGCGTGTCATGATTGCGTTCGCGCCCAAGTTCCACCTGCATACCGTTCGACAGCTTCACCGTCCACGCGTAACGCGGCGACAGCGTGACTTCTTCGGGCGTTGCGCCCAACGGCGCAAACCACTTCTTGAAGTCGCTATAACGCGCGACGACTTCTTTTGCCGTACCATCCGGGCCGTCGAACGCGGGCAGCTCTTCTTCGAGCTCGCCCTGGTTGGCGGTGAACAGTTCGCCGTCCATGCTCACCAGCTGATCGCTGCCCCATGTCCCAAGCGGTTTGTACTCTTCAAGCGTGACAGCCAGTGCATTCGGCCAGACCCGGCGCACGCTCGCGTGACGCACCCACGGCATCTGCTCGAACGCCTGCCGTGCGGCGTCGAGATCCACCGTAAAAAAGTTGCCCTTCAACCGCCCTACTACGCCGGCGCGCACCGTCGGCGAATTGATGTGCTCGGTGTCGCCGTCGATCTGGATTTCGCGCAGCGCGAAATTCGGACGCTGGATCATCCAGAAACCGCCAGCCGCCAGCAGCACGAGCACCAGCAACGCATGCAATGCGTTGGCGGCGAAATTGAGCTGGCGAACGTTGTTCCACATGGTGTTGCTTTCGGGTTGCCCCGGTTAGTCCTTTGTTAGTCCTTCAGCGTCAGCGCCAACACGCCGACAACCAGTTCCTGATAGCTGATGCCCACCGCGCGCGCCGCTTTAGGCGGCAGCGAGTGATCGGTCATGCCAGGCGCCGTGTTCACTTCGAGGAAGTACGGGTTGCCGCCGGCGTCGAGCATGAAATCGGCGCGGCCCCAATCGGTACAGCCGAGCACGTCGAACGCGCGGCGCGCCAGCACTTTCAGGCGTGACTCTTCGTCAGCCGGCAGGCCGCACGGAATCAGGTACTGCGTGTCGTTGGCGATGTACTTCGCGTGGTAGTCGTAGAACTCGCCGGCCGGCACGATGCGGATCACCGGCAGATCCAGATCGCCGGCAATGCACGCGGTGTACTCGCCGCCGCCTTCGATGCTCTTTTCCACCACGACGATCCTGTCGTACTTGACGGCTTCGAGCAGCGCTGCCGGCAATGCGTCGGCGCTTTTCACCTTGATCACCGCGACGCTCGAGCCTTCGCTGGCCGGCTTCACGAACAGCGGCAAGCCGAGCTTCGCGACGATGTCTTTCGCGCGTGCTTCGTAGTCGTCGCCACGCAGCACGGCTTCGAACGGCGGCGTCGGAATGCCGAGCTGCTGCCACACGAGCTTGGTGCGGAACTTGTCCAGACCAAGCGCCGAGCCGAGCACGCCGCTACCGGTGTAACGGATGCCGTAAAAATCCAGCGCGCCCTGGATCTGGCCGTTCTCGCCGTAGCCGCCATGCAGCGCGTTGAACGCGCGCACGAAGCCTTCGTCCTTCAACGCAGCGAGCGGACGCTCGGCCGGATCGAACGGATGCGCGTCGATACCGGCGTCGCGCAGACCTTGCAGCACGAGGCGGCCGGAATTGAGCGACACCTCGCGCTCGGCGGAGTCCCCACCGAGCAGCACTGCTACTTTGCCGAATTGTTTAGGGTCGATGCTCCTCATCTCACTCATACCTTCGTTTCTTGCGCGAGGCGTCCCGGCACGCTGCCGATCGAACCCGCGCCCATCGTGATCACCACATCGCCGTCGCGCACCACTGCTGAGAGCGCGTCCGGCACTTCATCCACCGTATCGACAAACACCGGCTCGACCTTGCCCGCCACGCGCAGCGCGCGTGCGAGCGCGCGGCCGTCCGCGGCAACGATCGGCGCTTCGCCGGCCGAATAGACTTCGGTCAGCACAAGGGCGTCGACAGTCGACAACACCTTCACAAAATCTTCGAAGCAATCGCGCGTGCGCGTGAAGCGGTGCGGCTGGAATGCCAGCACCAGACGCCGCCCCGGAAACGCACCGCGCGCCGCCGCCACCGTCGCCGCCATTTCGACCGGGTGATGGCCGTAATCGTCGACCAGCGTGTACGTGCCGGCAACGTTGCCTTCCGATACGACCGGCACTTCGCCGTAGCGCTGGAAGCGTCGGCCCACGCCGTTGAAATCCGCGAGCGCTCGCTGGATATCGGCATCTTTCACTTCAAGTTCAGTCGCAATTGCAATTGCAGCCAAAGCGTTCTGCACGTTGTGCTCGCCTGGCAGGTTCAAGACGATGTCGATCGGCGTCGCGTCTTCGCGCATTGCCGTGAAATGCATCTTGCCGCCGCGCGCTTCGACGTTGACCGCGCGTACCTGTGCGTCCGGCGCAAAACCGTAACGGATGATCGGCTTCGACACGAACGGCAGGATCTCCTTCACGTTCGGATCGTCGACGCACAGCACCGCGATCCCGTAGAACGGCAGACGGTGCGTGAATTCGATGAACGCCTGCTTGAGCCGCGCGAAGTCGTGGCCGTAGGTGTCCATGTGATCGGCGTCGATGTTCGTGATGACTTCGATCACCGGGAACAGATTCAGGAACGACGCATCCGACTCGTCCGCTTCGGCGACGATGAAATCGCCCGTACCCAGACGCGCATTCGCGCCCGCGCTGATCAGCCGGCCGCCGATCACGAAAGTCGGATCGAGACCGCCCGCCGCCAGCACGCTCGCCACCAGCGAAGTGGTGGTGGTCTTGCCGTGCGTCCCGGCAATCGCGATGCCCTGCTTCAGGCGCATCAGTTCTGCGAGCATCACGGCGCGCGGCACGATCGGAATTCGGCGATGGCGCGCGGCCAGCACTTCCGGGTTGTCACTGCGCACCGCGGTGGAAACAACCACGGCGTTCGCCCCTTCGATGTTCTCCGCCGCGTGGCCAATCGCGATCCGCGCGCCGAGGGCGGCGAGGCGGTCGGTGATCGCGTTGCTCGACAGGTCCGAGCCGCTCACCTGATAGCCGAGGTTGACCAGCACCTCCGCGATGCCGCTCATGCCGACACCGCCGATGCCGACAAAGTGAATATGTTTGACGATGTGTTTCATTGCTTTCCTTCTGGGCTCGCGCCCGAAATCGAACCCGCCACAGTCGCGCAAATCTGCGCAACCTGTTCCGTGGCGTCGGGTTTCGCGAGCGAGCGCGAACGCTCTGCCATCTCTGCGAGGGTTTCTCGCGTCTGGCTACGCAACCAGTCGGCAAGTGTTGCCGCCGACAGATCGCGTTGCTGCACGACCAGCGCCGCGCCGTTGTCGGCGAGGAACGCTGCATTAGTGGTTTGGTGATCGTCTACTGCAAATGGGAACGGCACGAAAAACGCCGCCACCCCTACTGCTGCAATCTCCGACACCGTCATCGCGCCCGAACGGCAGATCACCAGATCCGCGTTCGCATACGCGCCCGTCATGTCGTCGATGAAAGGCACGAGCTCTACATCGGCGCCCGCTTGCAGGCCTGCCGCCGCGTAGTTCTCACGCAGCGCTTCAATATGCTTCGCGCCCGCCTGATGCACGATGCGCGGACGTTCATTCGGCGCCAGCAGCGCTACCGCACGCGGCACGACTTCATTCAATGCCGCCGCGCCCAGGCTGCCGCCCACCACCAGCACATTCAGCGGACCGCTGCGCTCTGCGTAGCGTGCTTTGGGTGCAATTGCGCGAGCAAGTTCCGCCCGAATTGGGTTTCCGGTCCATTCGCCGTGCGGCAGCGCATTCGGGAATGCAACCAGCACGCGTTTGGCGAGCTTCGCGAGCACCTTATTGGCGAGACCCGCGATCGAATTCTGTTCGTGCAGCACCAGCGGACGGCCGCTCAACGCGGCCATCAAACCCGCCGGAAACGTGATGTAGCCGCCCATGCCGAGCACGACGTCGGGCTTCACGCGACGCAACACGCTCAGACTTTGCGAGCAGGCGCGCAGCAGGTTCAGCGGCAACATCAGCTTGGTCTTCAGGCCCTTGCCGCGCAGTCCGCCGAAGCGCACGTATTCCATCGGGATGCCGTGTTTCGGCACCAGCGTGGCCTCCATGCCTGCGGGGTTGCCAAGCCATACGACCTTCCAGCCCCACGCCTGCATCAGGTGCGCGACCGCGAGCCCCGGGAACACGTGCCCCCCGGTGCCACCGGCCATCACCATCAGCGTGCGTTGCGGGAGAGCCGTCATACCTTCCCCCCACGCATCAGCACACGATTTTCATAATCCACGCGCATCAACACAGCCACCGCCACACAGTTCAGCAAGATGCCCGACCCGCCGTAGCTGACGAGCGGCAACGTGAGACCTTTAGTCGGCAGCAGGCCAAGATTCACACCCATATTGATAAAGGTCTGCGCGCCGAACCAGATGCCGATACCCTTCGCGACCAGCCCAGCAAACGTGCGGTCGAGCGCGAGCGCCTGACGCCCGATCTCGAACGAGCGGCGCACGATCCAGTAGAACATCAGAATCACAACGAGCACGCCGACAAAACCGAGTTCCTCGCCAATCACGGCGAGAATGAAGTCGGTATGCGCTTCCGGCAGATAGTTGAGCTTCTCGACGCTGCCGCCCAAGCCCACGCCGAACCACTCGCCGCGGCCGAAAGCAATCAGCGAGTGCGTCAATTGATACGCCTTGCCCTGCGCGTAACGGTCGTCCCACGGATCGAGGTAAGCGAAGATCCGCTCACGACGCCACGGCGATGCCCACACCAGCAAGCTGAACGTGCCCACCGCGGTGGCCACCAGGCCGCCGAACAGCTTGCCGTTCACGCCACCGAGGAACAGCACGCCCATCGCGATCGCGGCGATCACCATAAACGCGCCCATGTCCGGCTCGAGCAGCAGCAACGCGCCGACAAGACCCACCGCGACCGCCATCGGCAGAAAGCCTTTGGCGAAACTGTGCATGTATTCCTGCTTGCGCACCGTATAGTTCGCCGCGTAAATCGTCACGGCCAGCTTCATGATTTCCGACGGCTGCATGTTCGTGATGCCGAGCGGAATCCAGCGGCGCGCGCCGTTCACACCCTTACCGACGTGCGGGATCAGCACGATCACCAACGCGGCGAGCGAAATCAGGAAGAGCTTCGGCGCGTATTTATCCCACGTCGAGATCGGAATGCGGAACGACACGACGCCGATCACCGAACCCATCACCACGAAAATGATCTGGCGCACGAGGAATGCGTAATCGCGGTACGACGCGTACTTCGGCGAATCGGGCATCGCGATCGACGCCGAATACACCATCACGACGCCAAGCCCGAGCAACGCGACGACCACCCACAGCAACGAGTGATCGTAGTCGAGCATCCGCGAGCGCAGCGGACGCACGCCATTCACGGCGCTCGCGAGACCACTGCCGCCGGTGCGGCCGGAGGCGCGGCCCGTGCTACCCGTATCGCCATTGCCATTGCCAGCGCGGGAGCCGGCGAGGCGCGAACCGAAGCGTTCCGACCAGCTCATATCATCGTCCCCCGTTCAGCCGCGATGTCTTCCACCGTGCTGCGGAACACCGCCGCGCGATGGGCATAACCCTTGAACATGTCGAAGCTCGCGCAAGCCGGCGACAGCAGCACGGCGTCCCCTGGCTGCGCCAATGCGGTGGCGGCCCGCGTCGCGTCTTCGAGCGTCGCGTGGTCGGTCATCGCGATGCCGGTATCTTCCAGCGCGGCGCGGATCTGCGGCGCGTCGCGGCCGATCAGCATCACGGCGCGGCACCAGCGCATCACCGGCGCGGCGAGCGGTTCGAAATCCTGGCCCTTACCGTCGCCGCCGGCGATCAGCACCGCGCGTTGCGCGAGACCGTCGAGTGCGGCAACCGTCGCGCCGACGTTGGTGCCCTTGCTGTCATCGACGTAATCGACGCCTTCGATCGACGCAATCAGTTCCACGCGATGCGGCTCGCCGCGGTATTCGCGCAGGCCGTGCAGAAGCGGTGCGCCTGGCAGGCCGATCGCGCGCGCCAGTGCATACGCAGCCAACGCGTTCGCAGCGTTGTGCAGGCCGCGAATGCGCAGCGCGTCCGCCGGCATCAGGCGTTTGAGCGCGATATTCTTCGGCGCCGCCACTTCGTTCTTGCGACGGCGCGCCGGCGTCCCCCTGGCGGATTCGTCGCTGGCGTCGCGATCGTGCGCTTCGACCAGCCAGATCATGCCGTTGTCGCGCAGCAGACCATAGTCGCCGTCGTTCTTCGGCTCAGTGACGCCGAAAGTGATCATCGCTGCATCAGCGTCGGCTGAAGGCGCCAGCGCCATCACACGCGAGTCGTCACGATTCAGCACGCGCACGGTTTGTGTACCGAAGATGCGGCCCTTCGCGGCGGCGTACGCATCGAGGCCGCCGTGCCAATCCAGGTGATCTTGCGTGATGTTCAGAACGACCGCAGCATCCGGAGTAAACGTGTGCGCGGTTTCCAACTGGAAGCTCGACAGTTCCAACACCCACACATCGGGCAGCGCGGTGTTGTCGATCGCTTCGCTGAGTTTGTCGAGCGCAGCCGGACTGATGTTGCCCGCCACCGCGACCTTCTTGCCGGCGCGTTCGCACAGCAGGCCGGTGAGGCTCGTCGTCGTGGTCTTGCCGTTGGTGCCGGTGATCGCAATCACCTTCGGCACGTATCCGCTTTCTCCGAGCGTCTTCAGCGCTTGCGCGAAGAATTCGAGTTCGCCCCAGACAGGAATGTCCTGCTCACGCGCCGCCGAGATCAGCGGCAGCAAGTCCGCGGCGAGCGGCGACAAACCCGGGCTGATCGCCACGAGTTCGACGCCTTCGAGCAACGAGAGCGAGAACGGGCCGCCGATGAACTCGGCATCGACGCTGTGCGCTTCCAGCGCGGACAGGTTCGGCGGCACCTCGCGCGTATCGGCTACACGCAGCCGACAGCCGTGCCGCGCGCACCAGCGCGCCATCGCGAGACCGGATTCACCGAGTCCCAGCACGAGCACCATCGGCTTTTGCCGATCCCGAAACTTCTCGCCAAACATCGCCTGCTTCCCCTAAATACGACTTAACGCAACTTGAGCGTGGACAAACCGAACAGACACAACATCAACGTGATGATCCAGAAGCGCACCACCACCTGCGTTTCCTTCCAACCCGACAATTCGAAATGGTGATGCAGCGGCGCCATCTTGAAGAGACGGCGCCCTTCGCCGAAGCG
Source organism: Paraburkholderia sp. GAS348 (assembly GCF_050434205.1). Taxonomy (NCBI): domain Bacteria; kingdom Pseudomonadati; phylum Pseudomonadota; class Betaproteobacteria; order Burkholderiales; family Burkholderiaceae; genus Paraburkholderia; species Paraburkholderia sp. GAS348. The sequence goes on from NZ_JBNPVT010000007.1 coordinate 302,229, forward strand.
GCGCTTGGTGAACTTGAACCATGTGACCTGCAACATCACGGAGAGCGTCTCCGCAACGAAAATGCCGCCCATGATGAAGAGCACGATTTCCTGACGCACGATCACCGCGACCGTGCCGAGCGCGCCGCCCAGCGCCAATGCGCCGACGTCGCCCATGAACATCTGCGCCGGATGCGTGTTGAACCAGAGGAACGCGAGACCTGCCCCACCCATCGCCGAGCAGAAGATCAGCAATTCGCCCGCGCCGGCGATATGCGGAAACAGCAGGTACTTCGAATAGACCGAGCTGCCCATCACGTAGGCGAACACGCCGAGCGACGCGCCGACCAGCACGACCGGCATGATCACGAGGCCGTCGAGACCGTCGGTGAGATTCACCGCGTTGCTCGCGCCGACGATCACCAGATACGTCAGCACGATGAAGCCCCACACGCCGAGCGGATAGCTGATCGACTTGACGAACGGCAGCAGCAGGTCGGCGCGCGCCGGCAAGCCCATCGACAAGCCGCTGCGCACCCACGCCATGAACAGATCGAACACGCGCACGTTGCTCGCTTCGGACACGCTGAACGCGAGATACACCGCCGCGAACAGGCCGATCACCGACTGCCAGAAATACTTTTCGCGCGACGACATCCCGCGCGGGTCTTTGTAGACCACCTTGCGGTAATCGTCGACCCAGCCGATCACCCCGAAACCGAACGTGACCAGCATCACGATCCAGATGAAGCGGTTGGTCAGATCGGCCCACAACAGCGTCGCCACGGCAATACCGAGCAGGATCAGCACGCCGCCCATGGTCGGCGTGCCGGATTTGACGAGGTGCGTTTGCGGACCGTCTTTACGAACGGCCTGGCCGACCTTCATCGCGGTCAGCTTGCGGATCACCGCCGGGCCGCAGACGAGCCCGATCAGCAGCGCGGTGATGGTGGCCATCACCGCACGGAAAGTCAGATAACTGAACACGCGCAAGAAGCTTGCGTCATTCTGCAGCCATTGCGCCAGCGCCAGTAGCATGCTTCGGTCCTTCTATTTCAATGTGCAGCGGGCGTATTGCCCGCTGCGTTGGTTTGTGGACTCGTTACGGCGTCCACCACGCGTTCCATTTGCATGAAGCGCGAGCCTTTCACGAGAAGCGTGGCAGCGGAGCCGAAACCGGCTTGCTGCAATTGCGCGACCAGCGTGCCGACATCGGCAACGTGATGCGCGCCCGTGCCATACGCGGTGCAGGCGTCGCGCGAGGCGTCGCCCATGGCGTACAGCGCATCGATGCCGCGTTCTTTTGCGTAGGCACCGATTTCGCGGTGAAACGCCGGGCCGTTGTCGCCGACTTCGCCCATGTCGCCCATCACCAGCACGCGCGGCGATTCGCGCGACGCGAGCACGTCGATCGCCGCGCGCATCGAGTCGGGGTTCGCGTTGTAGGTATCGTCGATCACGGTTGCGCCGGCGAGCGTGCCGAGCGCGGCGCGCTTCACCTGCAAACGGCCTTTCACGGCGCCGAACGATTCGAGGCCGCGCTGGATCGCGTCGAGCGACGCGCCTGCGGCAAGCGCGGCCGACGTCGCGGCCAGAGCGTTGTGCGCGTTGTGGTCGCCGAGGACTTGCAGCGTCACATCGACGCGGCCTTCGGGCGTGTCGATGCTCAGAACCTTGCCCGTGAACGTGCCGGTTACGGCGGCTTCGGTCACGCGTTCAGCGGTGTTCAAAGCGAAGTCGATGATGCGGTTGCCGGTTGCCGCGACGCGCCAGATGCTCGCGTAGGCATCGTCGGCGGGAAACACGGCGACACCTTCCGGCGTGAGCGCGTGAATCACACTGGCGTGTTCGAGCGCGACGGCTTCGACCGTCGCCATGAATTCCTGATGCTCGCGCTGTGCATTGTTCACCACCGCGACCGTCGGCTCGGCGATCTTCGCAAGCAGCGAGGTCTCGCCCGGATGGTTCATGCCGAGTTCGACCACCGCCAGCTGATGCGCGGCGTGCAGGCGGAACAGCGTAAGCGGCAAGCCGATATCGTTGTTGAAGTTGCCAGCAGTCGCGAGGCGTGCGTCCGCGCCGACCGCAGCAGCGAAGATCGACGCGATCATTTCCTTGACCGTGGTCTTGCCGTTGCTGCCCGTCACGGCGACGAGCGGCATGCTGAATTTGCGCCGCCAGCCGCGTGCCAGTGCGCCAAGCGCGATACGCGTATCGGTCACCCGCAACGCGGGCACATGCCAGTCGTGAGGCGTGCGCGTCACCAGTGCTGCCGTGACGTTGCGCGACGCGACTTCCGGCAGGAAATCGTGCGCGTCGAAACGGTCACCTTTGATCGCGACGAACAGATCGCCCGGACCGGCGCTACGGCTATCGGTCGAAACGCGTTCGAACGTAACGCTATCGTCACCCAGCACGGTTGCGCCTGGGATCAACGCAGCGGCGTCACGCAGCGAGAACATGGTCATTCGCCACCTCCGCGTGCGTGCGTCGCCCGTGCGGCGAGCGCAAGGCGAGCATGGTCCTGATCGGAGAAAGCGCGTTTCTTACCCATGATTTCCTGTGTTGCTTCGTGCCCCTTGCCGGCCAGCACGATGACGTCTTCGCGTGCGGCGCTGCGGATCGCCTGCAGGATCGCGCTTGCGCGGTCCTCGATGCGACGGGCCTTCGACGCGTCTTTCATGCCTGCGGCGATCTGCTCGATGATCGATTGCGGATCTTCGCTGCGCGGGTTGTCGCTAGTCACGACGACGCCGTCGGCGATCTTCTCGGCGATCGCGCCCATCAGCGGACGCTTGGTCGCGTCGCGATCGCCGCCGCAGCCGAACATGCAGATCAGTTCGCCACCGCGCGCGACCGCCATCGGACGCAGTGCTTCCAGGGTCTTTTCCAGCGCATCCGGCGTGTGCGCGTAGTCGATCACGACGAGCGGCTCATCATTCTGCAAGCGGCCGCCTAGACGCTGCATGCGGCCATTTACCGGCTCGAGCTTCGCCAGTTCGGCAAGCGCGGCGTCAAAGGGCACGTCGGCGGCAAGCAATGCGCCGAGTACGCCGAGCAAATTGCTGACGTTGAATGCGCCGAGCGTTTGCACTTCGACGTCGGCGTCGCCCCAGTCCGATGTGGTCAGATGAAACGCGGTGCCGGTCGCGGTTGCGCGCACATTCGAGGCGAGCAGCAACGCATCGGCGTCCGACGCATCGGCTTGCGGCGCGTCTTTGAGCGCTTCGTCGAGGCCGTAAGCGAGCGTGCGTGCATGACCCTTCGTGCTCGCGAGCAGGCGGCGGCCGGCCGCATCGTCACGGTTGATCACCGCGGCACGCAATTCCGGCCATGCGAATAAACGCGCTTTGGCAGTTTCGTAGGCCTCGAACGTGCCGTGATAGTCGAGGTGATCTTGCGTGAGATTCGTGAACACGGCGATGTCGAACGCCGTGCCGTTCACGCGGCCTTGATGCAAGGCGTGCGACGACACTTCCATCGCCACCGCTTGAGCGCCGGCGTCGCGCAGTTGCGCGAGACTGCGTTGCAGTTGCGGTGCATCAGGCGTTGTGAAGCCAGTGTGTACGAGTTGACCCGGCAGACCGGTGCCGAGCGTACCGACGATCGCGCAACGTTTGCCGAGCGCGGTCAGCGCCGCGGCAATCCATTGGCTGCACGACGTTTTGCCGTTGGTGCCGGTGATGCCGACCGCCAGCATGCCGTCGCTCGGATCGTTATACCAGGCGCTCGCAATTGAACCAGCGAGTTCGTTCAACGCCGGTACGGCCAGCGTCGTGGACGGATCGATCGCGCCGCTAAAGCCTTCGGGCTGAACCAGCACGGCTGCCGCGCCACGCTCGATCGCGCCGTCGATGAACGGGCGGTTGTCCGCACCGTCGACCGCATAGGCGAAAAACGCGTCGCCCGGCGCAAGCGAGCGCGTGTCGGCGTGCAGATGCGCGCCTGGCTGCACGCGTGCGTGCAGCCAGTTGAGTGCGTCGGCGATCTGCCGGTGCGCTGGATGCTTCTTACGCAGCGCGCTCATCGCACAACTCCAGGATGGTTTTTCGCGTCGGCGGAGATCGTCATCTTCTTCACGCCACCGCTGGTGGAAAGTTTCTTGACGGTCGCCGGCGAGGGCGGTGCGCTCGGCGCGGCAGGCGCCGAATCGTCCGACACGACCATCTGCTTGACCGGCATATCCGGCGGCACGTTTAGCGAACGCAGCGTATCGCCGACGATCGCCGAGAACACCGGACCCGACACCTGGCCGCCGAAGTGGCTGCCCGCCGTCGGTTCGTCGACCGACACCGCGACGACAATGCGTGGATTCGGCATTGGCGCCATGCCGACGAACGAGGCGCGGTATTTGGAGTGGTCGTAGCCGTGAGCGCCGTGCTTGTATGCGGTACCGCTCTTGCCGCCGACCCGATAACCCGGCACTGCCGCATCCGGCGACGTGCCGCCCGGCGCGACCACGGTTTCGAGCATGGCGCGCACTTCGCGAGCGGTGGTGGGCGCGAAAATTTGCGGCCCCGTGGCCGGTTGATCGCCAGGTGTGCGGAAAATCGACACGGGCATGATCTCGCCGTCATGCGCGATCGCGGTGTACGCACGGCCCAACTGGAACAGCGACACCGACAAGCCGTAGCCGTACGACATGGTCGCCTGCTCGATGCGGCGCCAGTTCTTCCACGGACGCAGACGGCCTGCCGCCGCACCCGGAAAACCGACCTTCGGCGCCTGGCCGAGACCGATGCTGGTGTACATGTTCCACATCTCTTCGGGCTTGAGCTGCATGGCGATCTTCGTCGCGCCGATGTTGCTCGACTTCTGGATCACGCCGCCCACCGTCAGCACGCCGAACGCGCTGTCGTCGGTAATCGGCGCACCGTCGAGCACAAAACGGCCCGGCCCCGTATCTACCAGTGTAGTCGGCGTCACGCGGTGCAGATCGAGCGCGAGCGACACCGTGAACGGCTTCATGATCGAGCCCGGCTCGAAGGTGTCCGTGAGAATGCGGTTGCGCAACTGGTCGCCCGTGAGGTGCGAACGGTCGTTCGGGTTGTACGTCGGGTAGTTAACCAGCGCAAGCACTTCGCCGGTCCGCACGTCGATCACCATCGCCGCGCCGGCCTTCGCCTTGAATTTCTCGACGGCCGCCTTCAGGTTCGTATAAGCGATGTACTGGATCTTGCTGTCGATCGAGAGATCGACGTCCTGGCCGTTGTGCGGCACGACCTGCTCGTCCACGTCCTCGATGATGTGGCCCATGCGGTCTTTAATGACGCGGCGGCTGCCCGACATGCCGGCCAGCAACTTCTGGTCGCCGAGTTCCACGCCCTCCTGGCCTTCGTCTTCCACATTGGTGAAGCCGATCAGGTGAGCCGTGATCTCGCCTTCCGGATAGAAGCGCTTGTACTCGTCGCGTGCGTAAATGCCGGGGATGTCCAGTGCGGTGACTTTTGCGGCGACGTCGACCGGTACCTGGCGCTTCACGTAGACGAAGTTCTTGTCTTCCGACAGCTTGGCGCGCAACTCCTTGTTCGTCATGTCGAGCAGCTTGCCGAGCTGGTTCAGCTTGTCGGCGCCGAGATCGTCCGGCACCGAGTCGGGAATTGCCCAGATCGCGCGCACCGGCAGACTCGTGGCTAGCACGAGGCCGTTGCGGTCGAGAATCTTGCCACGCGTGGCCGGCAGTTCGAGCCGGCGTTGATAGCGGATTTCTCCCTGCTTCTGATAGAAAGCGTTGCCCGGCCCCTGAATCCAGAAGGCGCGCGCGGCCAGCGCGACAAACGCCATGAACAGCATGAACACGACGAGTTTCGAGCGCCACATGGGCAAGCGCACCGACAGGATCGGGTTCGCCGAAAAGGCGACGCTTTTGCGAGTCGACGATTTTTTCATCGCACGTCTCCGCGACGGGTCGCGGCCGGCGCCGAGGCCGGCCCGGAAGTCGGGATTGGCGCGTCCTCAGCCTTGGCGGCGCCCGGGTCGAGCGTCAAGTACTGGGTGCGCCCGGTCGTAACCGATTGCATCTTCAGAGAATCAGTGGCGATCTGCTCGATGCGCGAAGTCTTCGACAACGCGCTCTGCTGATATTGAAGCTGTGAATAATCCTGCTGCAGCTGGCGCTCCTGCGATTGCGCGCGCTGCAATTGGATAAAAATCTGACGCTGCTGATTGGTTGCGTTGACGACAGACAGAGCGCAGCCCATCACGATGATCAGCAGGAAGATATTGAGGCGATTCATGGTGCGATCCGCTCCGCCACACGCATCACGGCAGAACGGGCGCGCGGGTTCGCGGCGACTTCAGCGTCGCTGGCGAACACGCGGCCGATGATTTTGAGCGGAGGGCTCGGCAAATCGACTGCACGAATCGGCAGACGGCGATCCACCGCAGGCGTACTGGCGTGCGCCTGCATGAATCGCTTGACGATCCGGTCCTCGAGCGAATGAAAGCTGATGACCACCAGCCGCCCCCCTTGCTCCAACAGCGACAACGCTGCTTCTAAAACGACTTGCAGCTCCGCAAGCTCTTGATTGATGTGAATCCGTATAGCTTGAAAGGTGCGGGTTGCCGGATCCTTGCCCTTCTCACGGGTTTTGACGACGTTAGCCACGATTTGGGCAAGCTCGCCCGTGCTGACGAGAGGCCCAAGACGGTCGGACTCTGCCCGGCGAGCAACAAGCGCCTTTGCAATCTGAAAAGCAAACCGTTCTTCCCCATAATCTCGTATCACCTCCGTCAGTTCCTGCACCGTGGCCCGCGCCAGCCAGTCAGCTGCGGACTCGCCGCGCGTCGGGTCCATCCGCATGTCGAGCGGGCCGTCGGCGCGGAAACTGAATCCCCGCTCCGGATCGTCGACTTGCGGCGACGACACGCCCAGATCCAGCAAAACACCCGACACCCGCCCTACTCCGCGCTCCGCAATCGCTTCGCGCAGTGAAGCAAAACTCTCGTGCACGATGCCAAAGCGCGGATCGGCAATCTGCTGAGCCGTGGCGATGGCGAGCGGGTCTTTGTCGAACGCAACCAGGCGCCCCGCTTCACTCAGCCTCTCCAGCACCAACCGGCTATGACCGCCGCGCCCGAAGGTACCGTCCACATAGACGCCGTCCGCGCGCGTGACCAGCGCTTCGACCGCCTCTTCCAGCAGCACCGTACGATGCTGCAATTCGTTTCCCATCGCAGGTGCCATATATGTAATCCGCGATCAGAACGTGAAATTCTTTAACGCTTCGGGCATGCCCTCGGCGATCGCTGCCTGTTCCTTTGCTGCGTAAGTTTGTGCGTCCCACAACTCGAAGTGACGACCCATGCCGAGCAAGGTCAGCTCCTTTTCCAAGCCGCCAGCCGCGCGCAATTCCGGCGACACGAGCACGCGCCCTGCGCCGTCCATATCAACGTCCATTGCGTTGCCGAGAAAAATGCGCTTCCACCATGTTGCGTTCATGGGCAGCTTGTCGACCTTGTCGCGGAAGATTTCCCACTCAGGGCGCGGAAAGAGCAACAGGCAGCCGTCCGGGTGCTTGGTGATCGTCACCCGGCCCTCTGCCTGTGTTTGCAGCGCATCCCGATAGCGAGAGGGAATCGACATCCGCCCTTTCGCATCGAGCGTCAGCGCCGACGCCCCTTGGAACACTTCGCTCTCCTCGCGGCGTTTTTGCGCCGGCTGCCCGATCCGTGAAAATCTACCCCAAACCGCCCGTGAGATCACACAAAAATACACTTTCTCACACTGTCTCCCACTTTAGAGGAACGCTAAACAGGGGTCAAGGGAGATACATGCTTTTCGAGCGAATTTTGTTTGCTAGAACAAGGACTTAGCGCGACTCCTTCACATCGGGCATAAAACGGAAAACCGTTATAAATGAATGGGCTAGTGACGCTTGTGAAGGTGATACGTGAAAAGTGCGAGGGAAAGGCGCGGAATGTAAGAGATCGTGAAGCGGGATCGGGAGGTGTTGGCTGGCGTTCCGGGTATCTCGGGTGGGCGGCGCGCGAGGCGCCGTCCCACTTTCAGGCGGTGCGTGAGCGTGGGTCTCGGACTTATATGTAATAGGCAGTGCGCGTCATGACTTTCGATACCGCCCGCATGAGTGCGCGCGCAGGGAACGGCAACTCGACGCCGCCCGCGTCCATGGCGGATTTACCATGTTCCGCCTCGTCCACACGCATCTGTTCGACGATCGCGCGCGACTCGCGGTCGGCCGCGGGCAATTGATCCAGATGGCTATCCAGATGCTGTTCGACCTGGCGCTCGGTTTCGGCCATGAAGCCAAGACTCACCCGATCACCCAGGCGGCCTGCTGCGAGGCCGATTGCCAACGCGCCTGTATACCAGAGCGGGTTTAACAGGCTGGGACGGGAATCAAGCGCTTGGAGGCGTTTGGCAGTCCACGCCAGATGATCCTCCTCTTCGATGGCCGCGTGATTAAACACCGCCCGCAAAGGCGGCGATCGGGTAGCGAGTTTCTGAGCCTGGTATAGCGCCTGGGCGCACACCTCGCCGACGTGGTTCACACGCATCAAGCCGGCCGCATGCGCGCGTTCCGCCGGAGAGAGTTCGGCGGGCTCCGCCGCTGACTCTTGCGGAACCGGCAACGGACGACTCATTCGCGACACGCCAGTCATTGAGCGTAAACCCCGATCAAACTCGCTAATCAACTCGTCCAAAAGCATTAAGTACTCCCTGATTCGAGAACCGCCTCGTCGCGCTGGCCGGTCCACGCGACAAGGCTTTGCAAGGCAAAACCGGCTTCGCGAAGACCTTGAATTCAAACGAATCCGACGGCCAATTTGTGATTTTAGACCATGTTGCGTAAACGAAACAGGAGCCGCTTTGGCCGTCTCCTTTTGCTTTGTGCCATGTATGCCTTTTGTTACATTACGTGCAACTTCTCGCGAAGTTGGACAAGCAAGGCCTCAACGCTATACAAATATTCGCCTTGTACAAAAGATTCGTAATCCTTGGAGATCATTCGATGAAAAAGTCGCTTCTCGCTCTTGCAGCACTGGGCGCATTCGCTGGCGTCGCACATGCTCAGAGCAGCGTGACCTTGTACGGTATTGTCGACGTTGGTCTTAACGTCAACACGAACGCTAAAGGCAAGCACCTGTACAACATGTCCAGCGGCGTGCTGTCAGGTAGCCGTTTCGGTCTGCGTGGCACAGAAGATCTCGGCGGCGGTCTGAAGGCAATCTTCGTGTTGGAAAACGGCTTTGACGTGACCAACGGCACGCTCGGCCAAAAGGGCCTGCTGTTCGGCCGTCAAGCTTACGTCGGCCTGTCGTCGAGCCAGGTCGGCTCGGTCACGCTGGGTCGTCAGTACGACTCCGTGGTTGACTACGTCGGCCCGCTGGAAGCGGGCGATCAATGGGGCGGCTACATCGCAGCTCACCCGAGCGACCTCGACAACTTCAACAACGCGTTCCGTACCAACAACACGGTCAAGTACTCGAGCGTAAACTACAACGGCCTGACGTTCGGCGGCACGTACAGCTTCGGCGGCCAAGCCGGAAATTTCTCGCAGAACCAGATCTGGTCGTTGGGCGCTGGCTACAACAACGGTCCTCTCGTTCTCGGCGTTGCTTACCTTAACGCGCGCACCCCGGCGAATACGGGCGGTCTGTTCAATACGCCGGCCACGACGACAGCGGCAGCTTCGGCTGTGACGTCGGGTGTGTACACTGGCTTCGCGTCGGCTAACACGTACCAGGTCATTGGTGCAGGCGGTGCATATACGTTCGGCGCAGCAACGATCGGCGCAACGTACTCGAATATCCGCTTCGGGAACCTGGGCGCAACGTACCATTCGCCGTTCGCGGGCCAATCGGCTACGTTCAACAACGCGGAAATCAACTTCAAGTATCAGTTGACCCCGGCGTTGCTGGTCGGTGCTGCGTATGACTACACCCGTGGCGCGGAAATCGAAGGTCAATCGCGCGCTCAGTACCACCAAGGTGCAGTTGGTGTGGATTACTTCCTGTCCAAGCGTACCGACGTGTACGTGACGGGTGTGTACCAGCACGCTTTGGGCGAGACGCTGAATGCAGCGGGAACTCCGGTTGCTGCAACTGCATCCATCAACAACATCACCCCGTCGGCGAACCAGAACCAGTTCACGGCTCGTATCGGCATCCGTCACAAGTTCTAATAAGTCGTAAAAAAGCAGTTTGCCTCAAAGGCGCCTTCGGGCGCCTTTTTTTATATGGCCGAGCGCCGCTTGAGTCGACTGGACTGCGAGAGAGACTGGTGACGGCGCCAAATAGAAAGGCCCGGCAGACTCTCGTCTACCGGGCCTTTCTTACTCTTCACGCAAATCGTTACTTCATGTCGGCTTCGTTCGAGCCGGCGGGTCTAATGCGCATGGGACGCTTACGCCCGGCCGTCGCGCAACTCGCGACGCAGGATCTTGCCGACGTTGCTCTTCGGCAACTCAGTACGGAATTCGACAATCTTCGGCCGCTTGTAGCCGGTCAACTGCGTTTTGCAGTAGGTGAGGATATCCGTGTCGGTAAGCGCCTGGTCCTTTTTCACGACAAACAGCTTTACCGCTTCGCCCGAATGCTGATCCGGCACGCCGACAGCTGCGACTTCGAACACCCCCGGCATCTTGGCGACTACGTCCTCGATTTCGTTCGGATAGACGTTGAAACCCGAGACCAGAATCATGTCCTTCTTCCGATCGACGATCTTGACGAAGCCATTTTCGTTCATCAAGCCGACATCGCCCGATTTAAAGAAGCCATCCGGCGTCATCACCTTGGCCGTTTCGTCCGGGCGGTTCCAGTAGCCAGCCATCACCTGCGGACCGCGGATGCAGATTTCTCCCGGCTGGCCAAGCGGCACCTCGTTGCCTTCGTCGTCGCGAATCGAGATTTCCGTCGACGGCAGCGGCAAACCGATCGTACCGCTATATTCCGTGACGGTAACCGGATTGCAGGTCACACATGGCGACGTCTCCGACAGACCGTAACCTTCGATGATCGGCGTATGCGTATGCTCGAACCAGCGCTTGGCGACGGCTTCCTGCACCGCCATACCGCCGCCATTTGCGGCGATCAGCTTCGAAAGATCGAGTTTGTGGAAGTCTGGGCTGTTCAGCATCGCGTTGTACAACGTGTTGACAGCGGGAATCGTCGTGATCGGATAGCCCTCCAGCGCCTTGATCATGCCGGGGATGTCGCGCGGATTTGGGATCAGCACGCCGAGGCCGCCCGTACGGATCGTCAGCAGTCCGCAGACCGTCAGCGCAAAAACGTGATAGAGCGGCAACGCGACAACGGTGATGAACTGATCGATGTCCGTGCGGTGAGCGCGAACCGGATCGAGCCAGACTTCCGATTGCAGCACGTTGGCGATCAGGTTTCGATGCAAGAGCGTCGCGCCCTTGGCCACACCGGTCGTGCCGCCCGTGTACTGTAGAAACGCGACGTCGTCGGGGCCTTGCTGGACCGGTTTGAAACTTTGGTGGGCGCCCTCGGCGATCGCGGTGTTGAATTTGACGTGGCCGGGCAAACTCCACGCCGGCACCATCTTCTTCACGCGGCGCACGACGAAGTTCACCAACGTGCCCTTCACGCCCATCAGATCGCCCATTGTGGCGACGACAATGTGCTTGACCGACGTATTGCGCACAATCGCCTGCAGCGTGACAGCGAAGTTTTCGAGCAGAATAATCGCTTCCGCGCCGCTGTCCTTGAGCTGATGCTCGAGTTCTCGCGGGGTATAGAGCGGATTCACGTTCACCACCACGTAGCCCGCGCGCAATATCGCCGCGATCGCCACGGGATATTGCAGCACGTTCGGCATCATGATTGCAACGCGCGCGCCGCGGGCGAGACCCTTCGACTGAAACCACGCGGCCAACTGGCGCGAAAGCGTGTCCAGCTCGCCGTAGCTAATCTCCTTGCCCATGCAGACGAACGCTGGTTTGGCACGGTGGTCGCGGAAGGCTTCTTCGAGCAGGTCGGCGATGGACGAATAGCGAGTCGGGTCAATCTCTGCGGGAACGCCGGGCGGATAAGATTTCAGCCAGATTTTGTTCATGCAGCGTCTCCTTCTTTATTTTCGAATGGTCGTGCTAAAAACGCATCGTAGCATGGGCATCCCTGTGCTATCCCCGAGGAGCGGCTGAGTTAGACTGCAGCCTCGAACCCGTCGGGGACCGTCGCTGCGAGATTGTTGAGCGTGTTTTCAGGCGCGTTCGACTTCGACGAGGCAGTCGTAGAACGTGGCCGATCCACCCAGATCGGTAAGCGCCTGGCTGGTGACCTGATTCGCGTTGCGGCCATCGGGTGCGAGCTTCTTCCACCAGATCGACAAGCCGACAACGAGTCCTTGACGTGTCCTGTCGGTGACACGGGCGCGCGCCTGCATCGCGCCGCGATCGTTGAATATGCGCACCTGATCACCGTCGGCGATGTTTCGCTGCCGCGCGTCGGCCGGATGGATGTCCAGATGCGGCTCACCTTCTGTCGAGCGCAGGCTTTCGATGTTCACGAAGGTACTGTTCAGAAAGTTGCGCGCGGGCGGCGAGATCATTGCAAGCGGGTAACGGGCGGCGAGCTCGGGCGCACCGTCTGCGGATTCGTAAGGCGGCAGATAGTCCGGCAACGGATCAAGCCCTTGCTGCGCGAGGCGTTCGCTGAAGAATTCGCATTTACCGGATGGCGTGCGAAAGCCGCCCTCGGCGAATGGCGCCTCAGGCAGGCTCAGCGCTGCCCAGCCGGTTTTCTTTAGCGAATCCCAGCTGACGCCTTCGAGCGTTTTGTCATTCCAGCGGAATGCTGACTGTGCGACAGCGTCGTCGCTATCGTAAAGCGCCGGCTCCTGCAGTCCCATATGGCGCGCGAGGCCGCGAAAGATTTCCGTGTTCGGGCGTGCATCGCCAATCGGCGCGATCGCTGGCAGGTTCACCATCACGTGCGTGTGCCCGTACGACTTGTGCACGTCGAGGTGCTCGAGCTGTGTCGTGGCAGGCAGAAGCAGATCGGCGTAGTCCGCAGTGTCGGTCTGAAAGTGCTCGAGTACGATCGTGAACAGGTCTTCACGTGCAAAACCGGCGGCGACCCGTTCGGAGTCCGGCGCGACCGCCACCGGATTCGAGTTATAGACGATGATCGCCTCGACTTTCGGGCCGAACGTGGCGTCGCCCGGATGCAGCAATGCGTCGCCGATTGCGTTCATATTGATAACGCGCGATGCCTTGGCGGGCCAGCCCGGCATCAGGTCCGGGCGCTGCAACGCGTGCGAATCCACCGGCGCCCATCCGCCCGAGGACAATAGCGCACCTCCCGCCCGTTCGCGCCATGCACCTGTCAGCGAAGGCAAACATGCGATCGCGCGCACCGCGTTACCGCCGCCACGCACCCGCTGCAGGCCATAGTTCATGCGGATCGCAGCCTTCTTCGTGCTCCCGTAAAGCCGCGCAAGATCGACGATCACTTGTTCGTCGATGCCGCAAATTCGAGCGGCACGTGACGGCGGATAACTGAACGCACGCGCTTTGAGTTCATCGAAGCCCAGCGTATGGGCAGCGATGTAGGCGTGATCGAGCAGATTTTCCGTGATCAACACGTTGATCATGCCGAGCGCTAAAGCACCGTCGGTTCCGGGTTTCAGTGCAATGTGCTGGTGGCATTTTTCCGCCGTCAGCGAGCGGTACGGATCGATCGCGATCAGCCGTGCGCCGCGACGCCTGGCTTCCTGGGCGCGCGTCCAGAAGTGCAGGTTCGACGCGATGGGATTTGAGCCCCAGATCAGGATGACCTCACTCTCGGCGAAAAACTCAATGAGCATGCCGAGGCTGGCGCCGTAGGTGTATTTCAGCCCCGCCGCACCGGCGGCTGCACAAATCGTGCGGTCTAACTGCGATGCTCCGAGTTTGTGAAAGAACCGCTGCGCAATGCTGTCACCTTGAACCAGGCCCAGCGTGCCGGCGTAGCTGTACGGCATGATGGCTTCTGGCGCCCGGTTCGCGATCTCCGACAGGCGTGCTGCGGCCAACTCAAACGCCTCATCCCAGCTGATCGGCTCAAAATGGCCCTCGCCTTTGCGGCCGACGCGCTTCATCGGTGTCGTCAACCGATGAGGATGGTGCACCCGCTCGGCATAGCGGCTGACTTTGGTACATAGCACGCCCTGAGTCGGAGGATGATCGGGATCGCCGGTGACCTTGATCGCCCGTCCGTCTTCGACGGTCACGCGCATCGCGCAGGTATCAGGGCAATCGTGCGGGCATACCGCGCGGGCGAATTCAGTCGGAGCATTCATCGGCGATCCGTCGAAGAGAGCGGTAATGGGTGGGGTGACCCCGAATTTTATTACGCGCGTTGCCCGCTGAACCGCATAGTGCCGCCAAAAATGCCTTCGGCGTAGAATCAGTTATCAACGTGCCCGGGTGATATGGCCCCGGGCGACTCCACGCAAAGCGAAGCACACGCGCACCATCATGAAACTGATCCCAGAAATCCAGGCCGCTCACGGCGAAATTCAGGCCCTTCGACGAACGATTCATGCGCACCCCGAACTGCGTTACGAAGAAACTGCAACAGCGGATCTGGTTGCGAGGACACTTGAGTCCTGGGGCATCGAAACGCATCGCGGATTGGGCAAAACAGGCGTAGTTGGCGTACTGAAACGCGGCAACGGATCGCGCTCGATCGGACTGCGCGCCGACATGGATGCGCTGCCGATTCAGGAGCTCAACAGTTTCGACCATCGCTCGCAGAACGACGGCAAAATGCATGCGTGCGGTCATGACGGACATACCGCGATGCTGCTTGGCGCGGCGCGACATCTCGTCAAGCACGGAGATTTTGACGGCACGATCGTGTTCATCTTTCAACCGGCAGAAGAAGGTGGTGCCGGCGCACAGGCAATGATCGATGACGGCCTGTTCACGAAGTTTCCGGTCGATACGGTTTTCGGAATCCACAACTGGCCGGGCATGGCGGCAGGCCACTTCGGCGTGACCGAAGGGCCGATTATGGCCTCAAGCAACGAATTTCGTATTGAAATCAAAGGTGTGGGTTCGCATGCAGCGCTGCCGCACAACGGCCGCGACCCCGTGTTCACAGCAGTGCAGATCGCGAACGGACTGCAGAGCATCATCACGCGAAACAAGAAGCCGCTCGATACCGCGGTACTGTCGATCACCCAGATCCACGCCGGCGACGCCGTCAATGTCGTCCCGAACGATGCGTGGATTTCAGGCACCGTGCGCACTTTTACCACCGAAACGCTCGATCTGATCGAATCGCGCATGCGCAAGATCGCTGAGAGCACGGCCGAGGCTTACGATTGCTCGGTTGAAATCCATTTCCATCGCAACTATCCGCCAACCGTCAACAGTAGCGAAGAGACCCGCTTCGCTGCGGCAGTCATGAAGGAAATTGTCGGTGCGGAAAATGTCGACGACTCGGTCGAACCGACGATGGGCGCCGAGGATTTTTCGTTCATGCTGCTGGCGAAGCCGGGCTGTTACGCGTTTCTCGGCAATGGAGACGGTGGTCACCGGGACTCAGGACATGGTGCCGGGCCTTGCATGCTGCATAACGCGAGCTATGACTTCAACGACGAGCTATTGCCGATCGGGGCGACGTACTGGGTCCGTCTGGCACAACGATTCCTGGCACCAGGAAAATAAGGCGGTTGGGTGGATCGGGGCAACGGCTTATACGTCGGCTCTCCGCTTCACCTCCGCGCATGTCAATTCGCGGCGGCGTCACTGACGCCGGACGCGCTTATCTGGAGCTGACGGGTTACGCGAGCGCGCTCCGGATCGGCAGAAACGGCCACGTATTTCCCGGGGTGATGTTGCCGGGGCCGTATTGACGCTGTTTTTACGGCCGTAAACGCAAAAACCCCACCTTTGTGGGGTGGGGTTTCTGGACATGCTGGGGAGCCTGACGATTACCTACTTTCACACGGGAATCCGCACTATCATCGGCGTGGAGTCGTTTCACGGTCCTGTTCGGGATGGGAAGGGGTGGGACCGACTCGCTATGGTCATCAGGCATGACTTGTTGTCGTGTTGACTTTGTCAACACAACCAATCTGGAAGAAGTAGTTTCTGGTGATGCTCACCAGAGGAGCTTTCAGCAAGCTCGGGCTGTGTTGTTCGAGGCACAACATCGATCTCAACCTGTGCATGTGGTCTCAAGACCCTGCGCATGGCGCAGGGTGGGGCATCCATAAGTGCTGAAGC